>DATFKQ010000058.1:0-79638 GCA_035268565.1 Desulfotignum sp. | reverse complement strand
GGATTTTTTGCGGCCTTTTCTGTAGCCGAAAATCAGGTAGATAAGCCATCCCACCAGAGGAATAAGGGCTATGAAGTGCCACAGAATTTTTGGTGCGGGAGAACCGAAATCTTTTTTTATGATATCTATCAAAGCCAGCATGGTAAGGCCTAAAGAGATGCCGAAAATCAAAAGGATATATAAAACGATATTTTTGTCCATGAAATTTTTTAGCCTTCTTTCAGCCGGTCCGAGATTTTCATGAGGGTGTCCACATAATAATTGCTGTGGTTGTAACGGAACAGCACTTCATGCTGACGCTGCCGTGAGATACCGGGTTCCCAGCCATGGTGTTTGAGATAATTGGCCACGGAAAAAATGGCATCGCTGTGGTGGAACAAGTCAATTCTGCCGTCATTGTTGCCGTCCCTTGCCAGGGTCAGGGCATTGGACGGCATGAACTGGGAAATACCCATGGCGCCGGCATAGGAACCTTTGAGGGATTCCGGGGAAAGGTTTTCTCTTTCTGTGTATTTTATAAGAGCCTTGAGTTCTTCATAGCCCCATTTGGAGCGTTGTTGTACCTTCTTTAAAAAGGTTTCTTTTTCCGGTTTTTTTTGTTCAGGAATGGCATCCCAGATACGTTCCTGCAGATTCTCGTCAGTGAGAGCCGCCATGGTGGCCAGCGTATTGATGACTGTTCTTTTGCCCAGAAATGTCCCCAGGCGGGTTTCCACTAAAAGGATGGCGGTGATGACGGTTTTATCAACCCCATAGATTTTTTGGGCCTGGTCCAGGGTTTCCTGATGTGTTTCCATGTACTGAAATGCATTGGCAATGGATGTTTTGGATAGAAACTGGTCATAATTCAGGCTGGACTCTGAGTGAACAAAGAACATGGATACACCTTCAGGATTGAAGAACACTGCTTCACTGGCCAAAATAGACTTGATTTGTTCCGGGGCAAACCCGTCTTTGATCAGCCGCTGGCCCAAATCAGCAAATTCATTCCCTTTTTCAGCAGACTGGGCAAAGGCTGGAAAAGTGAGCGATAGTATGAAAAATAAAAACAGGAAGTATCCTGGAAAAAGTGTGCGTACCCAAGGCAGAAATCCCATATGAAAGCTGTGCCTCCCTTATATCTTTGGTTGAAATAGTCCTGTTATACCGTATTTTATTTTTGATTGCATTAAAAATCTTATGGGATTTCTGCTGCCTGCACCAGACAGTAAAAAAAAGGGGGGATATCATATATGGGATGATATCCCCCCTTTTCAACTTCAGTTTTATTGTTTTTTTGTGATACCGGGATTAAATGTCAAAATACAGGTAGAACTCATGGGGATGGGGACGGCTGATCACGGGTTTTACCTCGTTTTCCATTTTATAGTCGATCCAGTGTTCAATAACATCTTTGGTGAACACGTCTCCTTTGAGCAAGAATTCATGGTCCTGCTTCAAAGCGTCCAGTGCTTCTTCCAGTGTGCCCGGGGCGGAGTCCATTTCAGCCAGTTCCTCAGGCGGCAGGTCATAGATGTTTTTGTCCATGGGGTCGCCTGGATCCATCTTGTTCTGAATACCGTCAATCATGGCCATGGCAATGGCGGAAAATGCCATGTATCCGTTGCAGGAGGGATCCGGGGTCCTGAATTCAATGCGCTTGGCCTTGGGAGATCCGGAATACATGGGCAGGCGGATGGCCGCGCTTCTGTTTCTGCTGGAATAGGCCAGGTTGATAGGGGCTTCAAAACCGGGCACCAGGCGTTTATAGGAGTTGGTGGTGGGGTTGGTGATGGCGCACAGGGCTTTGCAGTGCTTCATGATGCCGCCGATGGCATACAGAGCCTCATCAGACAGGCCGGCATATTTGTTGCCTGCAAACAGGGGGTTGCCGTCTTTCCAGAAACTCATGTGGGTATGCATGCCGGTACCGTTGTCCCCGTAAATGGGCTTGGGCATGAAGGTGACTGTGTGGTTGTATTTATTTGCCACATTTTTCAGCACATATTTGAACCACGCCAGGCTGTCGCCCATGTTCACAAGGGAATCAAACCGCAGATCGATTTCCGACTGGCCGGCGGACGCCACTTCATGGTGCTGGCATTCCATGGCAATGCCCAGATTTTCCAGGGTGAGCATCATTTCGGTCCGCATATCCTGATACTGGTCAGCCGGGGGCAGGGGGAAGTACCCGTGTTTGGGTTTGATTTTGTATCCCAGATTGGGCATTTCATCCATGCCTGTATTCCAGTGGCCTTCCGGGGAGTCGATTTCAAAAAAAGCGGAATGGGGTTCGGAAGCATACCGGATGTTGGAAAAAATAAAGAATTCCGGTTCAGGACCTACAAAAATGGTGTCACCAAGACCTGTGCTTTTGAAGTATTGTTCGGTTTTCTTGGCGATGCCCCGGGGATCCCTGGAATAGGACTCACTGGTGATGGGGTCATGGATGTTGCCGATGATGGCCAGGGTGGGAACCTTGAAAAATGGATCCATTCTTGCCGTGCCGGGTTCCGGAATGACGATCATGTCACTGTTGTTGATGGCCTGCCAGGCCCGCATGGAAGATCCGTCAAATCCGAACCCGTCTTCAAAAGCGGATTCTGAAAATTCACTTAAAGGGACAGAAAAATGCTGCCAGGTGCCGATGAAATCCATATACCGGATGTCAACCACTTTTGCATTGTTTTCCTTGGCCATTGCGAGTACGTCTGTGGGGGTCATACGTTTTCCTTTCTGTTATTGATTTTTTGTATTATATTCTGGTCTGCACTCTGGTTAGAGTGCATCAGTGTCTGTTTCACCGGTTCTGACCCGGACAGCTTTTTCCACGTTCAGGACAAAGATTTTGCCGTCCCCGATTTTTCCTGTATTGGCTGCATTTCTGACTGTTTCAATGGTTTCATCTGCCCGGTTGTCTGCAACAACAATTTCCAGTTTGATTTTGGGAACGAAATCCACTACATATTCCGCGCCCCGGTAAATTTCCTTGTGTCCTTTCTGGCGGCCGTAACCATTTACTTCAGTCACGGTCATGCCGTAAATTCCGATTTCACTGAGGGCTTCCTTAACATCATCTAGCTTGAAAGGCTTGATGACAGCTTCAATTTTTTTCATTTACTACCTCCTTTGCGTGTATCTGTGGGAGCCTTTTTATGATGGCTGTTTTAATTTGCTTGAGTTTTTCCGGATCCCGGATCTTCTGGTCATTTTCCAGGTCCCGCACATAGAATATATCTATAATCTGGTCCACTTTTCCTCCTACCATGGCGATATTGACATTGAGACCGCTGCGGTACAGGGCATTGGTGATGGTGAACAACAGGCCGGCAAAATCATAGGTCAGCACTTCAATGATGGTGAAAAAACTGGAGGTTTCATTGTCGATACGTACCTGATTGGGTTCCGGCCGCCTGCCCGAGGCAATGGTGATGCGGTCTGGAATTTTGTCCACAACTTTGTCCAGAAAAAGGTCATCATCCAGGGCCTGGGTCAGATCCTTTACTGCTTTTTCCCATTTTTCATTTTCAAAAAGGCGGTCTCTGGGGGGCATGACCTTGAAAATATCCAGAATGTGGGTGTCTCCCAGGGGATAGGCCTGGGATGCCACAATATTGATGCGGTTGAGAAAAAAGACCCCGGCTATTTTTGAATAAAATCCGGGTTTTTCCCGTCCGCAGATAGCCACAGTACGGATGTCTGAATTTTTTTCTTTGGAGATCTGCCAGATGAACTGCCTGTCCCCGAGATTCCGGTACAGGTTGATATGATCTGCGATATGGATGGCCGGCATATATAAAAGATATCTTCCGGACATGGATTTCAGCAGTTGCAGAATGTCATGATCCTGTCCGCTTTCCTTAAGCAGGGCCAGTACTTTCATCTTTTTTTGCTGAATAAGGCGCTGGCTCTTTTTGGATGCCAGTTCTCCGGTTTTTAAAATACGCATGGTTTTTAAAAACAGATCTTTTATCAGGTTTTCAGTCCAGTCATTCCATGCCTTGGGACCTGTGGCCATGGAATCGGCAACCGTAAGCAGAAACAACATGCGCAACAGCCGGATTTTTCCCACTTTGTTGGCGGTGTAGATGGCGGTTTCCTCATCAAAAATATCCCGCCTGGTGGCAGTCTTGGCAAGCAGCAGGTGGTTCTGAATCAGGCTCTGGCCGTCTGCCGCCTCTGTTGCATTGAACCCCATACGCTTCAGGATCGGCCCGGCAATGGCAGCCCCGGTTTTTGAATGTTCCTTTGCCGGATCTGATTTGCCGATGTCATGAAGCAGGGCGGTTATCAGCAAAAGATTTTTATTTCTCACTTCCTTGAAAACATCTGCGTAAAGCGTGGTGATGACATTGGTGCCCGGTTCCCTGAAGCTGTTGATGACCTGAACGCAGCGGATGGAATGCTTGTCCACCGGAAACAGGTGGTAGTGGTTGTACTGGATCTTGTTGGTGATGGCACCGAATTCCGGAATGAATTGTTCCAGGATGCCGGTGGAGAGCATCACATTCAGCACATTGAATTCCCAGAAAGACAGCGCCAGGATTTTTTTGAAAATTTTGATATTTTCCGGATCTGCTTTCATGTCTTCGTCCACCAGATGCACAAATTCCGATACCACACGCCTGGCTTCGATGGACAAGGGGATACGTCTTCTGCCGCTTTCCAGAAATATTTTCAGCAGCAGTTCAGGGTGCTGCAGGATAACAACGGTATTGGCAAAATACAGGCGCCTTTTCTGGATGACCAGACCGGGTGTCTTTGTAAGATGGGGGGCAGCAGGTTCTTTTCTGATCCGGCTGCTGGCAAAGATATCTTCAAAGGTGATCTGGTTGACCTGCTTGAGAAATTCCATATGGGCATGCAGATCACCTAAAAATACTTCAACATCCGGCTGATCGCCGGGGTTGCTGTAATTGAGCAGACCTGCTACTTCAGTCTGGTATTCAAAGTGCAGGGTATCGCATTTGCGGCCGGTTATATGGTGCAGGCGGTTGCGGATATCCCAGATATAGGCCAGGGTTTTTTCCAGGGTTTCATATTCAAAATGGGATAAAAAACCATAGTATTCCAGGTCCCGTCTTTCCTTGATATCTGATTTGATCTTGGCGTACCACAAAAGGGTGTGGTAGTCGCGCAATCCGCCGAATCCGGATTTAAGGTCCGGGGTCACCAGATAGGTGGAATCGCCGAAATTTTCCAGCCGCTTGATGCCATGGTCAAACAGGTAGTCAAGGGCCTGCTTGTAATATCGGCCGGAAAGCTGACGTCGGAATCTTTCCTTGAACGCGGAGTAAATCAAAGAAAGCCCGCAAATGAACCGGGCATCCAGGACCGTGGTGAGAACATCAAACCGGTCAAAGGCCATGGCAATGCATTCATCAATACTGCGCACCGCATATCCCACTTCAAACCGGGCATCCCATAACGGGTAAAGCAGTTCCTGAACAAATCCCTCCACTTCCGGGGGAACCGCAGCATCGAAAAGGATCAGCAGATCGATATCAGAATGGATGCATTGTTCTTTTCTCCCATATCCTCCCAGGGCAATGATGGCAAACGGATGCTGGGAGGCCACCATTTTTCCCGCAGTAATGCTTTTTTCGTATACCGTAAAAAAATATTCATCCAGAAACCGGGTCAGTTTTTCCAGGAAAAACGGTTCTTTCCCTGCCAGAAATGCCTGTATCAGGCTTTCTTTTTTCTGGATTAAAACCCGGGCTTGTGAATTTTCCATTGTTTTCATGGCCTTTTTGCAAGCAATGGGCGTGCCAGCCTCTAACAGACAAGGTTTTCCAGCCGGCAGGCCCGCGTTTTCAGGGGATAATGTTAATAAACTCTACATCCCGACAAATAAGTAACAAAAATGTGGTTTAATAGTCAAATACAATTACATTTTTGTTACTTGGTGAGGTAAAAAATAAAACGGTGACCGATTATTTTCTGGCGGCAGGCATGTCAGAGGGCAGGAAATGAAACGCAGGCAGCCGGGCGCGGCATTTACCCGGCTGCAGGAGAAGGAAGATATACAGCAGCAATTTTTTATTCTTTTTCAATCTGTTCCGGCTCTTTGTCCTTGTCTTCAGGGATCTCTTTTGAGGCTTTTTTAAAATTTGTAATGCCTTTGCCCAAACCGGCTCCGATTTCAGGCAGTTTGCCTGCTCCAAAAATAACAAGTATAATCACAAGGATGATTATCAGTTCCGGCATTCCAATTCCACCAATCATAGCATGCTCCTGTTTGTTTCATGGCTGAAAAAATCAAATAAAAACTCTTAACACTAAGTGGTATCAGTGTCAATGGTTTAGAATTCAGGGGCAAAAAAATTAAAATACAATTTTGTAATATATGGGGCAGGTATATGAATTTTTAATAAAATCCTTGTGAAAAAACAGGATATGCTTCATATTTTCGGTAAAAAACACAATATCCTGCCCACGGCAGGAAATAATTATTAATGTGAAAACCCTTTGATATCCGGAGAAAACAACCCATGAACCAAATTGTTTCTGATGAATTTCAGGGCGCTACAAAATATGTACTGGACCAGGAACTGGCAGCTATTGTCAATATATCCATGCGGCTGGAAATGCCGCTGCTCCTCAAAGGAGAGCCGGGTACCGGCAAGACCATGCTGGCCTATGCCATTGCTGAAAGTCTGGGCATGCCCCTTATTGTACTCAACGTAAAGTCCAGCATGAAACTGGTGGAGGCCCTGTACCAGTATGATACCCTCACCCGTCTCAATGATTCCCGTTTTGGCGATTCAAAGCGGGATGTAAGCAATATCAATGAATATATTAAAATGGGAAAAATCGGCCAGGCGTTTGCTGCTGACCAGCGTACCGTTCTGCTTATTGATGAGATTGACAAGGCAGATACCGATTTTCAAGATGACATGCTGGATGTTCTGGACCAGATGCAGTTTGATATCATTGAAACTGATCAAACCATCAAGGCGCGTCACCGGCCGGTTATCATCATTACCTCCAATGCCAAAAAAGACCTGTCCGATCCGTTTTTAGGCAGATGTAATTTTCATCACATTGCATTTCCCGATCCCAAAATGATGCGCAAAATCATCCATGTGCATTTCCCGGATCTGGATACCAAACTGGCAGACAATGCCATCAAGGCATTTTTCAGCATGCGGGATATTACCGGCATAGAAAAAAAGCCGGCTACCCGGGAACTGATCAACTGGATAAGGGCGTTGAATGCTGATCCTGATTTCCGGGTCAAGGACCTGATCAACGGCAAACTGCCCTTTCTCGGGGTATTGTTTAAAAAGAGCCCGGATTATGAAGGTGCGCAGAACCTGACATCCAGAAGACGTTTGTTTTAAGGGGCAGGCCCTATGTTTGTAAAATTTTTTTATACCCTCAAGGAGGTGGGGATTCCCGTATCCCCCACAGCTTTTCTCACCCTGCAAAAAGCGCTGTACAACGGGATGGTGGCCGGGCTGGATGATTTTTATACCTGTGCCCGGGCCATCCTGGTCAAAAGTGAGCGGTATTTTGATCTCTATGACCAGGTGTTTGCCCATTATTTTGAAGGCGTGCCTCTGCCGGAGGATGCGGGATTTGAAGTGGATGCCATTGCCAGAGGATTGCTGGAAGAATGGCTGAAAAATCCCAAAAAGGTGGCAGATGCCCTGGGCATTGACGAGGAAAAGCTCAACAAGATGTCGCCGGATGAACTGATCGAATACTTCAAGGAGCGGCTTAAGGACCAGGAGGGGCGCCATGATGGCGGCGGAAAATGGATCGGCACCGGCGGATATTCTCCTGTGGGCCATTCCGGATACCATCCCGGCGGCATGCGGGTGGGCGGGTCGTCCGGCGGAAAATCTGCGGTAAAAGTGGCCAATGAAAGGCGTTACAAGGATTATTCCACAGCCGGTCCCCTGACCCAGGCCAATATCGGAGAGGCCCTCAAGCGGCTGCGCAACCTGGTGCCGGCCGGTCCCAAAGACCAGGTCAATGTGGATGAGACCATCAGAGAAACCATGCGCAACGCCGGCGAGATCGAGCTGGTGTTTGACCGGGCGCTCAAGGACCGGCTCAAGGTGATCCTGGCCATTGACAATGGCGGCTGGTCAATGGATCCCCATATTGACATTGTCCAGACCCTGTTTGATTATGCCAGGGCCCAGTTCAAGGAAGTGAAAACCTATTTTTTCCACAACACCATTTACGATTATGTGTGGGAGGACCCGGCCCGGTATAAAAAGCCCAAAAAGATTGTGGAATTTACCAGAAATGACCCGGACACCCGGCTCATCATAGTGGGGGATGCCAGTATGGCCCCCTATGAACTCATGGCCCATGACGGCTCCATCCACATCAGTGAGCGCAGCGGCCGGCCCAGCATCCAGCAGCTCAAATTTCTGGCTGAAACCTTCAACCACAGCGTGTGGCTGAACCCGGTGCCTGAATCCATGTGGGGCTACACCCACACCATCATGACCATCAGTGCCATTTTCCCCATGTTTGAACTGTCTTTGGACGGCCTTGAAAAAGCGGTGACAAAGCTGATGGCAAAGGATACCACCCCGGCGGTCTGACCGCACCCATCGGCGGGACAGCTTTTTGCCGCTGACCCCGCACTGCATCCGGCATGGGATCTGTGGATGGGTCTGACTGTCTAAGCGCAGAAAAGCGCCGGGGCTCTGTGCTGCTGCGGTGGGTTATTCCGGCGGGGATGGCATTTCAGACAAAGCTGGTGTTAAAAAATCTGTTGGTGTTGGTGAAGATGGTTTTTGCCAGTTCCTGTGGGTCTTCGACCCTTACCTGTGCCAGTTTTTCCAGCACTGAACGGACAAACGCGGGTTCATTGCGCCGGTATTTGTTTTTCTGGGGGGCAGGGGTGAGATACGGGGCATCGGTTTCAATGAGAATTTTGTCTTTGGGGATCAACGGTGCCAGTTCCCTGAGCAGTTTTCCCCGCTGCTGGATGGTTAAAATGCCGGTTATGCCGATATAGTACCCCAGATCCAGATATTGGAACAATTCTGTGCGGGTGCCGGAGAAACAGTGGACCACCCCTTTTCTGGTGTCAGGCCCGTCTGTTTTTACAATGTCATAAAACCGGCCGTTGGAATCACGTTCATGGAAAATCAGGGGAAGATCCAGATCCCCGGCAATGGCCAGCTGGGCCGTGAAACAGACTTCCTGGTCTTTTTGCGGAGAAAACATCCGGTTAAAATCCAGGCCGGTCTCCCCCCAGGCTTTGACGCAGCTGTTTTTCTCTGCCAGGCCGGCCAGATCCGCCAGATTTTTTGGGGTGCAATGCACGGCATCATGGGGATGGATGCCCACTGCCGTGATGACATTGTTCCGGCCGCCGGCAATTTCGACGGCTTTTTGGGCGGTGTCTGTGTCTACCCCTGCAATGGCCATGGCCCGGACCCCTGCCGTTTCAGCCCGCTCAAACACGGCATCCATATCTGCAGCAAAGCAGGGGTCGTCAATATGGCAGTGGGAATCAAATAACAGCATTTTTCTGTCCTTATGGTTTTTATATGGCAAAGCCTTCACTGTTTGGAAGAAGCCGGGTTTACGGTTTCAGTGAAGGCTTTGGGTGTAAGAAAAACTGTTTTTCAGCACTCCTTGACACAACCAATATATATCAGTAAATTCAGTGCCAGTCAAATATGGACTGTGATGAAAACTGAATGCATACAAAAATATGAACCTGGACAGCAGCAAACATTCGATTATCAGATTGTTTAATGTCACCAAGCGGTATGGCGCGAAACTGGCATTGAACGATGTTTCTGTGGATATTCAGCCCGGAGAATTCATTTTCATTTCCGGCCCTTCCGGAGCAGGAAAGTCCACCTTGCTCAAGGTGCTTTACCTGGCTGAAAAGGTTTCCGAGGGCCAGATACTTATCAACGGCATGAACCTCGCCCGGATTTCCGCTGCAAAACTGCCCCGTCTGCGGCGGCGCTTCGGTATGGTCTTCCAGGATTTCAAGCTGATTCCCGGCCGGACCGTATATGAAAATGTGGCTTTGGTGCTGGAGGTGGCCGGGGAAAAACCCTCTTATATCCGCAAAAAAGTGATGCATGTTCTGCGCACCACCGGCATGGAAAAAAAAGCAAATGCCCTGCCGCCCACCCTTTCAGGCGGTGAACAGCAGCGGGTGGCAGTGGCAAGGGCTGTGGTGGGGGACCCGGATATCATCCTGGCTGATGAACCCACAGGCAGCCTGGACCAGGCATCTGCCGGACTGGTGCTGGATTTTCTAATGGCGTATCACCAGAAAGGCGCAACCATACTGGTGGCAAGCCATAACCTGCACCTGATGGAAAGCATGGTGCGGGGCCGCAATATTGTGCTGGACCAGGGACAGCTGGTCAAAACGTCCACCATGCTCTGACTGCTGTTATGCCCTGATAAGGAAGCTGATGCCCATGACCCGATATATAAAAAAAGCCCTGGCAGACATTCGGTCAAACCGATTTTTGAACCTGATCACCATAGTGACTATTTCCTTGTCCATTCTGGTGGTATCCCTGTTTTTGCTGTTTTTTGAAAATGCCAGCCGGGTGATTGAAAGCTGGAACCAGGGCGGGCGGGCCATGATTTATCTTGAATCTGCTTTTTCCCCGGAGATGCTGCCGGATCTTGAAGCCCGGATCAACAGCCTGGGTGCGGTGGAGGACATGCGTTTCATTCCAAAATCCCAGGCCCTGGAAAAGTTAAAAAACGAAATGTCTTCACATACCCGATTTTTTGATACCTTAAAGCACAATCCTTTGCCCCATGCCCTGGAAATCCGGATGAAAACCCATGGTGATTTCCAGGAGGTGGCTGCGTTTGCAAAAAAAATCGGGGCACTGGAGATGGTGGAAAGTGTGGAATACGGCCAGGGATGGCTGGCAAGGTTTTTGAAAATTTTTTCATTGTTCAGGATCACCGGGTATGCCATGTGCGGTCTTTTTTTGCTGATCGCCCTTTTTATTACTGCCAATACTGTGCGGCTGGCATTTTATTCCCGCCGTCTTGAAATTGAAATTATGCGGCTGGTAGGGGCCACTGAAGGCTTTATAAAAACCCCTTTTTATGTGGAAGGACTTTTCCAGGGCTTTCTGGGCGGTCTTTTGGGACTTTTGATCCTGTTGGCTGCCTTTTTTACGGTGTCGTCGGGCATTTCTCAGAATTTGAGCACTTATGTGTATCTTGATATCCGGTTTCTGTCTGTCAAGGCCATGGGCCTTATCATTCTGGCCAGTACATTTTTAGGGTGGTTTGGATGTTATCTCTCCTTAAAGCAGATCTTAAAATAATCCTGGTATGGGCATGGCTGATGACAGTGGCGGCCACCGCCTTGTGGGCTGCACCACCGGTGATTTATCAGGGCACCATCACTGCTTCTAGACTCAATGTCCGATCTGAGCCCTCCCAGGATGCCGCAGTGGTGCTGGTACTGGAAAAAGGCACCAAAGTGGGGGTGACAGCAGTAAAAGGCGGCATCGGTGGATGGGTGACAGTGCAGTATGAAAACCATCAGGGCTATGTCCGCAACCGCCCTAAATACATTGAACTGCAAGAGGTGTCCCCTGCAGAAAAAACACAGCCTTCAAAGGTTTCTGATACCCTGAAACCCGATCCCCGGATACAGGAAAAAAAACAGACCATTGAGACCCGCATCAATGAAAAACAAGAACAGATAACCCGGTTCAGCAAAAAAGAAACACAAATTATCGAAGGGTTGAACCAGATCGATTATACATTGAACCAGGCCCGGATCAAGGCGGATGCCCTGTCCAGAGAAACCCGGGATCTGGATAAACGCATTGCCGCCATACAGGCCGATAGAGAGCAGCTCGCTTTGCAGCTGCAGGAAAACCAGGTGTATGCCGGAGACCGGCTGAATGCCCTCTACCGTATGCATAATATCGGCAGTCTGGATATGATGGGTCTGCCGGCATCAATGTTTGACTTTTTTGTTTCCCAGAATGCCATGAAACAAATTGTTCTTTCTGACTTTCAGGCCATTGAAAAACAGACCCGGGACCTGCAGAGGTTTCAGACCCTTGCGGCGCAATTGACAGAACGAAAGGCTGTCAAGGCAAAACTGGAACAGGACCTGGCGCTTCAGATCCGCATCCAGGAAAAGGAAAGTGAGAAGAAAGAGGCTATTCTCAAAGACATCCGGCAGAAAAAAGCCTTGTCCCAGGCAGCGCTCGCATCTTTGAAGGATGCAGCCATACGCCTGGATGAAAAAATGCATGCCATTGGAAAACAGGCACAGGTACCTCCTTTTCCGGGCGGTATTGTTTTTTCCCGGTTAAAAGGCCGTCTGCCCGCACCGGTTAAAGGAGAAATCGTGTCCCGGTTCGGCCCGTCCCGATCCGGAAATTACAATTCCTTCACTTTTCAGAGCGGAATTGATATAAAGGTGGAACGGGGGGAACCTGTCCGGTCTGTATTTAAAGGTAAGGTCATGTTTGCCGACTGGCTGAAAGGATATGGCAATCTTTTGATCATAGATCATGGTGAAAGTTATTATACCCTGTACGCCCATGTGCAGGAATTTTTCAAGCAGAAAGGTGAAAAAGTGGATGCGGGTGAAGTGATTGCCACAGCTGGTGATACCGGCTCCATCAAAGGGCTTTGTCTGCACTTTGAAGTCAGGCACCATGGAAAACCGGTGGACCCTCTGAAATGGTTAAAAAAAGGAGCATAGAACCCATGATAATTCGATCGTTTTATACCCGGTGGCTGTTCGGGACGGCTTTGGCCCTGGCTTTGGTCCTGTCCTGGGGAATACCGGTTTGTGCTGAAACAGACAAAACCTACACCTCTTTGAAATTATTCGTTGATGTCCTGGAAGAACTGGAAAAAAATTACGTGGATGAGGTGGATGCCGACACCCTGATCCACAACGCCATCAAAGGTATGGTGGGAAACCTGGATCCTCATTCCAGTTTTATGCCGCCTGAAGCATTTGATGACCTGCAGGATGACACCAAAGGGGAATTTTCCGGCATCGGTATTGTAATCACCATGAAAGACGGCATATTGACCGTGGTGTCTCCTATTGAGGGCACCCCTGCCTATGAAGCCGGCATTTTTGCCGGGGATATCATTGTGAAAATTGATGGTGAATCCACCAAAGGCATGGCATTGTGGGAGGCGGTGAGCAAGATGCGGGGTCCCAGGCATGAAGAGGTGAAAATTACCATTATCCGGGAGGATGAACCCGCACCCCTGGTATTTTCTTTAAAACGGAACCTGATTCCCATGACCAGCGTAAGATCGGCAATGCTCAAGCCCGGCTACGGATACCTGCGGATCACCAATTTCAGGATGAATACCCATGAAGAGATACGCGAACACCTTGAAAAACTGGAAACCCGGAAAAATGATTTCAAAGGACTTGTTATTGACCTGCGGGATAATCCCGGCGGACTGCTGGATCAGGCCATAAAGGCTTCTGATTTTTTTCTGGACCAGGGCGTGATTGTTTCCATCAAGGGGCGCCAGGAAAAAAATCCCCAGGTATATGAAGCCCATCCCGGAAAAGATGACCCAAAATATCCCATTGTGGTGTTGATCAACGGTGGATCTGCATCTGCATCTGAAATTGTTGCCGGCGCATTGCAGGACCATTCCCGGGCACTGATTTTGGGTACCCCCTCTTTTGGAAAAGGATCGGTCCAGACTGTCCGTCCCTTGAAAGACGGATACGGTCTCAAATACACCATTGCCAGGTATTACACGCCCAGCGGCAGATCCATACAGGCAAAAGGCATCCAGCCCGATATCCTCGTGGCCCATGCTATCCTTGAAAAAGAGACCAAAAAGGCCTCTGCCTTTGACCGGATGGTTAAGGAAAAAGACCTGCAAAACAGCCTGCTGCCTGAAGCAGCAGATGATAAAAAATCCGGAACACCGTCACCGGCGCCATCCAGACAATCGCAGCAGCAGGAAACTGAACAGCTTCAAAAGGATGCTCAGGTGAGAAGAGCCCTTGATATCCTTATAAGCTATGGAGTTTTCAAAAAAGTAAATGGCAATTAAAAAAAAGGGTGCTGGAAAACCGGCACCCAGAAAATCAGTATCAAAAAAAGCAGTGCCCAAAAAAGCGGTAACCAAAAAAAAAATATCCGGAACAAAAAAATCGGTTTCTCCCAAAAAAAAGACCGGCACCCCAAAAAAAATTGATGTGCCGTTGGAATTGAAAAAGGTGATTATCGGTGTTCTGATTTTGGTGGGCATATGCCTTACAGGGGCCATGCTGGCGGATATGTATATCCGGCAGCCCGCACCTTTGCCGGATAAGGTCCCCAAGACTGCGGGTAAACCTGCCCCCTCACCAGATACTTACAAGCCAGAGGGGCTGGATAAACCTGCGCCTGTGTATGAAGATATCAGTGAGCTGCCGCCCAAAAAGCCCCAGCCCGGGCTCATGGAAAAAAACGGCCACCCCATTGTATATGAAGTTTTTGAGGGCCTGGGTGATATCCGGAAAGAACCTTCAGCTGTCAAACCGCCGCCGGAAGATGAGACGATCAGAATAGCCCTGATTATTGATGATATCGGATATGATAAAAAAATTGCCATGGCCCTGCATGCACTGGAGCCGAATATCAGTTTTTCCGTCCTGCCCTGGTCGCCGTTCGGCCGGGTCACTTCCAGAATGCTGGCTGACAAAGGTGCTGAAATCATGCTGCACCTGCCCATGGAACCAATGGAATATCCTTCGGTGAATCCAGGGCCCGGGGCCCTGCTCACCAGCATGCCGCCCGATGTGCTGATTGCCCAGCTGGAAAAAAACCTGGGAGAGGTCCAGGGGGTCTCAGGGGTCAATAACCACATGGGGTCCATGTTTACCACCCATGCCAACCAGATGAACCAGGTGTTCACTATCCTGAAAAAGAAAAATCTGTTTTTCATTGACTCCAGAACTGCGAAAAACTCCCGGTGCCGTGCATCTGCGCGCCTGCTTCAGGTCCGGTTTGCCGAACGGGATGTGTTTCTGGACAATGTCCAGGAGGTAGAGTATATCACCGGTCAGTTTGCCCAGCTCAAAAAAATTGCCAAAAAACACGGGGCTGCCATCGGTATCGGCCACCCATATCCCGCCACCCTGGAAACCCTGAAAATTGAGCTGCCCAAACTAAAAGGAAAAATCGAGGTCATTCCCGCCAGCCGGATGGTGCGGATTCCCGGTTGATATGCTGGCGCCGGAACCATCCGGCAACTTCAGTAAAAATAAATCCTAAAGTATGCATTAGCTGAAAAACAGGATATGACTTCCCAAAAAATATACGGAGACGACATGCAGCAGATTTGGAAACAACCCCTTGATATGACACCGTTTGCACCGGTCATTGACAAAACCATTGTGGGCCATATGGGCATTGAATTTACAGAATTCGGACCTGATTTTATCTGCGCCACCATGCCGGTGGATCACCGCACCGTCCAGCCCATGGGCATCCTCCATGGCGGGGCATCGGTTGTGCTGGCAGAAACACTGGGCAGCGTAGCCTCTTTTCTGGCCCTGGATTCCGATCATTATTCCGTTGGCCTTGAAATATCAGCCAATCATCTCAAACAGGTGCGCACCGGCAGGGTGACCGGCACGGTGCGGCCGGTACACCTGGGACGTACCACCCATGTCTGGGACATCACCATAGAAAATGCAGCCGGAGAAAAGGTCTGTGTGTCCCGGTTGACCATGGCAGTGATGCCGGTGGCAGGCAGTAATATCTGATAACAGGGCTGTTTTTTTTCAGGCAAGCATATCCTGGATCCGGTCGAAATCCTTACCAATGCCCCCGGGATGATGGGCATCAGATCCCATGACCAGAGAAATACCTTTTTTTTGTGCTGTCTTCACAATCCAGGGAGACGGGTAGGGAATACCGATGGGATGCGCCATGGCACCCATGTTGATTTCCAGTTTCATTTTCTGATCCCTGATGACATCCAGGGTATCTTCCACCAGTTCCTGGTACCAGGTGTCTGTTTCATTGAAAAATCGGTTATTGGTATTGTATTTTTTCAATACATCCAGGTGTCCCACTATATCGAACCACCCGGTTTGAACCGCTTCCTGCAGGGTCTGATAATATGCCCGGCAAAGGGATGTGATATCCTGGTTGAAATTTTTACCCAGGCAGGTGTGAAATTCAGTCCCGTTGCCGTTGACCAGGCAGGGGGTGCTGCCCACAACCAGGGTGTGAACCGATGCAATGGTGACATCCCAGTCCATGGATGCGATGGATGCGAACCAGTCTTTGTGCTCCGGGATATATTCGATTTCCAGGCCGGATTTTACGGCCATTCTGCCTTCATAGGCCTGCTTTATCAGGTTTATCTCTTTGCGGTATGCAGCCATCTGCGCCATTTTCATGGCATACCGGCTGTCAAAAGGCAAAGGCACATGGTCGGTGATGGCTATGGTGGTAAATCCTTTTTCAAAAGCAGCTTCAGCCATTGCAGCGATGGTGGCCCTGCCGTCTGAATAGGTGGAGTGCATGTGTGTGTCGCTGTGCAGATCAAGGGACATGGGAACGTCCTTATTGTAATTTGGTGATGAAATAACAGTCCAAACATTTCATGGGCCGCACCCTATCATACCTTTGTGGGATTTTCACTAGATTCCTGTTAAAATAAAATCACAGGGTATCATGATAAATTTTTTGTGTGTCAACTGAATTTGGTGTTTGTTCTTGACAGACCCGTGTTTTGTAAGTAAGTTTTACTCACCTTTTGAAATCCGCAATTCCATGCAAGGAAGCAGTCTTATGAAACCTGTCTGCAGAACCAGTCCGCCGGGCAAACGAAAGATCATGACATCTTTTTCCACCCTGATGGGTACAAAAGATTTTCAGTCCATTACCATTGCTGAAATCGCGAAAAATGCCGGGGTGACCGAAGGGCTGATCTACAAGTATTTCAAGGATAAAAAAGACCTCCTCTACCAGGTGCTGCACCAGCACTTTGCAGGATTTCTGGCGCTTGTTCAGGACAGGACAGCAGCAGAAAACACCTGTATGGAAAAGCTGGAGGCCGTTGTTTTTGCCAGTCTTGAAAGCTACATCCACAACCGGGTGTTTGCCAGAATCCTGCTGCTGGAGGTACGCAATTCTCCGGCATATTTTGATTCCTGTGCCTATGTCATGGTGAAAAAGTACAGCCGGCTTATCCGAAAAATTGTGTGTGACGGGATTGCAGAAAAAGAACTCAAGCCGGATACTGATCCGTTTTTATTGCAGAAGATCATACTTGGGGCTATTGAGCATACCTGCCTGAAGCAGGTGATCTTTGACAGGGAACTGGATGTGCAGGCCGCATCCAGCGGTATTATAAACATTGTATCTTACGGGGTAAAAAAATAATGGGTGCCATTGATATTGAAGCGGTGCTGGCAAATGCTGCACAGGAAAAACAAAAACACATAACCGAAGCTGAGGCCAAACAGATTTTTCAGGCCATGGGCATGCCCGTGGTCAAGGATTGTCAGGCAAAAACACCGGAAGAAGCAGCCCTGGCAGCTGCGGCATCAGGATTTCCCGTGGTTCTCAAGGGCATGGGTGCGGCGGTTTTGCATAAAACAGAAGCAGATCTGGTGCACCTCGGGCTGACTACGGAAACACAGGTGCTGGCTGCGGCCAGGAAAATGGCAGCCCAAGCCGGCGAAGAACTCCAGGGATTTTTGGTGCAGCCCATGATTCAGGGAAAACGTGAATTTGTTGCCGGAATGTTCAGAGATCCCCAGTTCGGCCCGGTGATCATGTTTGGCCTCGGGGGAGTTTTCACCGAAGCCCTGGCAGATATTGTCTTTAAGATAGCGCCCCTGGATGAGACGGACATGGAGGATATGCTGACATCCTTTGCCGGTGCAGCCCTGCTTCAGGCATTCAGGGGAGAGGCGGCCTGCGATATACAGGCAATAAAAACTGTTTTAAAGGGACTTTCCGATCTGGCAGTCACCTGGCCTCAGATCAGAGAAATTGATATCAATCCGCTGATCATCCAGCCTGACGGCATGCCTGTGGCAGTAGACGGGCTTATCATCACCGGCCCCCCTGCCAGGGAAAATGAGGTGTCCCCCCGCATTGACCTGAAAACACTGGGAGCGTGTTTTTATCCGGCATCCATTGCCTTTGTGGGGGCATCTGCTTCTCCGGGCAAGTGGGGGCATATGCTGCCTTCCAATACCCTTTCCCGGGATTACAGGGGAAAGGTGTATCTGGTGAATCCCAAAGGCGGCACCATCATGGGCAGGCAGGTGTATCGGTCTGTACGCGACATTCCCGCAGATGTGGATCTGGCCGTGGTCACTGTGCCGGCCCGGCATGTCATGGACCTGATCCCGGAGCTTGAGGCCAAAAAGGTAAAAGGGATGCTGCTCATAACTTCCGGTTTCCGGGAAGTGGGAGACCAGGGGGCGGCACTGGAAAAACAACTGGTGGAACAGGCACGGAAAAGCGGTATTCTGATTCTGGGCCCCAATACCATGGGCATGTGCAATCCCCATGCAGATATTTACTGCAGTGCTGCCCATGCATATCCCATTCCCGGGTCCACCGCCCTGGTGAGCCAGTCCGGTAACATGGGCACCCAGCTTCTGGCTTTTGCCGAGCAGCAGGGAATCGGCATCCGGGCCTTTTCCGGATCCGGGAATGAGGCCATGGTCACCATTGAAGACTATATGGAGGCCTTTGAAATAGATGCCCTTACCCGTACCGTGGTCCTGTATATTGAAAGCGTCAAGGACGGCCGGCGGTTTTTCAACAGTGCCAGGCGGGTATCCACAAAAAAACCGGTGGTGGTGCTCAAGGGCGGCCGCACAAAACAGGGGGAGCAGGCTGCGGCCAGTCACACCGGTGCCATGGCCTCCAATGCCCGTGTGTTTGATGCTGCCTGCCGTCAGGCCGGCATCATCCAGGTGGACCAGCCCATGGAACTGCTGGATCTGTCTGCGGTATTTTCATCATTGCCCCTGCCCCGGGGCAACCGGGTGGCCATCATGACCCTGGGGGGCGGCTGGGGGGTGATTGCCGCAGACCTGTGCGCAGAATACGGGCTTGTGGTGCCGCCTTTGTCAGAAGATATAATTGAACGCCTCAATGCTGTACTTCCGGACTTCTGGAGCCATGGCAATCCTGTGGATCTGGTGGGGGAGGGTGATCCGGAAGTTCCCAAAACCTGTCTGGAGGCGCTGCTCAAGTGGGATGGGTGCGATGCGGTCATTCATTTAGGGATCCATGGCAAACGGGTCCTGGTGAATAACATGGCCAAATCCATTGCCCAGACAGACCCATCCATTTCCAGAGAACAGGTGGCAGCCTTCAAACAGGTGATACTGGAATTTGAAGCATCCTATACCCGGTATGTGGTGGAGATGACACAAAAATACAACAAGCCTGTTTTAGGGGTGAGCCTGCTTACCGATGCCCTCAGCCAGACCCTGTACCGGTATGGAGATATGGCATATAAAGGGGTATTTTTCCCTTCACCGGAACGTGCGGTAAAGGCTTTGTCCAGCATGCACCAATACCAGCAGTGGTGCCGAATCCGGACAAACCGGGGTTGAAACTTGGCCGGTTTTATTCTAATGTATTCTGAGATGTCTGGAATCAATAATTGGAGGAAAAAAGGCCATGCAATCACAGGTTACTGTATCAACACTGCTGAAAATGAAACAGGAAGGCAAAAAAATCACCGCCCTGACCGCCTATGATTTTCCGTTTGCACGGATGCTGGATCAGGCAGGTATTGACACTGTCCTGGTAGGGGATTCTCTGGGAATGGTGGTACAGGGCAAACCAAACACCCTGTCCGTGACCATGGATGAAATCATCTACCATACTGCCATGGTTTCCCGGGGCTGTTCCCGGGCTCTGGTGGTGGGGGATATGCCCTTTATGTCCTACCAGGGATCTCTGGATGCAGCCGTGGAAAATGCCGGCCGTTTTTTAAAGGAGGCAGGCGCTGCCGCGGTCAAGCTGGAAGGCGGGGCTGATGTCTGCCCGGTGATCACTGCCTTGGCCAGAGCCGGGATACCTGTCCAGGCCCATATCGGGCTGACTCCCCAGTCGGTTCACCAGATGGGCGGTTTCAAGGTGCAGCGGGATGAAAAGCGGCTGCTCAAGGATGCACAGGATGTGGAGGCAGCCGGTGCCTTTTCTGTTGTTCTGGAAGGAATCCCGTCCCCTATATCCCAAAAAATTACCCAGACCCTGAAAATTCCCACCATAGGCATTGGTGCCGGTCCCCATTGTGACGGCCAGATTCTGGTGCTCCATGACATGCTGGGCATCAATGACCGGTTTCTGCCCAAATTTGTAAAAAAATATGCAGATCTGGCATCACAGGCCCGGCAAGGGCTGGCAGCATATATGGATGAGGTGCAGCAGGGCAGTTTTCCATCGGATGAACATGAATACAAGTAAAACAAAAACAGATTTTTGTGTTATCGGATGCGGCCGCGTAGGTACTAACCTGGCAGTGCACCTGGCAGGCCAGGAGTATCGACCGGCTGCTTTTTTCAGCAGGACCCGTGCATCCGCACAAAATGCCGCATTCCATGCCGGGGGAGGCAAGGTGTTTGAAAAAGCAGCAGATGCAGCAAAAAGCTGTGAGCTGATTTTTATTACCACCCCGGACATTCTCATAGCACCGGTCTGTGATCAAATGGCTGCAGACGGCGGGTGTAATGAAAACAGTGTGGTTTTTCATCTTTCCGGGGCCCTGTCTTCAAACATACTGGCATCTGCCCGGAAAAACGGCGCTGCCACAGGTTCTGTGCATCCCCTCCAGGCATTTGCCCCGTATGAACCCGGCCAGGCATCACCTTTTGCAGGTGTCAATATGTCCATTGAGGGAAGCCCCAGGGCAGAAACCCTGGGGCGAAAAATTGTGGCAGCACTGCAGGCCAGGCCCTTTACCATTCCCACTGAAGCAAAAACCCTTTACCATGCAGCAGCTGTTGTGGCTTCCAATTACCTGGTCACCCTGGAACATTTTGCTTTGACCCTGCTGGGCCAGACCGGACTTGATCAGGCCCGGGCCTATGAAATCCTGGACCCCCTGATTCAGGGAACCCTGCGCAACATCGCATCCAAAGGAAGCGTGGATGCGATGACCGGGCCGGTGGTCCGGGGTGATAAAGCCATCATTGCCCGCCACCTGGCAGATATTGACAAAAAAATGCCCCGGTTTTCAGCCTTATACCGGCTCCTGGGACAGCATACCCTGGATATTGCCAGGATGAGAGCAGATTTTCCCAAAGAGGCTGACCAGCAGATTTCTGATCTGCTGAAAAAATGACATCCGGACAAAACCGCATCTGTGGTAAAGCAGCAGGGACCCTGGGGGGCAATGGCGTTTATATCTTTATAAGTTCCAGCGGAGCCTGACCATCTTTTTCCAGGGCCTGGTTGGCCTGCTCCAGCAATGATTTGCTGGAGATAACCGAGATACCGGTTTTGCGGCTGTCCAGGTCAAAATACCTGCGGGCAATGGCCTGGATCCGCTGCTTGTCGAGCTTCAGCAGTTCATCCTTGAACTGCTGCCGTATCTCATCGGTGAGTTTGGCGATATTCCGGTAAAAAGCTTTCATGGCAGCGGGGCCGGGTGTTTCCGGCCGGTCGATATCAGAGCAGACCTGAAGAATAGCTTCCTTGACATCGGTCTGGGTGTAATCCCCTTTCATGATATACGCACATGCCCGGGTATAAACATCCAGGGTTCTTTTGATATGGGGATCCCGGTAGGATCCAAAGGAAAAAACACCTTCTTCTGAATTATAGATGGCAAACCCGCCGTATGCCCCGCCTTTTTCCCGTATCTCACGGTGTAAAAACAAAGAACGCAGAATTTTGCTGATCACTGCCAGGCCGGGAGAGTCTTCATGGGTTATGCCCACGGTTTTAAAGGACTGGCCCACAAAGGAAACCGCTGTGCTGGTATACCATCCGTCCCTGGGCAGCTGCTGGTCCAAAGAGATATCCGGTGTGAAAAAAGCGGGTCTGGAACCATTGTTCAGTTCGGTCATTATTTTGCCGATGGCCGCGTCAGCCTGGTAAATGGCATCCGGACTTCCAATGACAGCCGGCTTGAAATTGTCTTTTCGCAGCATGCTGGCAGCCATGGCATCAAGGTTGGCCGCCAGTGTTTCCAGAACCGGTTTGGCTGTATCTGGATTGCCGATATTTTTTACCATCTGCCTGATGGTTTTATACTGGGCAATGCCATGCCATATTTCGTTGATATGGGATGCAATTGACAGGTGGCGCGATGACAGGGAAATGGCATACCGATGTCCCGTGGAGACAATGGCGGCTTCCATGCCGGCCTGGTATTGCAAAAGCAGATTTTTAATGCGGTCCAGATCGGTAAATCCATAATCCAGGACAAATTCTTTTACAATATCAAACATATTGTCCACATTCCGGTCCAGGGCCTTTCCCTGGAGGGCCAGAAATACATGGGAATCTGCTTCCTTGTTGAAATAGGTGCCGGAAAAGGGCGACAATGTAATCCCGCCGGTATATCTGTCCATTTTTTCCGCCATCTGTACATAGGACTGGCTGCGGGTACCGCTGTTGGTAAAGGCGTGGCAAAAAAAGGGTATCAGGGGGAAAAAACCTTTTTCAACATGGCCTGCCCCCACAGGACAGGTAAAATACAAGATTCCGGATGTGGCCTTGTCATAGGAGGTGACGTTGTGCACCTGTTCCAGGTGGTCCGGATTGATGATTTCTATGCGGGGGGGGACATCTGACAGTTCCAGGGTGGGCAGCACAGAAAGATCTTCCTGCTTTTCCTGCAGCTGTGCAAGCATATCTGCATCATTTTTAATCTTTTCCATGTCTTTTTGTGACAGCTGGCTGTAGATTTTTGCAAGTTCCCTGCGGGTTTTCTCCTGTGTGACTGCTTCCAGCTCCGGGTCCGGCTCCAGGGTAAACAACACCCGGTGGGGGTTGTCAATGAAATAGGTCTGCAGTTTTTCTTCCAGGAATCTGCCTTGTGCAATTTCCTTTTTGAGCCGGTCCAGATCCTGGTCGATATTGATGCAGGCCACAGGATCTCCCTCGTGTATCAGGGAACCGGCAAAGGAGATCAGCAGTTTGATGCCGAAGGGATACGGTGTGTTGGTGATCTCTTTGCGATAGAACTCAATCTGGTGGATGGCAGACGCAATAAGATCCGGGTCAATTCCTTTTTTTATCAAATCCTTGAGGGTGGAAAAAATAATTTCTTCCACTTTTTTTACGGAATCTTTGGTGATGTCCTTGAGGCCGCATACAAACATGGCATCCCGGTTGTCAGGCTCAAACCCGGATGAATCTGCCAGTGCAGATCCCAGATTTGAATCAATCAGGGCCTTTCGCAATGGAGATCCGGAATTGCCCATCAAAATCTGGTCAAGAATTGAGAGCACCAGAATTTCAAAAGTATCTTTGGCATCACAGGTCAGCCAGGCTACACATCCCTGGTATTTTTTTGCCATATCCTCTGAATCGGAATAGGCATAGCCATGGGTTTCCTGTCTGGGACTTTTCCACCGGGGCTGGGGCGGAACAAGGGAATCCACTGAAAGATAGTCAAACTGATCCAGTACCTTTTCATGGATAAAAGCCAGTGTTTTTTCCAGAGGCAGACACCCATAGGTATAGAACTGGGCATTGGATGGATGATAATACCGGCTGTGAAACGCTTTGAGATCCTGCCAGGAGAGCCTGGGAATCTTTAGGGGGTCGCCTCCGGAATTATTGCTGTATGTGGTGTCCGGATACAGACTTTTGAGCAAAGCCCGGCCCATGACCTGGCCGGGTGAGGACATGGCCCCTTTCATTTCATTATACACCACCCCTTTGTATACCAGTTCCGGATCCTGATCAGGATCAATCTCCAGCCGGTGCCCTTCCTGTTTGAAGCTCAATTCATCAATTTTCGGAAAGAATGCCGCATCCAGGTACACATCCATGAGGTTGAAATAATCTTTTTCATTCTGGGTGGAAAAAGGATACATGGTCCAGTCTGAGGCGGTAAAGGCATTCATGAATGTAGACAGGCTGCGTTTGATCATGGAAAAAAACGGATCCCTTACATTGAAGTTTCTGGACCCGCACAAAACAGTGTGTTCAAGGATATGGGCAACCCCGGTGGAATCTGTGGGAACTGTCCGGAAAATAACACTGAAGGTATTTTCCTTGTCTTTGTTGGCAATATGGAAATGCCGGGCCCGGGTTTTTTTGTGGATCAGCTGGATCATTGTGGCATCTATTATGGGCAGCGGTGTGATTTGCTGGACTTCATAATTGTGTATGGTCTGGCCCTGCGATAATGCTGAAGTACTCATATGGATGGTTTTCCCATTGATTAAGTGGTTTTGTAAATACCCCGGCGGACCCTTTCGATCCGCCCGATTTTATCCAGCCTGAAGATGATATTTCTCAGTTTTTTATCATCAAATCCTGTGGCAGCCTTGATGGTTTTGAAATTTGTGCCCTCAGGATGGTTGGCAATAATTTCCAGAACAGTGGCGGACGCGCTTTTTCGCCTGGGAGGTTTTGTCCGGGTCTGTTTTTTTGCAAAGGGCTGTTTTTGATTGATAAGCTGTTCCAGCGCGTCAAGCCTTTCATGAAGCATATTGATGTCTTCTTTTGTCGGCATATCCAGGCGCTGCAGCAACATTTTGACAAAGCCTTCCCAGTTGGTTCCAAGGTCCATGTTGTTTGACATGATGCATCTCCTGATCCTTATAAATTGTTTTTCAAATACCCTGATTTCATACCGCTGGCGAAAAATGCAGGCATTAAAAATAATAGACTGGAAAAGCTTGTTTGAAAGCTTTTCTGTTATTTTATCCTGCGCCCCGGTATTGAATCTTGTGTAATGTTGGCGTATATTAATTGTTTATATAAAATAAAATTACTTCTCAACACAATGAAAGTCAAGTAGTAATTTTACAAGGGGCATAAAAAGTAAATTGCCTTTGGGCAAAAAGTTGAAAATATGGACCATAACCTATTTGAAATTGGGACAAACCCATGACGCATCCAGGACAATTGTTAAAACAGGAAAAACTGTTTGCAGGTAAGGAAATGGGGCAGAATTTTTTATCCAGTCCGCCTACAGCCCGGATGATTGTCGACCGGACCGGGATATCTGCTGACAGCCGGGTACTGGAAATCGGTCCAGGTCTGGGAGCCCTGACCATACCCATTGCAGAAAAAACCCGGCAGGTGGTAGTGGTGGAAAAAGACCGGCGCCTGATTCCTCTGCTCAGACAGGAACTGGAAAACCATGATATTGACTGGGTTGAAATACTGAATTCAGATGTGATGAAAACCGATATCGCGGCCGTGGCGGAAGATAAAAAACTTGTGGTCATCTCCAATCTGCCTTATAATATTTCTTCCCAGATCCTGTTTCGGCTTGTCCAGGAAAGGGTTTATATAGAAAAGGCATTTTTGATGTTTCAAAAAGAACTGGCAGACCGTATCCTGGCATCTCCGGGAAAAAAAGCGTATTCGCGTCTATCTGCGGTTGCCCGGTATGCAGCAGATATCGAGTGTGTCGCACATGTCGGCCCGGCTGCCTTTTTTCCCCGACCAGTGGTGGAATCCACGGTTCTGGGGTTTGATTTTCATACCGGTTCGGATGTGTCCAGAACCACGGAATCCCTTTTGTTTACGGTAATCAAGGCGGCTTTTTCAAAACGGCGCAAATCGCTTAAAAATTCTCTGGTGGGCCAGGATCTGGGCCTGCACAAGCATGCCATTGCCCAGGCCCTGTCCTGTGCAAAGATCTCACCGGAAAGACGTGCGGAAACCCTGACAGTGGATGAATTTCTATCATTGACCCGGGCTGTACAGCCTTTGTTACAGGAAGCGTTATGACCAATACCATGGTGACCATTGACAACCTTATTGCGGTTGTGAGATCAGGCGGAAAAGTTAAGACAGGTGTGGATGTCTATAATTCCAAAGGAACGCTGCTGCTGGAAAAAACCATTCTTGTTGAAAAGCCCCGGATCCTGGAAATCATCAAAGAAAATGGTATTCGGTCAGTGATGGTCAATGCAGCCAATGACGGGGGCCTCTGGGATGAAAACGGGAACCGGATCCAATTTACCCGGGATGGGGCTGTTGATCCAGCCCCCCGTGACAAGGCGGTTCCTCTGCCCCCGCAGCCGGAAAAAAAACAGTTTGCCGGGGATGTAGGGCAGCGGCTCCAGGAAATAGAAGATATAAAGAAACAGGCGGCAATTGCCTACCAGAAAGCAAAGGAAGCCATAAAACAAACCATAGGACAGATAAAAGACAACAACGGCCGTTTTGATACAAAGGCGCTGGAAGAGCAGGTATATTCACTGTCCAAATTTCTGGTGTCCAACGGCCATCCTTTTTCATATTTGGGCAGGGAGATACTTTCCTTTGACGATTATCTGTTCAACCATTCCATTAATGTCTGCGCCATAGGTACTGCTGTCGTTCACAGGTTCAACAGGCATTTTTCCAGCACGGTAGAAACATTTTTATCTGAAAACAGTGCAGATATCCCAGGCAACGTGTTTCAGGCAAAAGACGCTACAGATCGGGGATTCAGGTATTATTATCCAGATGAACTCAAAGATATGTCCCTGGGATTTTTTCTTTATGATATCGGCAAGGTGATGATTCCCGAACCTCTGCTCAACAAAACCGGCCGCCTGACCCCCAAAGAATTTGATATTATCAAGCGCCATTCCTATGAATATGGCGTTGATCTTCTTGAAAAAAACAACCTGAGCAATGCAATTGTCAAAAATATTGTTGCCTATCACCATGCCCCATTGTTTCAGAATGAAGAAGGGTGTTATCCCTCTGACAGAAAAAGCAGTGATATTCCTTTGTATGTAAAGATATGCAAGCTGGCCGATATCTATGATGCCATGACCTCCAGGCGCAGTTATAAGGAAGCCCTGAACCAGATTTCCGCCGTCACCGAGGTGTTTCGCAAATATGTGAAAAAAAACACCATGCTGCAGTTCATTCTTCATGCATTTGTTAAAAGTATCGGTATTTATCCTCCGGGCAGCATCGTCTTTCTGAAGAACCAGCAGATGGCCTACGTGCTGGAAAGCAAGGGCCCCCTGATACTGCCTTTCACCGATACCAGCGGCAGAACCCTGAACCGCAGTTCAGAACCGCTGGATCTGGGCAGTTCCAAGTCGGATCCGCTGCTGGACATTGACAGCGGTCGGAGCATCCGAACCCCAAAAGAGGTGTATAATCTTTTGCCTGAATTTCTCAGGCAGACCGTCATCTCTGCCTGATTTTTCGTCATTTCCAGACCGACAGGCATAAAAATTGAAAACAGAAAGGAAAATCCATGATCAGAGCCAATGAAAATTACCAGAAGCTGCAGGCTTCTTATCTTTTTTCAGATATTGCACAGCGCGTGACCCTGTTTCAAAAAAACAATCCCGATGCCCGGATCATACGCCTTGGCATCGGAGATGTAACCCAGCCCCTGGCTCCGGCTGTTATTGCAGCCTTTCATCAAGGCGTGGATGAGATGGCCCGGGACACCACCTTCAAAGGATATGGCCCGGAACAGGGCTATGGGTTTTTACGCGAAAAAATTGCCGTCCATGATTACCAGGCCAGGGGTGCTGATATTTCTGCTGATGAAATCTTTGTCAGTGACGGGGCCAAATGCGACACCGCCAATTTTCAGGAACTGTTTGCCCGGGATATAAAAATTGCCATTCCCGATCCGGTATATCCGGTGTATCTGGACACCAATGTCATGGCCGGCAGAACCGGTATGTTCAAACACGGCAGATACCAGAATATTGTCTACATGGACTGTCTTAAGGAAAATGATTTTCTTCCGCAGATCCCAAAAGAACCTGTGGATCTTATTTACCTGTGTTTTCCCAACAACCCCACAGGCACCTGTGCCACAAAATCGGACCTTGCCGCATGGGTGGACTATGCAAGACAAACCAAGGCATTGATTCTGTTTGATGCGGCATATGAGGCTTTTATCCGGGATGAGACCCTGCCCAGAAGCATTTATGAAATTGAGGGGGCAGCCAAAGTGGCTGTGGAGTTCAGAAGTTTTTCCAAGACAGCCGGGTTTACCGGTACCCGCTGCGGGTTCACCGTGGTGCCTAAGGAATGCCGTGTTTTTTCCGGCAAAGGTGATGTGATTTCTCTGCATGGATTGTGGCACCGGCGGCAGAGCACCAAATTCAACGGCGTTTCCTACCCGGTCCAGAAAGCGGCTGAAGCAGTGTATTCCCGTGAGGGCCAAGAACAGATAAAAGAACTGGTGGCCCTGTATCTGGAAAATGCAGATATCATCTGCCAGACGGTTGAAAATCTGGGTTTTGCTTATGCAGGCGGAAAAAATTCCCCCTATATCTGGGTGGACGGTCAGGGCAGAGATTCCTGGGAATTTTTTGATCTGCTGCTCAACCGGGCATCAGTGGTGTGCACCCCGGGCGGCGGATTTGGACGGTGCGGCAATCCTTATATCCGTATCTCTGCGTTTAACAGCCGCAGCAATGTGAACCTTGCCATGGAAAGAATAAAAGAGGCCCTGAAATGAGCCATTTTTTTAAAGTAAAAACCCTTGATGAAGTCATGGCCTTGCAGCAGCAGTTTGGACCCAAAGAGGCGGAAACCATTGCCGTGGCATCCGCATTTTCCCGGATACTGGCACAGGATGTGACAGCGCCCGTAAACATGCCTGGATTTCGGCGGGCCACCATGGACGGATATGCCATCCAGGCCTCTGCTTCTTTCGGGGCCTCGGAATCCACGCCGGCATGGCTTGATATCCAGGGATCCATCCCCATGGGCCGGATGCCTGATTTTGTGCTGGCACCGGGTAAAGCCGCGGCTATAGCCACTGGCGGTATGCTGCCCCGGGGTGCGGATGCTGTTGTCATGGTGGAACATACCCGGATCATAGATGAGACCTCCCTGGAAATCTACAAAAGTGTTGCACCTTTGCAGAACGTCATTGCTGAAGATGAAGATTATAAAACAGGGGACGTGGTCCTGCCGGCCGGTACTTTTATGCGCCCCCAGGAGGTGGGACTTGCAGCCGGTATGGGTTTTTTAACTCTGCCGGTACACCAGGTGCCCAGGGTGGGCATTATTTCCACCGGAGATGAAATCATTCCCATCCATGAAAAGCCTTCTCCAGGCCGTATCCGGGACATAAACTCCTATACCCTTTCAGGGTTTGTGCAGCAGGCCCATGCACAGCCTGTACAATATGGAATTATCAAAGATGATCCCCGGGCATTGAAGACCTGCTGTGAGCAGGCCCTGGCTGAAACCGACATGGTGCTCATATCAGGGGGCAGTTCCGTGGGAACCCGGGATTATACAGTGGAAGTGCTGTCAGATCTTCCGGATACGGATATCCTGGTCCACGGCATGTCGGTGAGCCCGGGCAAACCCACTATTCTGGCAAAAAGCGGCACCATCCCAGTATGGGGGCTGCCCGGCCAGGTGGTGTCAGCCATGGTGGTGATGAAAATGGTGGTGGTGCCGTTTCTGCACAGGATTCAGGGATATGCCGCACCCAGACCCCTGGTGCGGGTACCTGCCAGGCTGACCCGGAATGTTGCCTCTGCCCAGGGACGGCGCGATTTTATCCGGGTGACGCTGGAAAACGGACCAGCCGGTCTGATGGCAAAACCGGTGCTGGGGAAATCCGGTCTTATCCGGACCATGGTGCATGCAGACGGGCTTCTGGATATCGGAGAAAATCTGGAAGGTCTGGAAAAAGATACATGGACCCAGGTAATTCTCCTGTAATATCAGCCGGATTTTTCATTAAACAAATATTTTCAATAACACCCATGCCCTTCCGGGCGCAACAAATAATGAAAGTATAAGCAGTCAGGCATCAGCTGAAAACTTATCCCTTTCATAAAAACATATCAGGGAAAACAGTCATGACATCAAAACGCAACATATATCTGGATACCAAACCCATTGAAACCGCATGGCAGATACTGGTGGATACTTTTAAAGAACACATTACCCCCGTGGAAACAATTGATGTGACCGCTGCCCGGGGCAGGGTCCTGGCATCCCCTGCCATTGCAGTGCTGTCCAGCCCCAACTTCCATGCCGCTGCCATGGACGGCGTTGCAGTGGATGCCAGAAATACCTTCGGGGCCAGCGATGATGCACCAAAAACCCTTGTCCCGGGAAAAGATGCTTTCTGGATAAATACCGGCCATGCCATGCCCGAGGGGACCAATGCCGTTATCATGATCGAACAGGTGAATGTCATTGATGAGCAGACCATTGAAATTGAAGCACCGGTATTTCCCTGGCAGCATGTCCGCAAAATGGGAGAAGATATCGTTGCCACCAAGCTTTTGTTTCCCAGGGGGCAGCAGATCAATGCCTATGCTATGGGTGCTTTGCTTTCCGGCGGCATTTTCAGGGTAGCGGTTTATAAGAAACCCAAAGTTCTCATCATTCCCACCGGCTCTGAACTGGTCCGGTGGGATGCGGTGCAGGTGGAACAGCTTGCACCGGGCCAGGTGGTTGAATCCAATTCCACGGTTCTGGGCGCCCTGTGCCAGGACAACGGTGCGTATTTTGACTGCCACCCCATGCTTGAAGACGACCGCGACAAGATTACCGATGCTGTGGCCAAAGCTGCAAAGGAAGATTATGATATGGTCTGCATTATCGGCGGTTCATCAGCCGGATCTGAGGATTTTGCCCGGCATGTGGTTGCTGCTCTGGGCCAGGTGCTGGTGCACGGGGTTACCATGATGCCCGGAAAACCGGTATTGATGGGCAAGGTGTTTGAAAAACCCGTGTTCGGCATCCCCGGATATCCTGTTTCCGCTATTGTGGCCTTTGAGCAGTTTGCAGGACCGCTTTTGCGCAGAATGCAGAAACTGCCTGAGCTGCAGACCAGTTCGGTTCCTGTCTCTGTGGCCCGGAACATTACGTCGAAGCTGGGCCAGGATGAATTTTTACGGGTTAAAATAGGTGCAGTGGCGGAAAAATTGATTGCTTCCCAGCTGCCCCGGGGTTCAGGCAGTATCACCACCCTTACCGAAGCAGACGGCATAATACGGATTCCCCGGAATGTGGAAGGAATCTCAGAAGACCAGACCGTCACGGCCCGGCTGCTCAGGCCCTTGTCAGCCATAAAAAACACACTGGTGGTTACAGGATCCCATGACAACACCCTGGATCTGCTGGCAGACCAGATGCGCAGATTCCATGGCGGTATGGGCATTTCCTCCAGTCATGTGGGAAGTATGGGCGGAATTATGGCCATCCGGAACAAGGCCTGTCACCTGGCAGGGGTCCATCTGCTGGATCCGGATGACGGCACCTATAATATTTCCTATATCAAAAAATACCTCCCGAATATCCCTTTGCGTCTGGTGAACCTGGTCATGCGCGAACAGGGTCTGATTGTGCCCAAAGGCAATCCCAAAGGTATTCAGTCCATTGAAGACCTGAAGGCCAAAAAACTGCGGTTCATCAACCGCCAGCCCGGTTCAGGCACCCGGATTTTATTTGATTACAAACTGGGGGCGCTGGGATTGGTACCGGGTGACATCCAGGGGTATGAGAATGATGAATACACCCATATGTCGGTTGCCGTAGCCGTGCTCTCCGGACGGGCAGATGCCGGGCTGGGTATCCTGGCAGCGGCCCGGGCCCTGGATCTGGATTTTATTCCTGTTGTTACTGAATCCTATGACCTGGTTATTTTAGAGCAGTTTTTCACCAACCCCAATATCAGGATCCTGCTGGATACCATTGCAACAGACGGTTTTCAAAAACGGGTTCTGAATCTGGGCGGCTATGGGGTGCAAAAAACCGGTCAGCAGATTTTTCAGCAAAAGAGCTGAACCTCCTGCACGCCCTGCACAAAACAGAACAGGGCGGCAGATTTTTTGACCTGCCGCCCTGTTACAGTTAACCGTTTTTGTTTTTGCGCTTCCGGAAAAAACATCTTACCCGGAAGCGTTTAGTACAGTTTAATATGGATGAAGCTCAACCCGTCTGTTGAGGGAGCGTCCGAACTTGGTGCCGTTGAGGGCCACCGGCTTGCTGAATCCGAATCCAGTGGTTGCCAGGCGGTTTCTTGCAATGCCTTTTTTCACAAGATAGTTGGCAACAGCATTGGCCCGTCTCATGGACAGGTCTTTGTTATATTCTTTGGTGCCTATATTGTCGGTATGTCCCTGAATTTCAACGCTCATGGCCGGGTTCTTTTTCATAATGGCCACAACTTCGTCCAGTAAGGGATAGGCTTCAGGTTTGATTTCAGCCTTGTCAAAATCAAACAGGACATTGTCAAGGGTCCAGCAGCCCACAGAATTTACCCGTGCACCAGCAGGAGTTCCCGGACACTGGTCAGCTTCATCATATACCCCGTCTCCATCGGAATCTTTTCTGGGTGCGGTTACAGGCGCAGGTGCAGGCGCAGGCGCAGTTTTTGCCATCATAAATGCTTTTTCTACAAAATCAGCCATGCCGGCACCGGTCATAATGTCGTCAGCAGTAGCGAAAAATCCGCATTCACCGATGTCTGCGATATCCTGAAGCAGCTGGCGGCCTTCCGGGGCATCCCCCACCAGAACCGTGTAGATGCACAAGGAGGAACCGAATTTGTCTTTTAAGTCCTGGGCCCGGTTACGCACGTTTTTATCGTCCATTTCCTTGCCGTCACTGACGATGACCACGGCATTATGTACGCCGGGCAATCCCTCCAGATCTGTCTGCGCTGCATCCAGAGCAGTTCCCAGGGGGCTCATGCCGCCGGGCCGGAAAATTTCAATCAGCGCGTCAGCCATACCTGCTGTGCTGTAGGTTTCCATGCCGTAGAACAATTCGGTCAGGTTTTTGGAAACAGAGGGGAGGTGCCCGAATGACCGAAGGCCTGCGGTCTGTCCCAGCTCCGGCAGGGTCATGTTCAGGCGCTGGACAATGGTTTTGGCAGTATCGAATTTGGTGTTGCCATTGAAGTCATACCGCATGGAACTGGAAGCATCCAGAATTACCACAAAATTGTCCACCTTTGATACATACTGGTCTGCATCAAACTGGTGGGCGACGAATGATGGAAATTGGGCCGGCTCCTTTGTTGCACAGCCGAACAGAAAAACAAAAGCGAGAACAGATAAAAGGCTTTGAAGTAGAATCTTTTTTTTCATATTTTTCTCCTTTCAGATTTGAAACATGGTGGTTGGTAATGGAAAGAATACCCTCGTTCTGAAACAACAATAAACTAACGCGGGAAATCCGCAACCCAGGTCCCCCTCCTCAATTTTCTTGTTTTTCTAAACACGAACTGAGAAGTAAGGCGCTAAAACTAACATGATATAAAGATTATAACATGCATCAGAGTAAAATCAACTGAAATATAAAATAAAAATCAGTAAAACCCCAGAAGCCGGAAGGTTGTTTTTTTACCTTAAAAAGCAGGTTCCGGTGTCTATAATACACTTGCAATTTACAGCCAACAATACTATTTAGTGTACCTGGTTCACTCCATGCCAGGCACCCTTTAGGGTATGGTACAGTAAAAAACAATAAAAAATTAAAAAGAGACATGGAAATTTACCAGGCAGTTATTCTAGGTATTTTACAGGGATTGACAGAGTTTTTACCGGTGAGCAGTTCCGGTCACCTGGTACTGGGACAGCTTTTTTTCGGTATCACCGAATCAGTTCTGGCTTTTGATATCAGTGTGCACATGGGAACCCTGGGCGCGGTGTTTGTGGTATATTTTTACGATATCAGGGCCATGGCCAGTGCATTGCTTGCCTGTGCCGGCAGAATAGTCCGGGGAAAACCCGCGGCAGTGCACTCGGATAAAAACCTGAAACTGGCATTGTTAATACTGGTGGGATCTGTTCCCACTGCCCTGCTGGGCATGTTTTTAAAAAATTTTGAAGAGGTCATGTTTACCTCCAGCCTGCTGGTGGGTGCAATGATGATCGTGACCGGCACCATTCTGTGGATATCCCGCAAATTTTACCAGACAAAACTTACCAGCAAGGGTCTTGACCTGAAACGCTCCCTGATCATCGGAGCAAGTCAGGGACTGGCTGTCATTCCCGGCATTTCCAGGGCCGGTACCACCATTGCCTGCGGCATGTTCTGCGGACTTGACCGCCATACAGCTGCCATGTTCTCGTTTCTGCTGTCCATTCCAGCTATTCTGGGTGCGCAGCTGATCAGTATTATGGGATACTCAGAACAGGGATCAGGCATTGACGCAGCCATGATTTATGGTACACTGGTGGCATTTGTCACCGGCCTGGTTGCCTTGAAAATATTGATAAAGCTGGTTCATGCGGGAAAGTTTCATTTGTTTGCCCCCTATTGCTGGCTGGTGGGTACTGTGGTTCTGTTATCAAGCATACACTGAAATCTTAAAGGAGGACATATGCATACTGGGATTTTCAGAGAATATGATATCCGGGGAGTGGCCGGTGTTGATATCCTGGACGATGATGTTAAAAATATTGGAAAAGCCTTTGGTACCATGCTGCATCAACAGAACAAACACAAGGTGTCAGTGGGCCGGGATTGCCGCCTCACCTCGGAAAAGTATACCGATCTTTTTATCCAGGGCATTTTGTCAACCGGCTGTGATGTCGTGGACATAGGCCTTTGCCCCACACCGGTGCTGTATTTTTCCATTCACCATCTGGATCTGGAAGGCGGGGCCATGGTTACAGCCAGCCATAACCCCCCTGAATACAATGGCTTCAAGCTCATGAGCGGGCATGATTCCATCCACAGCCAGGGACTACAGGAGATCCGCCAGATTATTGAAACAAAAGCCTTTGTGACCGGTTCCGGAAACCGCACCCGGGCCGATGTGCTCACTCCCTATAAAAAATTTATTCTGGAAAACATTACTATCTCCCACCCCATCCGCATAGGCATTGATGCCGGCAACGGTACCGGCGGTATTACTGCAGTGCCGGTGCTCAAAGAACTGGGGTGCGAGGTCCATGATATTTTTTGTGATCCAGACGGCAGTTTCCCCAATCACGAGGCAGATCCCACCCAGAAAAAAAATCTGGGGGATCTGATCTCCCTGGTAAGAGAAAAAAACCTGGATCTCGGTGTGGGGTATGACGGGGACGGAGACCGCATCGGTGTGGTGGATGCAAAGGGCAATGTGATTTACGGGGATCAGCTCATGGTGATCTATGCCAGAGAAATCCTCACCCGCAAGCCCGGGGCCACCTTTATCTCCGAGGTCAAGTGCTCCATGGTCATGTATGATGATATCCGCAAGCACGGCGGCAAGGCCGTCATGTGGCGCACCGGCCATTCTCTGATCAAAAAAAAGATGAAAGAGGAAAATGCCGAACTGGCCGGAGAAATGAGCGGGCATATGTTTTTCAAGGACCGGTATTTTGGATTTGATGATGCCCTGTATGCCACCTGCCGGCTGCTGGAGATTCTGGCTGCCACAGGCAAAGGTGTGGATGAACTGATTCAGGATCTGCCCGAAACGTTTACCACCCCTGAAATCAGAAAAGAGTGCCCGGATGAAATCAAATTTGCGGTGGTAAAAAAGATTGTGGACCATTACAAGGACAGACAGAAGGTCATAGATATTGACGGTATGCGTGCGGTATATGAGGACGGCTGGGGGCTGGTCCGGGCTTCCAACACCCAGCCTGCCCTGGTGCTGCGGTTTGAAGCGCTCACAGCGGACAGACGCGATGAGATCCAGCAGGATATAGAAAACACACTGGACCAGATTATTGCCCGGACAAAACAAGAATAAAATACATGCTATTATCATTGCAGCAGCAGAACGCTGTTGACCATACCGGCTCTCCGGCACTGGTTGTTGCAGGCGCCGGTTCCGGCAAAACCCGCACCCTGACGGCCAAATTTTCACATCTGCTGGATCAGGGCTATGATCCCGGACGGATACTGGCCATTACCTTTACCAACAAGGCAGCAGATGAGATGAAGTCCCGGCTTATGGCCATGACCGGGCGGTCTCTTGTGCATTTTCAATGGGTGAGAACCTTTCATTCCGCCTGTCTGATGATCCTCAAGCGCGATTGCCAGCGTCTGGGGTTTTCCCCTCCCATACAGGTGCTTTCCATATACCAGCAGGACAAACTGGTTAAAGAACTGTGTGTGAAAAACAATATTGAAAAAAAATATGCCAACCGGATTCTGTCTCTGGTGTCCCGGGCTAAAAATTTTGGAAACCCCCAAAAATATTTTGATATAAAACCGGTGGTTTTCAATGTCAGGATCAGCGATATTTTCCAACAGTATGAAGACCGTCTCCAGGAAATGAATTGTGTGGATTTTGACAATATCCTTCTCAAGACCCGGGATCTTCTCCACCAGCATAAAGATATCCGGGAGGATTACCAGTCCTGGTTTTCCTATATTCTGGTTGATGAATACCAGGACACCAACAATCTCCAGGAAGATCTTACCAACCTGCTGCTCGGACCTCACAGGAATCTGTTTTGCGTGGGGGACGACTGGCAGGCGGTGTATGGATTCCGGGGCAGCAATATCGATCATTTTCTGGGATTTTCCCAGAAGTACAAAGATGCAAAAATCTTTCCGCTGGAGGAAAATTTCAGGTCTGCCGATGAAATTGTCCAGGTGGCCAATGACATGATTGACTACAATCCGGACAAAATGGACAAGCACTGTTTTTCCCGTAAAAAAGGCGGTGTGGTGGAAATATATGATTTTTTATCCGACAGCCATGAGGCGGAATGGGTGGCAAAACGCATCAAGGCCATGCACCGCCAGGGGCAGGGCATTGCCTATGACAAAATGGCCGTGGTGTACAGAACCAAATTCTGCTCTCTGCCGTTTGAAAAAATTTTCAGGTCCCTCCGGGTTCCCTACCGGCTCATGGGGGCCCAGGGGTTTTTTGAGCGCATGGAAATTTTAGACATCAATTCCTACCTGAGCGCCTCATTTTTTCCCAATGATGACATGTCATTTGAACGTGTCGTCAATGTTCCCAAACGGGGCATAGGACCGGCCATGGTCAAAAAAATGGCAGCCATGCGGACAGATGGTGTCAGCCTGCAGGATGCGGCCAGAATCATGGTAAAAGAACGGGTGCTGACCCCGAAGATCCATGAAAATCTCTCCGAGGTGGTGGACATCCTGGATGCCATCCGGGATATGGCCCCGGCCATGGCCATGGAAGAAGTGATAGCGCGTACCGACTATTATGATTACCTGGAAAAAAAGACCAAGACCCGGGCTGAATGGATTTCCAAAAAAGAAAATATCGAGCAGCTCATCCATACGGCCCGGACCAAATCAGATATGCTGGAATATCTGGAAGAAGCCGCTTTGATAAGAGAAGACAAGGAAGATGAGGATGACCAGGATTCTGACGGGGTGGCATTGCTGACCATTCATTCTGCCAAGGGCCTGGAGTTTGATACGGTTTTTGTTGTGGGATGTGAAGAGCGCCTGTTTCCCCACTGGCGGTCTATTGATGAGGGGGATGCAGCCCTGGCCGAAGAACGGCGTCTCATGTATGTGGCCATGACCCGGGCGGAACGGTTTTTGTATCTTTCCCATTGCAATTACCGGAAAGGGGAATTCGGCGTCCCCAGCCGGTTCATTGACCAGATCAAAGAATGCCTGGATTAGGCATGGCCTGAATGGATTTTTTTTATTCCATACGGGAACCGGTTTCCCAATGGTCGGCAAAAATAATCAAAAACAGCCTCCGGGCCATTCCCTCAGACCACAAAGGCATCTTTGCCACCCTGTTTTTTATAATCTTTTCCACGGTCACCGGGGTGGGAATTGTGGTGCCTCTGCTGCCTGTTTATGCCCATGATCTGGGAGCGACAGGGCTCTATGTGGCCATGATTTTCGGTTCTTTTTCCATTTCCCGGGTATTTTTGCTGCCCTATTTCGGACGGCTGTCAGACCAAAAAGGCAGAAAGCCTTTTATCCTTGCGGGATTGATTTCCTATACCCTGATTTCCATTGCTTTTGTTTATTCAGATACAGTCAATGAATTGATTTTTATCCGGTTTATCCAGGGGGCCGGCTCTGCCATGATCATGCCGGTGGTCCAGGCCTATGTGGGAGAAATTACGCCCGCAGGATCTGAAGGGTATTCCATGGGACTGTTTAATCTGTCCATGTTTTTGAGCCTGAGCTTAGGGCCCCTCATGGGCGGGGTTATCCATGACATCTGGACCATGAACGCGGCCTTTGTGTGTATGGGACTGCTGTCTTTGACCGGGGTTTTGCTGTGTTTCTGGCTGCTGCCCCCCTTGTCGGAGGAACGGATCCGTTCCGGACCCCAGCCTGCCGAGATTCCCTGGTCTTTTGTGGTGAAAGATCTGGATCTGTTTGCCCTTTTTTCTTTCAGGTATGCCTATACCGCCTGTATCGGGGCAGTCTGGTGTTTTCTGCCCCTGTTTGCCGATGCTGTGTTCGGTCTTTCCGGTGCAAGGATCGGTCTGCTGGTCATGCTGGGTGTATTTATATCCGGTATTCTGCAACTGCCCATGGGATATGCTGCGGACCGTTTCAGCCGGCGGTTTCTGACCCTTGCCGGTGGAACGGTTGCTGCAGCCGGCATGTTTTTGATCTATTTTGCCGCCTCATTTTCTGATCTGCTTGCAGCCATATCCCTGTTTGGTGTGGGCGGGGGGATATCCATGCCTGCCATCACCGCTCTGGCAGTGGTTAAAGGAGACCAGAAAAAAGCCATGGGATCGGTAATGGCTGTGATGACCGTTGCCCACAGCTTAGGGATGCTCACCGGTTCCCTGGCAGCAGGTCTGGCCATGGATTTTTTCAGTCTCAGACTGGCATTTCCCGTGGCAGGCCTGGTAATGGTTTCAGGAACCCTTGTTTTTACAGTGATTCAGTTTCGAGTGCCTGGCCGGAATGCCTGAAAATTTTATATTTTTTTGGCAAACGCCTTGAAACGACAGTATGTCCGTACCAGTTGTGAAATGAGATCCGGCATGGTTGTGAAATTATTTTCAGTTGCAGCTTTTTCCATACATCCGGCGGCCCGGGAAAGTTCTTGTGCTGTCAAATTGGCAGCTCCGCCTTTGATGGCATGGGCGAAAGCTGTGATTTCAGGGCCGTTTCGATCAACTGCCGCCTGTTGTATCTGTACCAGTTTTTTATCCGTGCTGGTGATAAATTCTGTCAGCACTTCCCTTAAAAAAGCAGCATCATTCTCAAATTCATGCAGCAGTTCTGTCAGGTCCATGGGGTCTTTGGTGGAACATACTGACAGGGCAGCCAATTTCAGGGAATCCTGAAGATCGGTTTTTGCAGGATCCGCACCCTGGACGGATTTTTTTGTGGAATCGGCTTTTTCTACGGGGATATGTTTTTTGACAAGGGCAAGGAAATCCTTCTTTTTCAATGGTTTTGTTATGTAATCATCCATATCTGCAGCCAGGCATTTTTCCCGGTAGCCATGGATGGCATGGGCGGTCATGGCAATGACCGGGGTGGACACAAATACCTGGGAAGTATCGGGATTTTCAGCCAGAAAAGCAGTTTTTTTGCGCTGTTCATGCTCCCGGATAAGCCGGGTGGCTTCATATCCGTCCATCACCGGCATCTGGATGTCCATGAGAACCACATGGAACCTGCGGTTTTTAAACAATTCCACTGCCTGGTGACCATTCTCAGCCAGGGTTACTTCAAAGCCGCCGGATGTCAGGTACCTGATGGCAATCTGCTGGTTGGTGGGGTAATCTTCAACCAATAGAATCTGGGGTTTTCTGCGCCGGTTTTCTGCAAGCGTGTGCCGGGTCAGGGGGGGTGTGCACAATGAGCCTGCAGGGCCATTCTGGTTCAAAATAGAAAATATTGCCTCTTTCAAATCTCTTTGTTTCACCGGTTTGTTCAGATATCCCTGGATGCCTTCTTTCCGGCAGCGCTGACCATCGCCGATAACCCCTGCGGCGGTGAGGCCAAGAATGGGAACCTCCACACCGTCAGATACAGCATGGAGTTGTTTTGCCAGCGCAAAACCATCCATGTCAGGTAATTGTATGTCTGTTATGATCAGATCCAGGCCTTTTGGGAAAGGGTGTTTCATCAGTGCCAGCGCCTGGACACCACTTTCAGCTTCACTGGGGATGCATCCCCAGGATTTTAAATAGGCTGTGACCGCATGTCTGCTGGTTGCGTTATCATCCACCACCAGGATTTTTTTGTCTGTCAGGGCCATGGTTTTGTGTGTATCAACTTTATCCGGGGTATGGGGTCCGGGATCGATCTTCAGCACAATCGTGAACCAGAAAGTGGTGCCTTTTCCCGGCTGGCTGGCCAGCTTGATGGTGCCGCCCATCATTTCCACCAATTGCCTGGCAATGGTGGTGCCAAGCCCTGTGCCGCCATAATTCCGGGTGGTGGAGCCGTCAGCCTGGGCAAAACTGTTGAATATGCTGTCTTGTTTTTCTTCTGGAATGCCGATCCCCGTATCCTTGATAAAAAACTGGAGGGTAATGTGATCCTTTGATTCAGCAATGGTTTTCCCCCAGACAAATATTTCTCCTTCATGGGTGAATTTTACGGCATTGCCGATCAGATTGGTTAAAATCTGGCGCAGACGGCCTGGATCTCCCATCACATATTCAGGGACATCAGGAGGGAGAAAAAAAATCAACTCCAGATCTTTTTTCCTCGTAATGATGCCAAAAGCAGCAGCCAGGTCTTCCAGCAGGCACCGCAGATTAAAGGGGGTGTGGTCCAGTTCCAGTTTGCCGGCTTCAATTTTTGAAAAATCCAGAATACTGTTGATGATGTCCATCAATGACTGGGATTCTGTGTTGATGGTGTTGATCAACTGGGTCTGATTGGGATCAAGAGAGGTTTCCAGCATGAGTTCAGCCATGCCCATGATGCCGTTCATCGGGGTTCTGATTTCATGGCTCATATTGGTCAGAAATTCACTTTTGGCCCGGGTGGCTTCTTCTGCCCTGACAACAGCCGATTCCAGTGCCCGGGTGCGTTCTTCCACCAGAATTTCCAGATGGTTTTTATGCCGGGTCAATTCTTTTTCCAGCTGTTTCCGGGCAGCCAGACTCTGATCAAAATCAGTTTTTAAAAGGGTCAGGGCATCAAAAACCTCGCTGAAAGGATGGGAAGGTCCTATGTGGCTGGCCTGTATCCCTTTTTCTTCCCAGTTGATGGTTCCAATGTATTCCAGGATTTCTTCTGCATGAAACCGCAGCCTGTGACCGGGAGTAAGTTTTTGCAAAAACCGGAACATATCGGGCAGTCTGGTTATTGCCTGTTTTGGTTTGCCATGGCCCAATGCAAGGGCTTTTTTCATCGCACAGATATAGGTATCCACTGCCTTCATGGGAATACCGGGTTTTTTTAGATGGGTGCCGATATTATACATCCACTGGATATGCCTGGGCACGTTGTATACGAAATGGCCTATGAGCCTTTTCCTTGCCACCTTTTCCAGTAATAATTCCAGTACTTTGAGCCGGGTTCGCTGATTTGGTGTGTTGATGATCCGGCTGTAATCTGAAATTTCGATGAAAGAAGACTGATCAAGGCTGCAGGCTGTCAGAAACCTGTCATAATTTTTGAACAAAGCCAGGGTGCCGTCATAGCTGATTTCGCCCCTGGGATAGGTGCTTAAAATATTTTTCCCGATCAAATGAAAAGTGACAAAATACTCGGGTGTCAAGATAATATCAGTCCATTCCGGGCTGTACCGGATGGTCATGCCGGTTTTTGCACATACGGTTTCTGACGCAGTTTCAAAAAAAGTACCCAATACCCTGCCTTTGTATTTGTTTGGTTTCTGGGTGCCTGGTTATCTTTCAGCACCAAATTAGTCCATCTGTTTTTAATTTGCAATGACATTGGCCAGAGAAAAGGGGTAAAAATTTTCAAACTGTGATATACTCTTAAAATAAACAACCCTGAGCCGCAGTCAGCTTATTGTGCCCAAAAGCAGCGTGCGTGTGCAGGGTTTGCGTTTACCTCATATGAAATGAAACCACCTAAGAAAAAAATTTATGAAAAGAAGGGAAAGGTTATGAAAACTGTTCCAGCGATTACAAACGTTGTACTGCTTGTTGCTGCTGCCGCCCTTATGGTTGGCGGATGTGCCTCCAGCCGGTCCGGGGAGGTTTATTCCAGAGACCATGCCCGCCAGGTCCAGAATGTAATGGCCGGGACTGTGGAATCGGTTAAGCATGTCACCATAGAAGGCACCAAAACACCGGTGGGTACCGCCGCCGGCGGTATTGCCGGCGGAGTGCTGGGAAGTACCGTGGGAAGCGGATCCGGCAGAACGGTGGCCACGGTACTGGGGGCCCTGGCCGGTGCTGCTGCCGGGACTGCTGCTGAAGAAGGCATCACCAGGAGGCCGGGACTTGAAATTGTGGTAAAAAAAGACAGTGGTACCACCATTGTGGTGGTACAGGAGGCCGATGTGGTCCTGGCACCGGGAGACAGGGTAAGAATTATCTCTGCTGCCGACGGCACCACCCGGGTATCCAAATAAATAAATTAAAATTTTCGCAACAGTCCATAAGCTGTGGTGATGAAAACAAAGAGCGGAATATGAAAAAACAGAATGTGACCAACGAGAGCCTGCGGAATATTGCCATTATCGCCCATGTAGACCATGGTAAAACCACCCTGGTGGATGCCATGTTCCGACAGAGCGGCATGTTCAGGGAAGGGCAGCAGGTGGATGAGCGCCTCATGGACAGTATGGACCTGGAGAGAGAACGGGGCATTACCATTGCCGCCAAAAACTGTTCCGTGATGTGGCAGGACGTGAAGATCAATATCATTGACACTCCGGGCCATGCTGATTTCGGCGGGGAGGTGGAACGGGCATTATCCATGGCAGACAGTGCCATTCTTCTGGTGGATGCATCGGAAGGGCCTTTGCCCCAGACCCGGTTTGTGTTGAAAAAAACCTTTGATGCCAACCTGCCTGTCATGGTGATCATCAACAAAATAGACCGCAAGGATGCCCGCCCTGATGAAGTGCTGGATATGGTTTATGACCTGTTCATAGACCTGGAGGCCACAGAAGAGCAGCTGGACTTCACCTATTTTTATGCCATTGGCAGAGATGGTATTGTTAAAAAGGAGCTGGATGCGGATGTACAGCATCTGCATGTGCTGTTTGATACCATACTCAGGGAAATGCCGCCGCCCTCCTATGACCCGGAGGCCCCTTTTCAGATGCTGGTGTCTGATCTGGGGTATTCCGACTATCTCGGACGTCTTGCCATCGGCAAGGTGTTCAACGGGTCAGCCGCATCCAATGAATCGCTGGTTTGTCTGGGGGAAAACAACCGCCAGATACAGCTGAAGGTGACCAAGCTCCAGTCCTACAAAGGCATGGCCCTGGTTCCTGTGAACCAGGCCAATCCCGGAGACATCGTGGTACTGTCCGGCATCGAGGATGTCAAAATCGGCGACACCATCTGTACCCGCCAGGCACCCTGTGCCCTGCCCAGGATAACCGTGGATGAACCAACGGTGTTCATGCAGTTCGCCATTACCAACTCGCCTTTTGCCGGCAGGGAGGGCAAATATGTGCAGTCTCGAAAGATTCGGGAGCGGCTGTTCAAGGAAACCCTTATGAACGTCGCCATTGAAGTGGAAGAAAGCACCACAGATGAAAGTTTTGTGGTAAAGGGAAGAGGAGAACTCCAGCTGGCCATTCTCATTGAGACCATGCGGCGGGAGGGGTTTGAACTCTGTGTGAGCCGACCCCGGGTCATCTACAAGATGGATCAGGGCCGGCAGCTGGAGCCCATCGAACATCTGTTTGTGGATTGTGAAGAGGATTTCATGGGGGTGGTAACGGAAAAACTCTCCATTCGAAAAGGCAAGATGACCAACCTGGTCAACAATGGAAAGGGCCGGGTCCGCATAGAATTTTCCATTCCTTCCCGATCTCTTATCGGTTATCGGGATGAATTTCTCACCGATACCCGGGGGACCGGCATCATGAATTCCTATCTGGCCGGCTACGAACCTTTCCGGGGGGAGTTTCCGGTCCGGTATAACGGCTCTCTTGTTTCAGACCGTCAGGGCAGCGCTGTTCCCTATGCCCTGTTCAACCTGGAACCCCGAGGCCAGCTGTTTATTGTGCCGGGCACCGCGGTGTATGAAGGCATGATCATCGGCGAACACAACAGGGCCGCTGATATTGATGTCAATCCCTGCAAGGAAAAAAAGCTCACCAATATGCGGGCATCAGGCAAGGATGAGAACGTGGTGTGCACGCCTGTCCGGGACATGACCCTTGAAAAAGCCATCCATTTCATCGCTGATGATGAAATGGTGGAAGTCACCCCTGTGTCCATCAGGTTGCGTAAAACTGTTTTACAGGCCCAGGCACGCCACCTTATCGCCGGAAAACTCAAAAAAAAGGATAAAAAATAAAACACCCGCTCCGCTGTTTTTGCCCCGGGACCGGCCCGCAATTTTTGTGAATCTGACGGTCCGGTCACCAGGTACAAAAGAAGGGGGTCAATATCTTTGGCAGGGGCTTTGCCTGCTGTTTTCATGGCGGTATTCGGCAGGCTGGAACAGGCTGGATCAGGCCTGGATTATCTTGAAATCACTGCCTTTGGGATGGTCTGCCTGGAAACGGGCAAGCCGGTCTGCCAGTTCCCCGAATCTTTCTTCCCCGGTTAAAGACACACAGGCCCGCAGCCCTTCGTGGCGGTCACTGCCCGTGGTGGTCAAAGAAATGGCGCTGATACCGTAATAGAGCAGTTCTTCCACCAGTTCCACCCCGGTGAATCCGGGATAGGCAATGGTAAAATAAAATCCGTCAGCAATGGGCTGGTCATCATCCATGTCATAGACAATGGTAAACCCGTTCCGGGTAAACATCTGTTTCATGGCAAAGGCCCGGTCTCCATATTCTTTGACATGGTCCACAAAATTGAATTCTCCTGAATTGACTGCTTTCAACAGCCCGTAAAGTCCATACTGGTTGGAATGGGAAACCCCGGAACTCAAGGCATACATGGCCCCGAAAATATAGGCATACCCGAACCGGTCACTGCCGAAAAAAGGCTTGAGGTTATTGCCGGTGGAATGAAACAGTTTTTCGGGAATAGCAGTCATGCCGATGCGCTGGCCGGCCAGGGAGAAAGACTTTGAACTGGAGATCAACAGGATATAATTGTCAGTGAACCGGGCCACTGAAGGGATAAACGGGGGTTGTCCCGGCACAGAATAGTTCTGCCTGAAATCCATGCCGAAATAGGCAAGATCTTCCATGACAATGCAGTCATATCTGGTGGCCAGAGATCCGATGACTTCCAGTTCTTTTTCAGTAAAACAGATCCAGGCCGGGTTGTTGGGGTTGGAATACATGATGGCTGCCACATCATTTTTTTCCAGATAGGTTTCCAGTTTCGGTCCGAGTTTGTCTCCTCTGTATTCATATACATCAAAATGGGCATAGGGCAGTCCCAGTACCCGGGCCTGGTGTTTGTTTACCGGAAACCCGGGATCAATGAAAAGTATCCGGTCTTTGTTCCTGGTCCGCCTGGCACAGCACATCATGGCCATGTAGCATCCCTGCATGGACCCCACAGTGGGAAAGCAGGATTCAGCAGGAATATCCACATCCACAAAATTTTTTACAAAAGCCGATATTTCCGTTTTCAGCTGGGGAATACCGTCAAAGGGAGGATATTTGGATCCCACCCCCTGTTTTAAGGCGGCAATTTCCGCATCCACTGCAATCTTCGGCGGGGCCAGACCGGGCACGCCCATTTCCATGCGGATGAACTGCGCGCCTGTAGCGGTTTCAATATTGTTGACAATCCGGTTCAGTTCCCGTATGGAAGCCAGGCCAAGTGAATCAAGGCCCATTCTGTCAATTTCCTGTCTGACAATTTTCTGGTCAATGGGGGTCTGCATGGATATCTCCTGAAAAATCTGATTAGAAAAATAATCAATTATTTGGTCTGGCAAAGTGTAAAAGTTTTACTGGTTTTTTTCAAGACTTAATTTGGCAAATATACAGGTGAAATGTTTTTATTGACAGCAACAGCCCTGTCATATATCTCAATATCTATTTAACCGATAAGCGTGTGAAAAATTATGCAGCAACCTGTGGAACAGCAGCTCTCTGATGTAAAAGATTTGATAGATGGAGACAGGAACAACCTGTGGCACCATTTAAAACCCCATGCCTGTTTTGATACACAGGAACAGATGATAATTGTGGCGGCTGACGGCCTTGTGGTGGAAGATATCCGGGGCAGAAAATACCTGGATGCCACTGCCGGCGGAGTATGGAGCGTACTGGCAGGATACGGCAGAGATGACATTGCCGATGCGGTCTGTGCCCAGATGAAAAAAATGCCTTATTTTGCCGGGGTGTACGGCACGGTGCCGGCCATCCGGTTTGCCGGAAAACTTCTGGAAAAACTGCCCAAAATGGGCAAGGTCTTTTTTTCCAACTCCGGTTCCGAGGCCAATGAAAAAGCCTTTAAGATGGTGCGCCAGGCCGCGCATATCATTCCTGAACGAAAGGGAAAATACAAGATCCTGTATAGAAACCGGGATTACCACGGCACCACCATGGGTGCCATGAGCGCATCAGGTCAGGACCTGCGCAAAAAAGATTTCGGGCCTTTTATGGAGGGGTTTGTGGAATTTCCCCATTGTGCCTGTTACCGCTGCCCGTATGATGCACGATATCCGGCGTGCGGTATTGCCTGTGCAAAAAACGTGGAGGATATTATCCTGGAACAGGGGCCGGATACAGTGGGCGCCGTGATTGTGGAACCTATCACCGCCGGCGGCGGCATCCTTGTGCCGGTGCCGGAATATTTTCCCATACTCCAGCAGATATGCCGTAAATATGATATCTGGCTGATCATGGATGAGGTGGTGTGCGGATTCGGCAGAACCGGCAAATTCTGGGGCCATGACCATTTTGATGTGGACCCGGATATGGTGACCCTTGCCAAAGGGCTTACCAGCTCCTATGGGGCCCTGTCCGCCACAGTGGTCAAGCAGCATATCTATGATCTGTTTTTAAATGATCCTTCCGATCCGGACACCCGGTTCAACTATTTCAGGGATATTTCCACCTACGGGGGGTGCACCAGTGGGCTGACAGCAGCCATGGAAAACCTGCACATCATTGAATCTGAAAACCTGGTGGAAAACAGCCGGGTTTTGGGAGCTTATCTGCTGGAGCAGCTGTCTGCGCTGGAACGGTATGATTGTGTGGGAGAGGTGCGGGGGCAGGGATTGTTCTGCGGTGTTGAACTGGTGCAGGACAAAACAGCCAGAACACCTGTAACCGAAGAACAGATGGCGGATCTTGTGGGAAAAGTTCTGGCCCGGGGCGTGATTGCAGGCCGGACCAATGCCAGTCTGGAAGGATTGAACAACACCCTGTATTTTGCCCCGGCTCTGATTATCACCAAAGCCCAGATAGATACCATTGTCCAGGCGGTTGTCCAGGCCATTGAAGCCACATTTTAAATGACCGGTGCCCAGGTATGGTACCATCAGATGCTGAAGGGCATGCCTCCGGAAACAGGCAGACATTTGCCCGGGGGATGCCGTCAGGCAGGGGAGTTCAGGTTCCGGGCGTAAGGCCTTGGACCGCCTGAGGATAATAACAGCCAGCAGCAACCGGAGAGGGATTGGACAGCGCAATTCATGGCTGTTTTCCCGCCATTTTGTCATGAAACCGCCGGACATGGTCTGTGATGATGGCAGATGCAGTGGCACCGTCTTTTGCCTTCATAGCGGCAATAATCTTTTCAAAATCGTTGAGATTTTCCAGGGTCCGTTCATGGTTCATGGGCAGATAATCCTGGTAATAGCGGTGGATATTTTCATGGATGCTTTTCTGGACAAACTGGAATACCGGATTCCGGGTCATGGTGCCGATAAAGGTGTGCATGGCTTCATCGGTTTTTAAAAAATTTTCCCAGTCCTGATTTTCAAAACAGTGTCTGGCTTTGTCAAACAACCGTTCCATCTCCAGGATATCATCAGGGGTGGCCCGTTCTGTTGCCAGTTCCACAAGACTGCCTTCGATTTTGATGCGGAACTCAGACAAATGCCCGAGGGACACCTCTCCCGAGCGGATGAGCAATGCCAGAGATTCCATGATGGGATCTGTATCAATGCGTTTGACAATGGCACCGCCGGTGACCCCCAGCTTGATCTCGATGAGCCCTTTCTGCTCAAGCACCCGCAAAGCCTCCCTGAGGGTTCCCCGGCTGGTGTTGAACATCTCCTTGAGATCCCGTTCTGCCGGCAGCCGGGTACCGGGTGCCAGTTTTTTGGTCACAATGGCATCCTGTATCTGTTCCACCACATCCTGGAACACCCGGTTCTGTTTGGCGCGTTTGAACATAAAAAAATCCTGCTGTTTTACTTGAATTGTTCCATGCCTGAAAAATCTCTGTAAGGATTAAAATGTGTTAAAACATCCCAGTCCTCATCTGTCAACCGGGAAGTGACCATCCGGGTCAGCAGTTCCCCCAGTCCAGGTCCCAGCATGTAGCCCTGGCCGCACATGCCCACGGCATTGATGAAATTGGGCTGGTCATTCACAGGACCCACAATGGGGAATCCGTCCGGGGTCATGGGATACTGGCCCCGCCAGGTACGTCTTACTTTGAGATTGGCCAGCCTGGGGAACAGAGTTACCATGCGCTTGGCCACCTGGGGCAGGAACACTGAGGTGGCTTCCGAGGCCGTGCCCTTGATCAGATGTTTGGGGGTCAGACAGAATATGACATGGCCTTCGTTGTTCTGGTAAAAATAATAGTTGGCAGAGTCTTCGGTGGCAGGATCTTCACAGGGCCGCAGGTCCACGATCATGGGGCCGAAAAACCGCTGCACCGGTTCGGTGATGGCCCCTTCATGGCTGTCCGGCTCCACCGGCAGGTCAACGCCGGCCATGACACCGATCTGCCGGGCATAATTACCGGCAGCATTGATCACCTGTGATGCGAAGTAGACATCTTTATCCGTGGTCACCTGGATCTCGTTGCTGCTCAGGATATCAATTTTGGTGACCTTTTCTTTGAACCGGTATTGGGCCCCGTATTCCATGCTTTTAAAATAAAAGGCATTGACGGCGCGCAACGGAGACGCGCTGCCGTCTTTGGAAGAATAGGTGCTGCCACGCAATCCATCCATGTTGATGCCGGGCACAATGTCCTGGTATTCTTCAGCCGAAAGCCAGTCTATGTCCAGATCAAAGGATTTTTGTATTTTCATCAGGTCCTTGAGCTTTTGGGCATCTTCATCGGTATAGGCGGGAAAACTGTACCCGTTCTGAATCCAGCCGATATCATCGCCATGCATTTCTTCCCAGGTGGAAAAGATGTCGATACTGCGCAGGCAGGTGGTGATTTTACCCTTGTCTGAATGGGTGGCCCGGATCCCGCCGATGGCTTTTTTGTTCTGGCCCTGACCCGGAGATGCCAGCGCATCGATGGTCAATACCTGCAGTTTTTCCTTTGCCAGGGCCATGGCCGTGGGTACCCCCACAGAACCGGCACCAATAACAATCACATCAAAATGCTTCATGCTTCACCTCCATTGGCAAATTTTCCCAGGGGTACTTCAATGAACAGGGGTCGGCGGACATTTTTCACAATATCTTCGGCAGCAATCTGCTCGGCCCGGAAGATCTGCATCATCAGGTTTTCACAGGTCTTGTAGCCGCAAGGCCCCATGCCGGCCCGGGTCAGGGCCTTGATCTGGTTCATGTCGGTGATCCCTTTTTCCACAAGGTCCCGGATCTCCCCGGCAGTCACCCGTTCACACAGGCAGACCACTTCCTCGTCCCTGATCTGGTCCAGGGGAATTTTTTCCGTGAGCTTGTCATAAACGGCCTGGTCCTGGATGGTGAACCCCACCACTTGCTTGGCAATGGCTTTGGGCACCTTGATCCTTACAATAATGGTTCTGTCACTGTCTTTGGTGGCTTTGGCCCCCAGCACGGTGAACTGCCCCAGGGGATTGCCGTCCACATCCACACACTGGATGGTGTCTCCCTTGGTCACAGGTACATTTCCCACCTCATAGGGCAGAAACACCGTGGGATTATCCTTGTCTTTGCGGAAATCCACCAGGGTGATGGACAACCCCGGACAGATGGTCAGGCACTTCATGCACCCTTTGCATTCACCCGCAAACACCGGCTGTCCTTTGATGGGATCCCCTTTCATGGTAATGCAGTGCTCCGGGCACACCGTGCTGCAGGGATTGCACGGGATGTCCTGCTTGCAGTGCATTATGGGAAACACCCCGTCCTCTTTTGACGGGGGCACCAGTTCCTGCACCGGCCCGGGATGGGATTTGAGAATGTCGGCTTTTTTAAACCAGTCATCAGGGATGGGGGGCACCTCAGGCTTGAAATGGCGTACAATGTTGAGACCTGCAATCTTGCCGTTGAACATGGCGGAGGAAGCCTCGGCAATTTCCGCAGCATCTCCGGCGCTGAACACCCGGATGCCTGCTGTCTGTGCTTCCTGGGCAAATTCACCCACCGGTTCCAGGCCCACGGCAATGAGAATGGTGTCACAGGCATAGGTTTTTTCGGTACCAGGTATGGGGGTGAAGGTGTCATCAATTTGTGCAATGGTTACCGATTCCACCGACTGGCTGCCGTTGGCGGACATAATGGAATGCGAGGTGTGTATGGGGACCCCGAAACGCTTGAGCTTGTCTTCATGGACCTTGTATCCCCCGCACTGGGGAAGGGCCTCAGCCAGCCCCACCACCTGGATGCCGGCCTGGAGCGCGTGATATCCCGCAATGATCCCCACATTGCCCCCGCCGATGATGAACAGCCGTTCTGTGGGTTTGACCAGGTCCCGGTTTACCAGGGTCTGAAAAGCCCCGGCACCGTAAACCCCGGACAGGGAGTTGCCCTTGAACCGCAGAAATTTTTCTCTGGCACCGGCAGCATTGAGAATCACCCTGGGGGTGATGATTTTATACACCCCGTCCTTGAGAATGCCCACTTTTTTGTCATCAAACACATACAGGGCTGTGCTGTTTTTCCACACCGCGATATGGGCCGCAGCTTCCACTTTGTCTGCCAGCATTTTCCCGATATCCATGCCCCGCATGCCTGCATAAGAATCTTCCACAGATCCGAAAAACTTGTGGGTCTGCAGCACCAGCTTGCCCCCGAGTACATCCTTGTCATCCACCATGATGGCATTCACCCCGTGTTCCTCCAGCTGCAGGGCTGCGGACAGTCCGGCCGGGCCGCCGCCGATGATGAGCACATCCGTGGTCAGGTGTTCAATATCAGAGATGGGTGGGATCTCCTTCACATCCGGCAGCCGGGGCAGGCCTTCCACGCTTTCCACAATCATGTTTTCGGTCACCCGGGTCATGCACGCCTTGACCGGAATCCCGTTGGCAATTACCGTGCACTGGGCGCACTGGCCGTTGGCGCAGAAAATACCCTGGGCTGATCCATCTTTGTGGTGAAGACCGAAAATTTTGATGTCATTGGCAAACAGGGCGGATGAGATCATCTCATTTTCCCGGGCGGATAATTTGGTTTTATTCCAGTAAAACGGCACTTCTTTGATATCAGGCACCGTCAATACCGGATGTTGTTCTATTCTGTTACGGGTCATATGCCCTCCTGAATGATTAAATTATACAGGAATAAATTTTGTTCGAAAATCACCTTGATTTTTAATGGTTAAACCATTTGATTATTTTTGTCAATCCTTTTTAAAAGAGATATTTCCCCCAGGAAAAAGGCATCAAGGGGGTCGGATAAAAAACGCGGTATCAGGGGAGGCGGTATTTCTGTAATTATTTTTTCAAAAATTTTTTCTTTTTTATTGGGCATGGGGTTAAAATTCATAAAAAATCCAGGGCACCAGTCGTTATGCTATCACCTTGGAATAATAAATCCCCGTCCTTTTTGCGGTCAGCGCCCACCTCAAGGACAATGCCGATGTCCCCGTTCATGAGTCCCAGACTATAGTCGTTCCGGGTGACCATCACCGGCCGGAAGAGAAAGGGTGCCGTCGGGATCGGTCAACGCACTGTCCAGATCCAGGCAGAGATGGCCCCGCCCCAGCTGGTGGCTGGCAAGGGCCGCTCCGAGCAGCACAGGTGAAGAGGCAGAAGGATCCTGGCGGTGTAAAAATAGCACAAATGCCCGGTCAATGGGTCTGAACCAGCTCCGGCCGGTCCAGGTATGAAGCAGATCAAAAAATTCAGCAAGGGGCATCATGGTATAAAGGCATTTGACTATCCAGAGATTGAAAGATTTTGTATACATCCAAAATCTTGATATTGTTTTTTGTGATCAGATAATACATAAGTTGTCAGCATGGATATTTGACTGAACAGTGGATTAAAAAAACAAATAGGCTGAAAAGGCCATCCTTGAATTTTAAGCAGGTTACAATTTGACCAGACAGATATGCTGTTTATTGGAATGATATGATGGTATCAGTGAATATGAACCTTGAAAAAACGGTAATTAAATGAAGCTTTTTGAAAAAATACGCAAAAACGGGCTGCTGCTTGACGGTGCCATGGGATCGATCCTGATCAGCCATGGGCTTGCAGGAGATGAAGCGTCGGAGTCCTGGAACATCCGGCATCCGGAGATCATCGGGCAGATTCATGCCGACTACATTGCCGCCGGCGCAGATGTGGTTACGGCAAACACTTACGGGGCATCATTGCACAAGCTTGAGAAAATGGGGTCGGACCGGGATTATGAACGCATCAACAGGGAAGGGGTGCGGCTGGCAAAAAAAGCCTGTGGCCCGGAGCAATATGTGGCCGGTGACATGGGTGCCATGGGTGACATGCTGGCACCTGCCGGACCGGTTTCCTTTGACAGGATGAAGGACAATTTTTCGGACCAGGCCCGGATATTGGAAGAAGAAGGGGTTGACCTGTTTCTTGTCGAAACGGTTTTTGATCTTAATGCCGGTCTTTGTGCGGTTCAGGCCATCCAGTCTGTTTCGGACAAACCGATTTTCTGTTCCATGACCTTTAAAGAAACGCCGAAAGGATTTTTCACCATCTTTGGAAACACCCCGGAACACAGCATGAAGACCCTTGCAGACAAAGGGGTGGCTGCGGTGGGGGCCAATTGTTCTCTGGGCAGCACTGACATGGTACGGCTGGCGGCCCAGGTCCGCAAATGTGTCGATATTCCGGTGCTGATGCAACCCAATGCCGGGATGCCGCAGCCTGCAGCAGACAACCAGGTGTTTTATCCGGAAAGCGACGACCTGTTTGCCGGCAACATGAAAAAAATACGGGAACTGGGGGTTGAAATCATTGGCGGGTGCTGCGGTACCACACCGGCAACAATCAGGAAAATGCATCAATGCATATTCAGGGCGTGATTACCTGCCTTTTTTGTGTTTTTGTGGCCTGCGCTTTTTTTCCGGACGGGTGCGGGCGGTGACAATATCTTTTTGCCGCTGTTTTTTGGCTGGATCCTTTTCCACAAACAAAGGATTGCCAGTGAAGGGATCCTGGCCGGTATAATACATGAGCGTGGAAAAGGTGGACGGGGTGGGGGTAAAAATCTGGACCTGCTCAGGATGGGTTTTCAGATTTTCACTGATGAACCGTTTTAAGGCAGCCATCTCTTTTTGGGTGCAGCCGGGGTGGGCTGCCATGAAATAATAGGTTAAAAACTGGGGCTTGCCGCATGCAGCAGATATATTGTCAAAGGCGGCTTTGAAGGCAAGCAGATCGGTGATGGTCTGTTTGCCCATATGGTGAAGCACCGGTTTTTCACTGTGTTCCGGCGCCACCTTCAGCTGGCCGGATACATGGTCTGTCACCAGTTTTTTCAAAAACGCGCTGCCGTGTTTTTTGTCCTGCACAATCAGGTCATACCGGATCCCGGAGTTGACAAACACCTTTCTGATGCCGGGAAGGGCGGTGAGTTTTTCCAGCAGATCCAGATACTGTGAATGGTCCGGCCGCAGGGTTTCGCAGGTTTCAGGGAACAGGCAGGATTTGTCCAGGCAGGCCCCGTGTGATAATTTTTTGGGGCATTCATACCCGTACATGTTTGCGGTGGGACCTCCCAGATCCATTATGTTTCCTTTGAAATCCGGATGGGCCGTGAACTGCCGGGCCTGCCGGAGAATGGATGCCGTGCTCCGGCACTGGACGGTTCTGCCCTGGTGCACGGTGATGGCGCAGAACCGGCATTCGCCGTAGCACCCGTAATGGGTGGGGATGGCAAACCGGATGGTGTCCAGCGCCCGCACAGGTCCCATGGCCCGGTAAAAAGGGTGCACATCATGTTCATAATCCAGGTCATGGATTTTATCCATCTGGGCTGTGGTGGACACGGGTGCCGGCGGATTCAGCACCAGGTACCGATCCTGGTGGGCCTGACACAGGCGCTGTCCAAGAACAGGGTCGGTGTTGCGGTAAAAGGTGGTGAACGCGTCGATATAGGCCTGCCTGTTTTGTACAACCGTTTCAAAAGCGGGCAGTTCCTTCCCGGTTTTTGTTTTGGCAATATAGGCGATTCCCGGGATATGCTCAAAGGACTGTTTCTGCTGCAAGGCCCGGGCAAGGGCTGTAATAGTGGCATGCCCCATGCCGAACACCAGAAAGTCGGCCCTGGCATCAAACAGAATGGACCGTCGGATATTGTTGGACCAGAAGTCATAATGGGCCATGCGCCGCAGGCTGGCCTCGATACCGCCGATCACAATGGGGGCGGCGGGTCTGCAGAAGCGCCGGATCAGGTTGGCATAGGCGATGACCGCCCGGTCCGGTCTTCGGTTGTTGACATGCCCCGGTGTATAGTCGTCTTTCTGCCGCCGTTTTTTCAATGCGGTATAGTTGGCCACCATGGAATCCACAGCCCCGGCAGTGACTCCCCAGAAAAGAGCGGGGGATCCTAAGCGCAGGATATCTGCGGCAGTGTCCAGGTCCGGCTGGGCAATGATCCCCACCTTGAATCCCTGGTGCAAAAGTACTTTTCCGATCATGCTCACGCCCATGAACGGGGAATCAATATAGGTGTCGCCGGTGACCAGGATGATGTCCAGACGGTCCCAGTTCAGAGCTTTCACCTCTGGCATGGTGGTAGGAAGAAACATGGTGAGCGGTCCTCTTTTCAAAAATCGGAATTATATCATGATTACGGAGAAAAAGAGAGATATTGTTCAGAGATATTCACGGCATTTTCACCAGGTCATTTAAAAACAGGAGGAACAATCAGCAGTAAAACCCACAGAAGCTTCGGCAAGGCAGGCTTTGGGCAAAAAGCGATCACCAAAACAGTACCGGCAGCATATGTCCGCACGGAACAGTCACAATTGATATTGATACAAAACACCAGTGTATGATATATTTGCACATTTTGGTAACAATTGAAAAAGAGATATGTGAAAAACAAGGATAAATCCATATTCCGGTGTAAAACCTGCGGCGGCCAGACCTTTAAATGGATGGGCCGGTGTCCGGACTGCGGGGACTGGGATTCTCTGGTTCAGGAAAAGCAGGCCGCCAAAGGCAGTGGAAAATCCCATCCCTTATTTGCGGCAAAACCGGTTCCCATGGATTCAGTTGACGGGGGCGAATCCCTGCGGATATGCACCGGCATGTCAGAATTTGACCGGGTGCTGGGGGGCGGTATTGTGGACGGATCCCTGGTGCTCATCGGCGGTGATCCCGGTATCGGCAAATCAACCCTCATGCTTCAGGTGCTGACCGCCCTGGCCGGGTTGAAAAAAACCTGTCTGTATGTTTCCGGTGAAGAATCCATCCGCCAGCTTTCCATGCGGGGACAGCGCCTGGATGGCGGGTCCTGCCCCACTCTGTATATTGTATCGGAGACCGATCTGGATGCCATTGCTGCCATGATGGAGCAGACCGCCTATGATGCCGTGGTTATTGACTCCATTCAAACCGTTTTCCAGACAGATGTCACCTCCACCCCGGGCAGTGTCACCCAGATCCGGGAGGCGGCCATGCGGTTCATGCACCTTGCCAAAACCAGCGGAACCCCCATTTTCCTGGTGGGGCATGTGACCAAGGTGGGGGCCATTGCCGGCCCCAGGATCATGGAGCATATGGTGGACACGGTGCTGTATTTTGAAGGAGACAAAAGCCATGTGTTCAGAATATTGCGGGCCGTAAAAAACCGGTTCGGCTCCACCAACGAGATAGGGGTGTTTGAAATGCGGGAAAAAGGGCTGAAGGAAGTGCCCAATCCCTCTGCCGTGTTTTTGTCTGAGCGGTCATCTGTGGCTCCCGGTTCGGTTGTCACTGCCTGCATGGAAGGCACCCGTCCCATCCTGGTGGAGATCCAGGGGCTGGTGTCCTCCTCCAGCCTGGGCAATCCCAGGCGCACCGTGCTGGGCCTGGACGTGCAGCGGGTGGCCCTGATTGTGGCGGTCATGGAAAAACGTCTGGGGATGAACCTGTCTGGTCTGGACCTGTTCATGAATGTCACCGGCGGGGTCAGAATCGTGGAGCCGTCCGCTGATCTGGCCATTGCCGCGGCCCTGGCAGCCAGCTTTCTGGACAAACCTGTACCCAAAGAAACCACCCTTATCGGAGAAATAGGATTGACAGGAGAGATCCGGGCAGTGAGCCATGCCCAGGCCCGGATAAAGGAAGCTGCCAAGATGGGGTTTACCACCTGCCTGGTGCCGGCATCGACTTTGAAACAGTTGTCAAAGGTTCGCGGTATGACCATTGAAAGTGTCAGGTTTTTAAAAGAAGCCATGGAGGTATTGTTTGGCAGCTAAAAAAAAAAGTGGCAAACCTGCTGGCCGGTCTGGCAGCAGGTCAGGCCGGCAGTGGGCGGATCACCTGACACAGCAGGCAAAAGCAGACAATTATCCGGCCAGATCCGTATATAAACTGGAAGAAATTCAGCAAAAATTTCGTGTTATGAAAAAAAAGGATACAATCCTGGATCTGGGGTGTGCACCTGGTTCATGGCTGCTGTATGCATCCAGACAGGTGGGGCCGGAAGGCCGGGTGCTGGGCATTGACATAAAAGCGGTGGATATCGGCCTGCCGGCAAATGTCACCGTCATCCAGGATGATATCCTGCATATGTCAGATGATTCATTTTTACAAAAAGCATCTGGTTGCCGGGTGGTGCTTTCGGACATGGCGCCTGCCACCACCGGCCGAAAAGATGTGGATGCGTTTCGTTCCTTTGCGCTGTGTGAAATGGCTTTGGATGTGGCAGAAAGGTTTTTAGGGGGGAACGGCCATTTTGTGTGTAAGATTTTCCAGGGCAGTGAATTTGCACAATTTGAAAAACAGGTGAAAAAGCGTTTTGCTGACTGCCGGCTTTTTAAGCCGGAAAGTTGTAGAAAACAAAGCAAAGAAATATATATTATAGCAAAAAACAAACGATAAATGTAAGGAGTGGATTCATGTCAGGACACAGCAAATGGTCGACTATCAAGCACAAAAAAGGGGCGGCCGATAAAAAAAGAGGCAAGATTTTCACCAAGCTGATCAAGGAGATCACCGTGGCCGCCCGCATGGGCGGCGGAGATCCCGAGGCCAATCCCCGGTTGCGCCATGCCATTGACGCAGCCAAAGCCCAGAACATGCCCAAGGAGAATTTTGAACGGGCCATCAAAAAAGGCACAGGTGAACTGGAAGGGGTCAATTACGAGGAAATCGTTTATGAAGGTTATGGTCCCGGCGGTATAGCGGTCCTTGTGGAATGCCTCACCGATAATAAAAACCGTACCATTGCCGATGTCCGGTACATGTTTTCCAGGGCCGGTGGGAATGTGGGCACAGACGGGTGTGTGGCCTGGATGTTCGATAAAAAGGGACTGATCGCTGTGGCCAAGGATGCCGTGGATGAGGACACCCTTATGGAAATAGCCCTGGAAGCCGGTGCGGAAGATATCAGAGATGAAGGGGATGTGTTTGAGGTGATCACTGAACCGGCAGAATTTGATGCAGTGCAGAAGGCCATTGACATTGCCCAAATTGCATACCAGATGGCGGAAATAACCATGCTTCCCCAGACCATGACTGAGGTGACCGGTAAAGAAGCGGAACAGATGATCCGGTTCATGGATGAACTGGATGATTGTGATGATGTCCAAAAATTTTATACCAATGCCGATATCCCGGATGAGGCATTTGAAGGTATGTGATTGTTGATTTGCCGGATTTTTAACGCAGGCTGATTCTGCTGCCGTAATTTTTTAAAGGCCGGTATCTAAAAGGATGCCGGCCTTCCGGCATCAGGCCAGATCAATCATTTTCTGCACCGCACCCAATGCTTTTTTTCTGGTCTCTTCCGGTACCCGGACCTCCCCTGCCAGGTTTTCCAGACTGTGTTTCACATCTGCCAGGCTGATTTTTTTCATATCAGGGCACACCATTTTGGGGGATGCGGCAAAAAACTGCTTGTCCGGGTTGGCTTTGGAAATGGGATACAGCAGTCCGTTTTCCGTTCCCAGAATGAACTGGCGAAGGGGGCTGGTTCTGGCATACTGGATCATTCCGGAAGTGGACTGGATGGTGTCGGCCATGGCCAGTACCTCTGGTGGACATTCCGGGTGGGCCATGAAAAGGGCTTCCGGATGGGTCTGTCTGGCAGCCGTTACATCTGCTTCGGTCAGATTGTTGTGAAATGGGCAGTATCCTTCCCACAGATGAATTGTTTTATCCGTATACCCGGCTGCATATTGTGCCAGGTTTTTATCCGGGGTCATGAGCACTGCATCCGCCTTGAGGGCATTGACCACCTGGATAACATTGGCTGAGGTGCAGCAGATGTCGGACACCGCCTTGACAGCGGCCGACGAATTTACATAGGTCACCACCGGGATATCACCCAGGGCTTTCTTCCGGGCGGTCAGGGCGGCCGGGTCCACCATCTCAGCCATGGGGCATCCGGCATCTGTGTTCGGCAGCAGCACGGTCTTTTCCGGACAGAGGATGGATGCGGTTTCTGCCATGAAATGTACGCCGCAGAAAACAATAATGTCGGCTGAGGTTTTTGCGGCCTTGATACTCAGCTCCAGAGAATCTCCGCAAAGATCAGCAATATCCTGAATTTCAGGCGGTTGATAATTATGGGCCAGGATAATGGCATTGTTTTTTCGGGCCAGATTCTGGATAGCCTCTTTCATTACAAGCATCCTTTTTTTGTATTTTAGTTCATGTCAATTACATTAACCCCGGAAGGGATGGTAAAATCAAACCAGTCATCCGGTATCTGCCGGAAACTTATATTGCTGAATTCAAAATGGGTGGTGTCTCCAAATGCATTCACCGTAGTGACATGGGAGATATGAAATTGTTTGGGGCATACCCGGATGATGATGCGGTGAATGTCCGGATTTCCGGACTGGTCCTCAAGGAGCAGTTCTGCCCGTTCTTCTGTTGTTTCCTTAACAGATACGGTATAATTTTTACGGATCAGGGAAATATCTGATAAAAATGCCCCGCCTGCCCCTGACTGGAAAAACCGGGCTGCATCACCGCGCATGACCTGGTTTTCTTCGGGTCTGAAGATCCACAGTTCTGTGCCGTTGGTGATAATGTCGTGGCGTTCCGGGGTCAGGTACTGCCATTTCATTTTTCCGGGATGGCTGAACCAGGCTTTGCCTGAGGCTGTTTCATTGATATCCAGGGCAGACAAAGTAGATGTCTGAATAAAATCAGCGGAAAAACTTTTACCGGCATACTGGTTTTCAATGCCGTCCAGGAGGGTTTGCGCAGGCATAGTGTTATCTGACGTGTTTCCGGGAAGGGTGCACCAGAAAATCAAGGCAAGGATAAGAAAAGGTCTCATGCATATCATGGTGTATTCCTCAGGGTTTACCGCAGCAGCTTTTGCAGATCTTTTCGTTTGTCTTCAGTATACAGGCGCCGCAGTTTGGGTTTTTCAATTTTTCCAGTGGGATTGCGGGGTACATCCCCGAAAAAAATTTTTTTCAGGCGTTTGTACCGGGGCAGGGCCTGCTGGAATTCCTGGATATCGCTTTCACAGATCATGCACTCCGGCTTGACGCTGATGATGCCTGCGGGGATTTCCCCTAAGCGGTCATCAGGCACACCGATAACAGCGATATCCTTTATTTTCTCATGACCCAGAAAGAAATTTTCAATTTCATTGGGGTAGATATTTTCTCCGCCGTAAATGATCATGTCTTTTTTTCGGTCCACCAGCCAGATAAATCCGTCCTTGTCATACCTGGCCAGATCACCGGTGCGCAGCCATCCGTTGTGAAGGGTTTTTTCGGTGGCTTCCGGATTTTTATAATAGGCTTTCATCACCCCCGGGCCCCGAACGATCAATTCACCGGTTTCGTTGCCAAACAGATGGTTGCCCTGCTTGTCCACAATTTTAGCCTCCCACCCGTGACCTGCCTTGCCTATGGGCCCTATGCAATGGCTGTTTTCAAGGCCCAGGTGGATACATCCCGGGCCGGTGGATTCGGTAAGGCCGTAGTTGGTGTCATATCCCTGGCCTGGAAAGTATTTTTGCCATCTTTTGACAAGGCTGGGGGGAACGGGCTGGGCCCCGGAATGCATCAACCGCCACTGGTCAAGGTGGTAGTGTGACAGATCAAGGGTGTTGTTTTCTATGGCAATGAGAATATCATGGGCCCAGGGAACCAGAAGCCAGGCAATGGTGCAGTGTTCTTCAGAAATCGCCTCGAAAATCCATTCCGGCTTTACCCCGTTGAGCAGGATGCACTTGCCCCCCACCAGAAAAGAGCCCATCCAGTGCATCTTGGCGCCGGTGTGATACAAAGGCGGTATGCACAAAAATATATCCTCATGGGTCTGGTCATGGTGGTTGTTTTCCACTTCGCAGGCATGGGTCAGATTGTTGTGGGTAAGCAGTACTGCTTTGGGGGTGCCGGTGGTACCTGAGGTAAAGTACAGCGCTGCATCATCGTCATCTTTCATGGGAACATCCGGCGGCATATCACCTTTCTGGTCCTGGATAAAGTCATCAAAAAGATATGCCCATTTTGGACAGGAGGCTCTGGGGCCTGTAAAAATCCACAGATGTACACTGGATACCAGGGCACTGCGAATAGCTTCAATGCGCTGGATAAATTCTTCTCCAAATATAAAGGCTTTGGGTGCTGCAGTGTCTGCGCATAACAGAATTTTATCGGATTCAAACCGGAAATTCAACGGCACTGCCCAGGCACCGGTATACAGGATGCCAAAATAGATGGGCAGCCATTCCAGACTGTTGGTCATGAGCTGCACCACCGTATCTGATTTTCGGATGCCATGTTGATGAAGGCCGTTGGCCAGTTTGCAGGCCGTGGTATAAAATTGGTGCCAGGTGAGTTCTTTTCTGATTTTTCTGGCTGGGACCCGCTCCACCAAGGCGATTTCATTTCTGTACAGCCTGTTGTTTTCAGCCAGTATCTGTGTTATGCGCATAAACTGAATTCTGCCCTTTTTTCTTTTGGCCTTGTGGTAAAAAAAAATCCTGCCGGATCACTATAGACCACGGCAGGATTATATTCAACCCAATGTTTGGAGGCGGCTTATTTGTCTTTATTGACCTCTTCAAAGTCGGCATCCACTACATCCTCATCTGTCTGGGCACCGGCAGCACCGGTGTCTGCCTGGCCTTCCGGAGAAGAAGATGCCTGCTGGTACATGACTTCAGCCAGCTTATGCGAAGCCTGGGAAAGGGTTTCTATTTTCTGTTTAATGTCATCCACATCACTGGTTTCTTTGGCCTGTTTCAGGGCTGTCACCGCAGACTCAATTGCAGTTTTGGTTTCTGCGTCCACTTTGTCGCCGTGTTCTTTAAGGGTCTTTTCGGTCTGGTCCACCAGCGCTTCAGCCTGGTTTTTCGTATCCACAAGTTCCCGTCTTTTTTTATCTTCGTCTGCATGCATTTCCGCATCTTTGACCATTTTTTCAATTTCGTCTTCTGAAAGTCCGGAAGCTGCTGTAATGCGTATGGATTGTTCCTTGTTGGTTGCCTTGTCTTTGGCAGATACCTGTACAATGCCGTTGGCATCAATGTCAAAAGATACCTCAATCTGGGGAACACCCCGGGGGGCGGGGGGGATATCAGCCAGTTCAAACTGACCAAGGGTCTTGTTGTCGGCTGCCATTTCCCGTTCTCCCTGGAGCACATGAATGGAAACTGCCGGCTGGTTGTCTGCAGCAGTGGAGAAAACCTGGCTTTTTTTGGTGGGAATGGTGGTATTTTTCTCAATAAGTTTGGTCATGACACCGCCCAGGGTTTCAATACCCAGAGAAAGCGGGGTTACATCCAGAAGCAGTACGTCATGCACATCACCCTGGAGCACCCCGGCCTGTACAGCAGCACCCATGGCAACCACTTCATCCGGATTCACTCCTTTGTGGGGTTTTTTGCCGAATATTTTTTCCACCCGCTGCTGCACGGCCGGCATGCGGGTCATGCCGCCCACCAGAACAACTTCGTCCACCGTGCCGGAACCCACACCTGCTTCTTTTAATGCCACCTTGCAGGGGCCTTCCAGGTTGTCCAGAAGATCAGCCACAAGAGATTCCAGTTTTGCCCGGGACAATTTGACATCCAGGTGTTTGGGGCCGGATGCGTCTGCCGTGATAAAAGGCAGGTTGATGCTGGTTTCGGTGGCACTGGACAGCTCCATTTTTGCTTTTTCCGCTGCTTCCTTGAGGCGCTGGAGTGCCATCTTGTCTGAACGCACATCAATACCCTGGTCTTTTTTGAATTCATTGGCAATATAGTCGATGATCCGCAGGTCAAAGTCTTCACCACCCAGGTGGGTATCTCCTGATGTGGATTTTACTTCAAAAACCCCGTCTCCAATTTCAAGGATGGAGACATCAAAGGTTCCGCCGCCCAGGTCGAAGACTGCTATTTTTTCTTCTCCTTTTTTGTCCAGGCCATAGGCCAGAGATGCGGCAGTAGGTTCGTTGATGATCCGCTTGACTTCGAGGCCGGCAATTTTTCCGGCATCTTTGGTGGCCTGCCTCTGGCTGTCATTAAAATAGGCAGGTACAGTGATGACAGCTTCCTTGACCTCTTCGCCCAGGTATTCTTCAGCTGTTTTTTTGATATTACCCAGGATGAACGAAGAAATTTCAGCAGGACTGTATTGCTTTCCCCTCAAATTGATGCGGGTATCCCCGTTGGATGCTGCTTCAATCTTATAAGGAAGATTGGGGATATCGCTCTGTACTTCTTTTGAATCAAATTTTCTGCCGATGAGGCGCTTTACACCGAATACAGTATTTTCCGGATTGGTAATGGCCTGACGCTTGGCAGTCTGGCCCACGATTCGCTCACCGCCTTCAGTAATGGCAACAATGGACGGAGTGGTTCGGCCGCCTTCGACATTGGTGATGATTTTTGCTTCTCCACCAGCTTCCATGATTGCTACACAGGAGTTGGTTGTTCCTAGATCTATTCCAATAATTTTACCCATAACATTTCCTCCAAGATATCTTTATGTTTCTTTTGGTTCTTCTGCCTCATTTTCCGCTCGTTTGGAAACAACAACCATGGCGGGTCTGATCAGCCTGTCATTAAGCACGTATCCGGTCTGCAACACATTGGTTACAGTGTTTTCAGGCACTTCGTCGGTTTCCTTCTGGGTGACTGCCTGGTGAAAATTTGGATCAAATTCCTGATTTTCCGCTTCCACCGGGGTAACATTAAAGGCCTGAAAAATTTTCAAGATTTCCTTGTGGGTCAGTTTTACCCCTTCCAGCAGCGTATCAAGGTCTTTGTTGCTTTCTGCAGAGGAAATAGCCCTTTCGAGATTATCCACAACTGAAAGAAACTGTTTGAAAACAGTTTCAGTGGCAAATTTTTTAAATTCGTCTATCTCCCGCTGTTTTCTTTTTCTATAGTTGTCAAATTCAGCCGAAAGTCTTACAAACCGGTCCTTTTCTTTGGAAAGCTGTTCTTCCAAAGCACTAATATCGCTTTTTTTGGTGTTGTCATTTTCTTTGGCATCATTCTGGATGTCTGCTGAGGATGGATCCTTTTTACCAGAATCCGGCTGTTTCTGATTTTTATCTTTGTTTTTTTCTTTAAGTACCAAATTTATTCTCCTGAACCAAAATTCCTTACTTATGAACGGCAAATGGTATAATTTTCAATAATTATGGCAGAAAAATAAGTCTGTTTAAAAACATGTCAAGAAATAAAATAAGGAGCGGCTGAAAGAAAAAGAACCGGCCGGCAGAAGGATTTTTGAGAAATTGCATGATCGGGATCGATCCTTGACACAGAAGAGATCACTTATCGCTGCTTCCTTCCGGACCTGACGAGTTTCATGGCCTTCTGTTACAAGGCGACCGATCAGAATCGCCCATTGTCCAGCCTGCCGGCCGGAATCAATATATATACAAGCTCTGTGATTTTTTTTCAAGTCTATTTTGAAAATGTGCCATCCTGAATGAGAATAGACTGATCCTGATTTAATGTTTGAGTTTTGCCGGGTTTTGCGATATTATACATACGATGGAAACAGGGGCAAACACTGAACGTAACATTATAATACTGTATACAGGTGTTTATCCATGAGGGGTCCATTTTGGATAATTCAGGAGATACAAGAAGATGAGTGAAATAGTGAACAAAGCGGATCAGACGATTATCCGTCCGGATATGGACATTGTCGCGTCCACGGCTGAAACGTTTAAAGCGGAGATATTGTCCGCCATTGATTCATCCCGGGATGAAGTGGTAATTGACCTGACCGGCGTTGAAATGGTCGATTCTGTCGGCATCGGTGTCATCATTGCCGCCCATAACACATTGAACCAGTCCGGCCGCAAATTGGAGGTGGTCAATGTCACCCAGGACATATACAACCTGTTTACGACCATGCGCCTCAACAGGCGCTTCACTGTGAAAGCAGCAGGGTAGATAATGAGGTAGAGAAGATGATGCCGGCCAAAGCATTAGCATCGTGGATTGGAAGTGTGGTCTTGATTTTCCTTCTGACTGCCTGTGAGGAAAAAAAAGATCCCTATTCCGGGTTTTCCAACCTGGTAGCTGAGCGGCAGGAACTGCGCAAGTCCATATCCAGACAAAGGGAACAGGAAAAAAACCACACCCCGGAATCTGAAAAAACCACACCCGTGAAAATGGACGGTACAGCAAGTGTATTATATGAAAAACAGATTGAAATAACCGATTCTGCCTCTGGCAAGCTACTTGCAAAGGGAATTGCATATCTCACCAAAGAAGGCAGCATCAAAAGGATCAAGATTCTAAAAGAATAAGGCCGCACTTGGTTGCAGAAACATTTTTTTTAAAATCAAAGGGGTAATTTTCTGCGGTTTGAACCGGACGGCAGATCTGAAAAATCTGCTTGTTTTTTAGCCGGAGGTGCAGCCTGCACGGGAGCAGCATCTGAAGCCAATTTCTCCGGTGCGGCTGTTACAGGCTCCTGTGATTTATCAACCCCGTGCGGGATGTCTTCCGTCATCCCCAGCCTGGTTTCATATTCTTTTATTTTCAAATTGGCATTGTATAATTTTGTAACAGATTCTTCCTGGATTTTTTCAAGCTGCTGGATGGTTTTTCGTTGTGCCTTTATGCGTTTGCTGTATCCGTCTACAAGCCTGCGAATGCGCTGTTTCATTTTTTTTTCAACGGATTTGGTCAAAGTGTGGGCCATGAAGATATTTAAAAGCTCAGCAATCAAGGCAACGATTGTGGCATATATTAATCCATCTACCTGTAAATAGTAGATGATGATGATGACGAGCATCGCGGTGAAAAATACCATGGCAGTCTCAGTGCTGTCCGGGATATAAACCCTTAAAGGGTGTACATAAACAAATTATCTGGTCGGGGCGGAGAGATTCGAACTCCCGACATCCTGCTCCCAAAGCAGGCGCGCTACCAGGCTGCGCTACGCCCCGGATAATTTGACATAACCAAATCAAATACCATTTCAGGTAGTGCAATGCAAGATATTTTTTCATGTCCTGGATAATGCCATAAAACAGGCATGCCCGGCCTGGAGATGGAAAAGGGTTCTGCAATTTGCCGGCAAATATGGTGATCTTTGGGCAATTTTCTTGACACCGGTATGGATAAGCGTTATTTTAGTTAACTTTGTTGAATGATTTTGTGTAATATAATCTGGTATATATATGGCATGACACTCCCATTTGCACAAATTGTTTGGAAATGGTTCACTAATAACGGTTCACTAATACATGGAATTTAACAGGACAAAAACATGCAGGTAAAAATTGAAGACAAGAGCAGTGTGAAAAAAGTACTCTCCTTTGAGATCCCCAAAGAAAAAGTTGTCAAGGAACTTGACAAGGCTTACAATGAATTGAAAAAAAAAGCAGACATTAAAGGATTCAGAAAAGGCAAGATTCCCAGAAAGGTACTTGAAAACCGTTTCTCCAAAGATGTCCATGCCGATGTCGCCCCCCGCCTGATCCAGGATTCCTTTATTGAAGCCATCCAGGAGCATGATTTGAACATTGTGGGCGGTCCCCAGATGGATCCCCCGGATCTGGTTCCGGATGCTGCCTATGTGTTTGACATTACCGTAGAAGTAAAGCCTGAGCTTGAAGAGATTGATTTTAAGGGGATCGATCTTGAAAAAAATTTATATGCGGTGTCTGATGCTGAGATTGACGGCCAGATGAAAATGATCCAGAAAACCATGGCAAGAAAACACCCTGTTGAAGAAAAACGTGCTGTTAAAGAAAATGATTTTGTTTTGATTGATTATCAAGGTTTTTTGAACAATGAACCCTTTGAGCACACCCCTGCAATTGAAAATTTTCTATACGGCATCGGCAGGGACGCACTGCCCCATGAGTTTTCTGAAAAATTGATCGGCAGCGTGCCGGTGCAGGATCTTGAGGTCGAAGTGGCTTATCCTGAAGACCATCCCGATGAAAATCTCAAGGGAAAAACCATTTTGTACAAGGTCACCCTTAAAGAAATACAAGAAGAAATTTTACCGGAGATCAACGATGATCTGGTAAAAGACCTTGGCAAATTTGAATCCCTGGAGGAAGTCAAGGATTCCATCCGGGAGAACCTGGACAAAGGATACCAGCAGCGCATAAAACATGAACTCAGTGAACAGATATTCCAGCACCTGCTGGAAAAATATGAATTTGAAGTGCCTGAAGCAATGATCGAAGCAGAGCTTAACGGTATTGTCAGTGAGGCAGAGCAGGCCTATGCTGCCAATAATACCAGCCTGGAACAAGAAGGGCTCAGCCGTGATATTCTTTTTTCCCAGTATAGGGATGTGGCCGAAAAACAGGCCAGACGGCATCTGATCCTGGACAAAATTATTACCCAGGAAAAACTGGAGCTTACTGATGAGGAACTGGATGCCAGCCTGGCGCAAATGGCTGCAGGAATGAATGCCACTGTGGATGCCATTAAAAACTTTTTCAAAATGGATCCCAAACAACTGGAATATTACAAACACAGCCAGCTTGAAAAAAAGGCGGTTGATCTTATAATTGAAAACAGTAACGTAGCAGAAAAAACGCCGGATGCCCATGAAACGGATGATGAAATGGGTGCTGCTGAAACACCGTCTGCAGAGGAGCAGCCGGTATCAGAAGAAACCGGAGAATAATCTTTTTGTCTGATCCGGCAGCATGATAAATGCACGGCAAGACAAAAGGTAATAAATAGAAAATAAACAAGGAGTTATATCGTGCCTTTAGTTCCAATGGTTGTTGAGCAGACCAATAGAGGGGAGCGTGCCTACGACATTTTTTCACGTCTTTTAAAAGACCGGATAATATTTCTGGGTTCTGCCATTGACAGTGAGATTGCCAATCTCATTGTGGCCCAGCTGCTGTTTCTGGAATCAGAAGATCCAGAAAAAGATATCAGTTTTTATATTAATTCTCCGGGCGGGGTGGTGACAGCCGGTCTGGCGGTATATGATACCATGCAGTACATAAAGCCGGATGTGGCAACCGTATGTATCGGTCAGGCCGCAAGTATGGGTGCGCTTCTTCTGGCAGCCGGTGCGGAGAAAAAACGGTTTGCACTGCCCAATGCCAGAATTATGATCCACCAGCCTTTGGGCGGTGCCCAGGGCCAGGCAGCAGATATAAAAATTCAGGCCACTGAAATTCTGAGGATAAAAGATACCCTGAACGAGATACTGGCTGCCCATACCGGGCAGGAAATTGATAAAATTGCCAAGGACACGGATAGAGATTTTTTCATGTCCGGCAAAGAGGCAAAAACCTACGGTATTGTAGACCGGGTGGTTGCCGATAGAAGCCAATTGGAAGCAGACGTCTAAGCCAGCTTCAAAGGAGTCCAAAAAACATGGCCAAAAAAGAAGATACCAATGATCAGTTTTTCTGTTCTTTTTGCGGAAAAAACCAAAAAGAAGTCCAGAAACTGATTGCAGGTCCCAGTGTTTATATTTGCAATGAATGCATCAAACTCTGTGGTGAAATAATTGAGGACGAAGAAAAAGAAAAAGCAGTAGAATCAGAAGGAGCCAGGGAGTTTCTTGTGCCCAGGCAGATCAAAGAACTGCTGGATGCCTATGTCATTGAGCAGGACGCAGCCAAAAAAGTGCTTTCTGTTGCAGTGTATAATCATTATAAGCGGCTCACAGCCCGACTGGAAAAACGCTCTGATGATGTGGAAATCCAGAAAAGCAATATTTTGATCATCGGTCCCACCGGGTGCGGTAAAACCCTTCTTGCCCAGACCCTTGCCAGGTTTCTGGATGTTCCTTTCGCCATTGCCGATGCCACTGCCCTGACCGAAGCCGGGTATGTGGGAGAGGATGTTGAAAATATTGTATTGTCTCTGGTTCAGAATGCTGACTATGATATTGAGCGGGCACAGAAAGGGATTATCTACATTGATGAGATTGATAAAATATCCCAGCGGGGCGACAATCCATCCATTACCAGGGATGTCTCCGGAGAAGGGGTCCAGCAGGCCCTGTTAAAAATCATTGAAGGCACCGTTGCCAGTGTGCCGCCCAAAGGCGGCAGAAAACATCCCCAGCAGGACTACGTGAAAGTGGATACCTCCAATATTCTTTTTATCTGCGGCGGAACCTTCACCGGACTGGAAAAGATTATTGAGCGGCGCATCTTACAAAAAACCATGGGGTTTGGTGCGGATATTGCGGATAGAAAAAAAGTGAATATCGGAACGCTGCTGGAACAGCTCAAGCCGGAAGATTTGATAAAATTCGGACTTATTCCGGAATTTTTGGGCCGGCTGCCCATTACCACCTCCATTAGTGAACTCTCTGAAGCCTCTCTGGTTAAAATTCTGACAGAACCTAAAAATGCATTGGTCAAACAATACCAGGAGCTGTTCAAAATTGAAGGGGTGGAGCTTCAGTTTACAGATGAGGCCTTGGAAGCCATGGCCCGGGCAGCTGTGGCCAGAAAATCCGGTGCCAGGGGGTTGCGGGCCATCATGGAAGAAACCATGCTGGATATCATGTACGAGCTTCCTTCAAAAGAAGATGTCAGAGAATGTGTGGTGGGTGAAGAAGTTGTCTTGAAAAACGAGGCCCCCATTCTTTTGTATGAACAACCCAAAAAACAGGCCTGACAGAGAAGCTTGCGCTGATGATCAATATTTCCAGATTTTTCAACCAGGATGGTTCAGAAGGTATCAAAAAAACCCTGCCGCTTGTGCCTTTGCGGGATATGGTGTTGTTTCCCTTTGTAACAACTTCGGTTTTTGTAGGAAGGGAAAAATCCATCAAATCGCTGTCAGAGGCCATGGCTGCAGACAAAAAAATATTTCTTACCACCCAGAAGGACCCTGAAGTCCTTAAACCCACCATTCAGGATATTTTCCAGGCAGGAACCGAAGCCAAAATCACCCAGCTGCTGCGCCTGCCTGATGGTACAGTCAAAGCCCTGGTGGAAGGCTGTCACCGGGGAAAAATTCTCAAGCTCAGTGATGATAAAGGTTTTTTGACGGTTGATTATATACTGGCTGAAGAAACCCCCATGTCTGAAACAGTAGTAAACGCAGCTTTGCGAACTGTTTCAGAGGCATTTGAACATTACAGCACCATGTCAGGGGCAGTTTCCAAAAGTTTTTTTAAAAACCTGGAAGTTCTGGAAAAAGATCCCTCGCGGTATGCCGATGCCATTGCCGCCCAACTGCCTTTCAAGGTGTCGGATAAACAAAAACTTTTGGAATGCGATGATATTGAGGAGCGCTTCTTTCTGCTGCTCAAACTGATTGAGCAGGAAACCCAAGTGTTTACCATGTCCCAGAAGATCAAGGGCCGTGTGAAAGATCAGATGGAAAAACTGCAAAAACGCCATTATCTTACTGAGCAGATGCGGGCCATTAAAAAAGAAATGGGAGAAGACTCAGAATCGGGTGAGTTTGCAGAGCTGGAAAAACGTATACGCAAAAAACGCATGCCCAAGGAAGCAGCCGGGATGGTCCGCCGTGAACTGGACAAGCTCAAGATGATGGCCCCCATGTCATCAGAGGCCACTGTGGTCAGAAATTATATCGACTGGATTGTTTCTTTGCCCTGGTATCGGAAAAACCGGGCAAGAAATGATCTGGAAAAAGCTGAAAAAACCCTTGATCAGGACCATTACGGGTTAAAAAAACCCAAGGAAAGGATTCTGGAGTACCTTGCTGTACAGGTGCTGGTCAAAAAAATCAAAGGACCGATTCTTTGTCTGGTCGGCCCCCCCGGGGTAGGCAAGACCTCTTTGGCACGATCAGTGGCATCTGCTACCGGAAGATCTTTTGCAAGAATCTCTCTGGGAGGGGTCAGAGATGAAGCTGAAATTCGGGGACACCGCCGCACCTATGTGGGGGCGATGCCCGGAAAAATAATCCAGACCCTTAAGAAGGTGGGGTATAACAATCCGGTTTTCTGCCTGGATGAAATTGACAAAATGACATCCGACTTCCGGGGAGATCCCTCATCCGCTCTTCTGGAGGCCCTGGACCCGGAACAGAACAAACACTTTAACGACCATTATCTGGAAGTGGATTATGATCTGTCGGAAATTTTGTTCATCACCACTGCCAATACCCTTTTTGATATTCCAGCCCCGTTGCGGGACAGAATGGAAATCATCCAGATTCCCGGTTATACTGCCTATGAAAAAGAACAGATAGCCACAGGATTTTTGATTCCCAAGCAACTTAAGGAAAATGGGTTGAATGCATCAGATGTGACATTTTCCCAGAATGCTGTCCAGACCATTATCCATCGCTATACGAGAGAAGCCGGGGTCCGGAATCTTGAGCGGGAAATTTCATCTGTGTTAAGAAAAATCGCCACCCGTATAGTGCGAACCAAAAAACGCAAATGTTATCAGGTCAGCACCACCAGTGTCCAGAAATTTTTAGGCCAGGCCAGGTTTCGTAACAACCCCCTTGAAGTGGAAGATAAGGCAGGCATCGTCACGGGACTTGCGTGGACCCAGGCAGGCGGGGAACTGTTGACTGTTGAGGCGGTCACCATGCCTGGAAAAGGTCGTATCATGATAACAGGAAAACTCGGGGATGTCATGAAAGAATCTTCCCAGGCAGCCGTCAGTTATGTGAGATCCCGAAGCAGGGATCTGGGCATCAGAGATGATTTCTACAAGGATCAGGACATCCATATCCATGTGCCGGAAGGAGCTATTCCCAAAGATGGACCATCTGCCGGTATAGCCATGTGTACAGCTGTGGTTTCCATTTTAACAGGCCGGCCGGTGAACAGAAATGTTGCCATGACCGGAGAAATAACCCTCAGGGGAAGGGTTCTGCCCATTGGTGGTGTCAAAGAAAAATTATTGGCTGCCCATACCAACGGGATCAAGAAAGTGGTGCTTTCATCTGAAAACAAAAAAGATATTCAGGAAATCCCTAAATCCATTCAAAAACAATTGGAAATCGTTTTTGTGGATGATATGAATCAGGTCCTGGAGAACGCTTTGGCGCCGCTGTAGCAACAGGGGTTAAAAATTTTCTTCCAGCAGGGAGATAAATTCCACCATGGCCGAAATTTCGTCCTTGGTGGCGACTTTTCGGCGGATATCAACGATTTTGTTATAGGCGGTCTGGTCCATCAGCAGATCTTCTTTTCTGGTGCCGCTCTGGTTGATATTGATGGCCGGCCAGATCCGCTGTTCCGCACATTGCTGGGATAAAAACAGGTCCATATTCCCGGTGCCTTTAAACTCCTGAAATATGACATCATCCATGCGGCTGCCGGTATTCACGAGAATAGTTGCGATAATAGTCAGGGATCCGCCGTTTTCAAGTTTGCGGGCTGCACCGAAAATTTTTCGGGGAAACTCCATGGCATTTGCCCCCAGTCCCCCGGACAGGGTTTTGCCGAAGCTGTCCGTATCTGCATTGAACGCCCGTGTCATGCGGGTGAGAGAATCAATGAACACCACGGCATCCTGGCCGATCTCTGCACAGCGGATGGCTGTATGCATGGCAAGCCGGGTCATTCTCATATGCTGTCCGATCTGCTGGTCAGCGGAAGAGTACAAAACATGCGCATCCACCAGTCCCCGCTGAAAATCGGTTACCTCTTCAGGGCGTTCGTCCACCAGCAGAACAAACACAGTGGCATCCGGATGGTTGGTGACCACTGAGTTGGCCATATGGCGCAGAATAAAAGTTTTTCCTGATTTGGGGGGGGCAATGATCAATCCCCGCTGTCCCATGCCGATGGGAACAATAACATCCAGAGCCTTGCCAACGGTGTCTTCCTGGTTCTGGGTCATAATATAACGTTCATAAGGATTAATGCTCACCTGGTCCTGAAGCATGGGAATTTTTGCAAATTCGTCATAAGACAGGCCATTGATTTTTTCAACCCTGATCAGGGCCAGATTGAGGTTTCTGGGATCTTTTTTTTCTCCAAACCCTTCAATAAAACTGCCTTCCCTGAGATTTAATTTTCGGATAAGGCTGTTGGGTACATATGGATTTTCAGGACGGGGCTGGAAATTATCTTCTATTTCCCGCAGAAATCCAAATCCTTTGTCCATAATTTCCAGGTATCCTGCCACAGGTTCCATAGTCACGAGGCTCCTTGATCATGCGTGTGTTGCTGATGATGAGAACGGGTAAGGGATTTTTCAATTTTCTTGTGACTGATCATCACAAACAAAAAGAAGAAAATGCCCGACATCACGTTTTATCGGATAAAAATTATTCAAATAAATTGTTGCATACTCTTTTATATACCATGTAAAAATATGACTTGCAAGGCATTGGCACAATAATCCGGTGTTAAATTGTTATTATACAAAAAAAAGAGGGATGTAATAAAATATGCTTGACACCAATTTTTAATATTGCTATAAGTGCTCTGTTTTTCGGGCGATTAACTCAGTTGGGAGAGTGCAACCCTTACAAGGTTGAAGTCGCAGGTTCAAGCCCTGCATCGCCCACCAGAAACAGCGGACACGGGGGTGTAGTTCAGTTGGTTAGAACGCTTGCCTGTCACGCAAGAGGCCGCGAGTTCGAGTCTCGTCACTCCCGCCATCATAAAAAAAACAGGGAATTCAGTAAACCAACTGAATTCCCTGTTTTTTTATGCAAAGAAGGGAAAATCAGGCAGCAGCTGCCAACGCTTTCAAAACAGCATCTCCCATGCCGGCAGTGTTCACCGGGGTCACATTTTTCCCTGCCAGATCAGCCGTCAGTATCTGCTGTTCCAGGACCCGCGCAATGGCGTTTTCAATGGCATCAGCTGCGGCAGTAAAGCCAAAGGTATATTTGAGCATCATGGCACCGGACAGAATCTGGGCAATGGGATTGGCAATGCCTTTTCCGGCGATATCTGGTGCTGAACCGCCTGCCGGCTCATACAGACCGAATTTCTTTTCATTCAGGCTGGCAGAAGCCAGCAGTCCCATGGATCCGGTGAGCATGGCACATTCATCGGAAATGATATCCCCGAACATGTTGCCGCACAAAAGCACATCAAACTGCCCGGGATTTCTGACCAGCTGCATGGCAGCATTGTCCACATACATGTGGTGCAATGCCACATCCGGGAAATTTTTGGCAATTTTGGTTACGGTTTCCCGCCACAATACCATGGAAAACAAAACATTGGCCTTGTCAATGGAAGTCACTTTCTTAGACCGCAGCCTGGCCGCTTCAAAGGCCATGTTGGCGATACGCTCTATTTCATATCTGGCATATACCATGGTGTCAAAGGCATATTCATCTTTTCCTTTTCCCTTCCTGCCCTTGGGCTCCCCAAAATAGATCCCGCCTGTCAGCTCCCTGACACAGAGAATGTCAAAACCATCGTGAACAATATCCGGCCGCAAAGGAGAGGCATGGGCAAGGGAGGCAAAGACTTTGGCCGGCCGCAAATTACAGTATAGACCAAAATGTTTTCGCAAAGGCAGTAATGCACCCCGTTCCGGCTGCTGTTCAGGGGGAAGATTTTCCCATTTGGGACCGCCAACAGATCCAAATAATACAGCGTCACTGTTTTTGCACAGGGACAGTGTTGCATCGGGCAGGGCCTGACCGTGGCTGTCGATGGCTGCTCCTCCCACAGGGGCATATTCGTATTCAAGGGTAAACCCGTAGATATGGCCGGCACAGGTCAGAATCCTGACAGCCTGTTCCATGATTTCCGGGCCGATACCATCTCCAGGTAATACCGCAATCTTGTTCACCTTTTATCTCCTTGTTTTGCAGGCTGGTGTGCCTTTGGTGTATATGAGAAAAAAAAGAGGCTGACAAAAATCAGCCTCTTTTTATTAGAATGTAATATGTGCCGATTTCGGCACCAGACAATTAAATTCTGTTTTATTTGCGGTTGGCGTATTCTGCATAGGCCATGGCTGTGGTTCTGTACACAAGGTGGGCCATTTTAGAATAAGGCAGAAATGCAAACAGATTAAAGATGGCGATCAGGTGCAGGTAATAGAATCCGTAGGATGTCCATTCCAGATGCGCCAGACGGGCCATTTCCGTAAGCATGCCGGTTAAACCCACAGAAAAGACAATGCCCAGAATATACCAGTCCTTGTAGGTGGTGACCTGTTCTTTGTCATCCAGCCGGTTTTTAATCATGATCCCGGAACCAATGACCAGGGCCACACCGGCAATATTGGCAAGCCATTTGACCGGATTGAGCTGGGAATAGGGGCCGGGTGTCTGGAACACATACAGAACGATAAAGAAAATACTGGTGACGATGAACAGGCCGATAAAGGAATACAGCACCATCATATGGGGAGTGGCCCGTTCCTGGTTCGTGCCGCACTCGTTAAATTTGTTGTGCTTGAGAATCAGGGGGATCACCCGGCCAAGGGCCTGGAAAAAGGCTTTGGTGTCAATTTTTTTCTTGTCGGTTTTCCCTTCCATAAGGGCATTCTGGTGAATATCGACCACAAACCGCCTGAGGCTGAGGAAAAAGACGACCACCACTGCCCCGGCAAGGGGAACAAAGGTAAGATCCACAAACCAGGTGGAAAAGAAATCTGCCTGTGCAATAACATGTTTTCCACCTTCATGGGCATGGGACCAGGCAATGCCGAACACATTGAACAGTTTGGTCATCACATCTTCATGGGCCATGGTGATATACGCCAGAAGGGCAATCCAGATGGCTGGAATTCCCAGAAGCCAGGGCAGTTTTTTGGGATCATTCACTGCTTTGGCAAGGGCTTTGGGCTGGGCATATTCAGTAATGGCTGCTGACCGGATGGCGGCCATGACATCTCCGGGCGCAGCCCCCCTGGGACACATATCAGTGCAGTCTCCGCAATTGTGGCACAACCAGACGTCTGCACTGCCAAGCAGCCGGTCCTTAAGTCCCCAGGAGGCAGCAATCATTTCCTTTCTGGGAAAAGGGCTGTTTTCAGGGGCAATGGGACAGGCCACGGAACAGGTGGCGCACTGGTAACATTTTTTTAAAGTGTCTCCGCCAAGACCGCGCATCCGGGCTATGAATTCCAGGTCAGGTTGGGCAAGATAAGTTTCAGTCATATTATGATACCTCCGTATATATTTTGTATGCTGACATTAGAATCCCTTGAACGGATTGGGACCCAGGGCATCAACCTCTTCAACAAAATCATTGATGATTTTGGGCAGTTTGTCGTATTCATCAATGGCCACTTCCACAAAGGCGACGCGTTCTTCTTCCAAAGCCAGGCTGGACAGGGCATCCCCTATTTTCTTCACGCGGAGTTCAGCCAGTTCAGATCCTTTGACCATATGGCACTGGTAATCATCTCCATGCTTGCAGCCGATAAGAATGACACCGTCCATACCCTGGGCCAGGGCATCCTTGATCCAGATGACGTTGACCGAACCCAGGCACCGCACCGGTATAAACCGTACATCCGGTGAATAGTCCATGCGGTTCAGGCCCACCATATCCAGAGCCGGGAATGCATCGTTTTCACAGATCAATGCCAGGAACCGCAGAGGGGGCTCGTCAAAATCATCTTCCGAGGGTACACCAACCGCCTTGACCTGGGAACCAATGGAGTCGATGGTATAGTCGGCAAAGGAGATAATACGTTCCGGGCATGCGCCCATACAGGTGCCGCAACGTCTGCACCGGGTGTGGTTGGCCTTGGGGGTGCCTTTTTCATCATCATCCAGGGCGCCAAAAGGACATTCCACAGTACACCGTTTACACTGGGTGCATCTTTGGAAGAAAAACTCCGGAAAAGTCATATCCCCGGATCTGGGATGGACTGCCATTCCCCGGTTGGCACTTTCAACACACTGGATGGCCTTTAGGGCAGCACCGGTGGCATCTTCAATGGATTCTTCAATGGTCATGGCCCGGCGGATGGCGCCGGCTGCATAAATGCCGGTTCGCTGGGTTTCATAGGGAAAACAGATAAAATTGGAGTCAGCATACTGACCGAAAATATCATTGTCTCTGAAGCCGGGCCCCTGGCGGTAGGCCAGGTTTACCACAGGATCATCTTTTGTTACCGGTACCATGCCGGCGGCCACAACAACCATGTCCGCCTTAAGTGCCAGGTTCTCTCCCAAAAGGGTGTTGACAGCAGTTACTGCCAGGTTGTCTCCCTGGGTTTCCACGCCTGTCACCGCGCCCTTGGTCATGAATATCCCGTCTTCCTGCTGCATGCTTTTGTAAAAATATTCCTGCAGTCCTGGGGTGCGCATGTGCTGGTAGATGACATAGGCTCTGCCGTCTGTATAATCTTCGGTCACATACCGGGCTTGTTTCAGGGCCACCTGGGAGGTAACCGAACCGGCATAATCAAAATCTGCATCATCTTCATCTTTGCCGGGAGACTGGATGAAAACCACATTTTTGGCAGGTTTCCCGTCAGAAGGTCTGACAATTTTTCCCTGGGCCGCAAGCATTTCAAATTCATGGTTGGTGACCACATCAGGCAAATCCAGCCCTAAGTGCGCATAGTTTTCTTTGGACAGATCAGCAGGCCGCCACCCGGCTGCCAGAATGACAGCCCCGTAAAGCTCCCCTTCAGGGTCGAGTTTGAGAATGTCAAGTCTGCCCTCATTGTATTCCAGGAATTTTTCATGGGCCGCTTCCGGGCCAAGCTCCTTGCCGGTCTCATCCACCATCATTTCTTCGGGCAGCGGAAAGGGCACGTCAAAGGGAATTCTTTCACCGGGCTTTTTAAAGGTTACCGTGAACTCGCCGGGCTGACCGGCTATGCGGGCCACTTCACAGTTTGTTCGGACATCAATGGTGGGATAGCCTTCAAGCTCCTGGATCATTTTGTCCACCACCGGCGCCTGCAGGGTTTCAAAAGGCGCTGACACCGGCATCTGACTGCGCAGTTTTGCCGCATATCCGCCCAGGGCATCGGTTTTTTCAACAAGGGTCACATCATAACCGGTCTTGGCTGCATCCAAAGCCGCTGCCATGCCGGTAATTCCCCCACCCAGTACCAGAATTTTTTTGGAAAATGACTCCGGTGTATAGGGGGTGGGCAGCTTGACTTTTTCCAGCCGGATCATGCCCATTTTAAGGTAGTCTTCCGCCTTCATCTGGATCCGGTCAAAATGTTCTTCATCATCTTTCTGCTCCTGGGTCAGGGCAGGATAAGTTTCCCGGGAATGGGGCCATACCACGCCTTCCCGTAAGTTGACCCGTTCAACAAGGCAGTTGTCAAAACGGAAAACATCAAAGTTGACCCGGCGGGAACATGCGCCGATAACCATGGCATTGACCTTGCCCTCGTCCACATCCTTCTGAATGAGTGCCGCCCCTTCTTTGGAGCACAGGCAGGGATGGGTGGTACAATTTATGCCCTCTTCTTCAGGAATTTCCACCAGATCTTCGATGTCAAGGGTATCTCCGATTCCGCAGCCTGTGCAGATATACACGCCGTATTTCTTATCCATGGTTTATATTACCTCCTTACAAGGGTCTGAATGGCTTTGAGTGCCATGCCGGTGGCATTCTGGTTAGAAGTGACAACATCAGCCGGCTTGTTGGCACATCCTGCCGCAAACATACCGCCTTTTGAAAAGTCATTGACAATAAACCCTTCCGCATCATAGCTCAGGTCTGCTGCCGGCTTGTCAATGGCCGCAGTGGGCTGCATCCCGGTGGCCAGAACCAGCAGGTCGACATTCTGTCTGATTTTATCACCAGTGATAGTGTCTTCGGCAACCAGGTCGATGTTGCCGGTGGTTTCATCTTCACTGACCTCCGCCACTTTTCCTTTTATGAAAAAGATATTTTCATCTTCCTTGAGTTTGGCATAGAATTTTTCATATTTCAGGCCCGGGGCTCTCAGATCAATATAATAGATGGTAATTTTGGCATCCGGGTATTGTTCACGCAGGTAGGTGGCGTGTTTCAAAGATGCCATGCAGCAGATGTAGGAGCAGTAGGGCAGATGGTTTTCATCTCTGGATCCGGCGCACTGGGCAAAGGCGATGGTGGCTGGTGCCTTGTCGTCAGAAGGCCTTACAATTTGGCCCAGGGTGGGCCCGTTTGAAGAAGCCATTCTTTCCAGCATCATGTTGGTGATGATGTTCTGGTACCGGCCGAATCCCAGGTTGTCTATCCGGGTGGCATCATAGGGCTGCCAGCCGGTACTCCAGACAACAGCGCCCACTTTCAGATCAATGGTTTTTTCTTCCATGTCAAAGTCAACAGCATCATATTTACAGGCTTCTTTCACCTTGTCTCTGTCATCGGTACCCATGGAGGGATCAATGACGTAGCGCATGGGGAAAGCCAGGTTGTGCGGCAGATAAGCTGCTTTTCTCCGGTCCATGCCAAAGTTGAATTCATTGGATATCTCTGTTTCACAGACGCTGGCACATTCACCGCAGGCAGTGCAGTTTTCATTGACGTACCTGGGGGCGGTTTTTACGGTGACTGTATAGTCCCCGGGGGTGCCTGCCACGTTCTGGACTTCTGTCATGGTAAACACCTTGATATTTTTATTGTCTTTAATACGCCGGTAGTTGATTTCAAGTCCGCATGTGGGCGGACAGAGTTTAGGGAAGTAGTGTTTCAACTGGGACACTCTTCCACCAAGGGATGCTTCCTTCTCAATCAGGAAGACTTCATACCCCACTTCGGCAGCTTCCAGGGCGGTTGTCAGGCCGCTGATTCCCCCACCAACCACCATAATGCTTCCACTGACCGGGGCTGAATTATTTGTTGTCATGCTGTCCCTCCGTGCATTTGAG
>DATFKQ010000057.1:0-105596 GCA_035268565.1 Desulfotignum sp. | reverse complement strand
CCCACATCCATCTGTTCTCTGTATGTGGCAGGAGAACTGTCCAGGAACCAGGAAGCCCTTCTGCTAGATGATCTGCAGGCATTTTTGAGTTTTCACATCAGCCGGGTTACCCGGCTTTACGTAGGAGGCATCCTCAGTTTCAGGGAAATGCTGTTTGCCGGCAATGCCGTGGATTTCACCCACATGTTTATTTTCAAAGAACAGGGAACCAGAACAGACAGGGAAATAATGGAAAGCCTGGATTCCGTAGACCACAGGGAAGCGTTTTCCGAACGGATCCATGAATCAAACAAGTTTACCTATGTATCAGAAATGATACTGGATACCGCCATGGAACATCCGGATCTGATCCGGTTTCTGTTTGAGCTGTTTGACCGGAAATTCAACCCGGCCGGTCAGGAGGGCCTGACTGCAGAACAGTTTGAGAAAAAAGCGGCAGAGTTTGAACAGATGCTGGCGGTGCGGTTTATGGATGACCCCATGGGGTATGATGTTTTCAAATTCATGACCAGGCTGATCTCTTCGTGTTTGAAAACCAATTTTTACAAGCCGGAAAAACGCTCCTTTTCCTTCCGTCTGGACAACAAGGTCCTGGATCCGCTGGTGTTCAAGCAGTTTGTATACGGCCTGTTCTTTGTCAACGGCCATTATGCCTGCGGCACCCATCTGCGGGCCGATGACATTGCCAGGGGCGGGCTGCGCATGATCCGGGTGAGCCAGGCCAATCATGGCATGGAACTGGACAATGCCGTGCTTCTCAATTATGCCCTGGGCCCCAGAGCCCAGCGCCTCAAGCACAAGGATATCTGCGAAAGCGGTTCCAAAGGGGTGGTGGTCCCCTATCCTTTATATGCCGGCTACAGCATGGACGCTTTGTTTGACTATACAGAGGGGATAATGGATCTCATGCTCACCGATGCCCATATAAAAGATTATTACGGCCGGCCGGAAATGGTGTTTTTCGGACCGGATGAAGGCACAGCCCCGCTCATGGATGCCGTGGCATTCCGGGCAAAGCAGCGGGGATATGCATATTGGCGGACCATTACCACGGGCAAGAGTTTCGGTATCCCCCACGACACCTACGGCATGCTGGAAAACAAAGACCTTTTCGGTCTGGTGCCCCATGGAAAAGCCGGCACCGAACTGCTCATCAATGGCGAATCCTGCGTTACCACCACAAACATGGCAGACATTTATGACCGCATCGGCAGCCGGGTGGATACCAGCGGCATGACCACCACCTCGGTCATGGGTGCGTTCAGGACCCTGATCGCCCACAGCAAGCAAAAGGAAGAAGACCTGAACCTGATGATGACCGGCGGTCCGGACGGGGATCTGGGCAGCAATGAAATCCAGTGCTACAAAGGCAGGATATGTCTGGTGGTGGACGGCGGATCTGTTTTGTTTGATCCGGACGGGCTGGACAAAGAAACCCTTATGCAGATCGCTTTCATGCGCCACACCAGTCCCCGGGCAAATTCTTTGGCGTTTCCAAAAGAAAAACTGGGGAAAAACGGGTTCCAGGTGCCCCTGAAAGGCAAAAACATCACCCTGCCGGACGGCACCCTGGTGGCGGATGGCGCCATGTTCCACCGCAATTTCATCACTGATCCGGCCAACCGCAAATATATCGAACAGGCCGATATCCAGGCATTTATTCCCTGCGGCGGGTTCAAAGATACCATCAACCAGCGCAATATCCAGGCATTCACCAGCCTGTTCAGGGAACTGCGGTTCATTGTGGAAGGAGCCAATGTGTTTTTTGATGATGCTGCCCGGCGGTATATCGCAAAAAACACCGGTATTTTACAGATCAAGGATTCTTCTGCCAACAAGGGCGGGGTCTTTTCTTCGGCTGTGGCTGAAGTGCTCACCGCTTTTCTGTTTGAAGATGATTATGAAAAACGCCTCCTGGAAGATACCGTCACACGGTGGGCCCTGATCGGAGACATTTTACACCTGGTACATACCTATGCCTGCACTGAAACCGGTATGCTTTTGAAAATTCATGAGAAAAATCCTGACACGCCGCTGTTTGTGTTATCCGAGCAGACCAGTGAGCAGATTTTCGCTTTTCAGGCCCGGGTGGCTGACCGGCTGGATGAAATTGTGAAAAACCAGGACCTGCTCTGGCAGGTTCTGGCTGCCTATATCCCCGGGGTTCTGGTGAAGATTCTCGGCAGAGAAGCGATTCTGGGCATTATGAATGCTAAAAAGCTGCAGCCATACCGCAATGCCATTGTGACCAAAAAGCTTGCTTCCACAGCATTTTATCGGTATGGCAGTAACTGGGACGCCTATGTGGCCTCTGTTGAAGCGGATTTTACCGGTGCCATGAAACAATTGTTCGACACCGGCAACTGAAATTGTGTTATATAAAGATGTGATCTGCATCTGGTAACCACAGGAAACAGGAGAGCAAAATGACCACGATTATGGATATTATCAACGCAAGAGATCCTTTTGAAAAGGAATTTCACCAGGCGGTAACAGAGGTGATTGAATCGGTGAAACCGGTTCTGGACCAGAATCCCGAGTACCGGCATGCCCGGATTATGGAGCGTATGGTGGAACCGGAGCGTACCATCCAGTTCCGGGTGCCGTGGATGGATGACCAGGGCAGGATCCAGGTGAACCGGGGATTCCGCATAGAAATGAATTCAGCCATCGGGCCCTACAAAGGGGGATTGCGTTTCCATCCGTCGGTGAATCTGTCCATTCTCAAATTCCTGGCTTTTGAACAGGTGTTTAAAAATGCCCTGACCACGCTGCCCATGGGCGGCGGTAAAGGCGGATCTGATTTTGATCCCAAAGGAAAATCCGACAATGAGGTCATGCGGTTCTGCCAGAGTTTCATGGCGGAACTGTACCGCCACCTGGGACCGGATACAGATGTACCGGCCGGGGACATCGGTGTGGGGGGCCGGGAAATCGGATACCTTTTCGGCATGTACAAAAAATTGAAAAATGAATTTACCGGCGTGCTCACCGGAAAAAGCCTCAGCTGGGGAGGCAGCCTTATCCGGCCTGAGGCCACAGGATACGGATCTGTTTTTTTTGCTGATGAAATGCTGGCCACCAAAAACCAGAACCTTGCAGACAAAATCTGTCTGGTGTCAGGATCCGGAAACGTGGCCCAGTATACCACGGAAAAAATAACCGATCTGGGCGGTAAGGTAGTCACCCTGTCAGATTCTTCAGGATATATCTATGATGAAAAAGGCATTGACAAAGGAAAGCTGCAATATGTGATGTACCTGAAAAATGTAAAACGCGACCGGATAAAAGCATATGCCGAAAAATATCCGGAAGCGGTATACACGGCACTGGATCCTGGATCAGATCACAACCCCTTGTGGGACCATAAGGCAGACTGTGCTTTTCCGTCAGCCACCCAGAATGAAATAAACAAAAAAGATGCCCAAAACCTGGTGAAAAACGGGGTTAAAGTGGTGAGCGAAGGGGCCAATATGCCCACCACCCCGGACGGGGTCGATATTTTCCTGGACAGCAAAATTCTCTTTGCACCGGGAAAGGCTGCCAACGCAGGCGGCGTGGCCGTTTCCGGCCTGGAGATGTCCCAGAACGCCATGCGTATCAAATGGTCCAGGCAGGAAGTGGAAGCCCGGCTCAAAGGCATCATGCAGCGCATCCATGCCGATTGTCTGTCAGCTTCCGAAGAGTACGGAACACCGAGCAATTATGTGAACGGTGCCAATATCGCCGGATTTGTCAAGGTGGCGGATGCCATGATGGACCAGGGGCTCGTGTGATCAAAAATCGGTGATGTCCGGTGTGATGACAGCCATTTCATTGGGCCGGACAGGCCGCCAGGATATGGTATACAAAGGGGTGCCCGACAGTTTCCGGTCAGGGGTCAGATGCGCCACCATGATTGGATCGTCCATTTTTACCCACATCACCTTTTCCATGTCAAGGCCGTATTCTCTGCTGATTTTTTCTGCAAAGTTGTGGATATAATTTTCCAGAGATGTGTTCATGACCGCATTGGTTTTTGCGGATTTGAACACCACGGCAATGGGAAACAGGTATTGGACACGGTCGGTTTCATCGCCTAATTTGAGAATTCTTACCCGGTAGCAGCCAGGCCACCAGGAAACAGGTTTTTTGCCTGAATGGCTTTTTCCGTCCCATTCATAGGTGAAGTCATGCAGAATCATGGCATCTCCTTTCTTTTTCAGGCCAAAATGCTGCGGCAGGCATGGGCAAAATCTTCCGGATACACACCGCTGATCCACCGCAGCTGGGCCTCGGAAAATGTGGCCGGGGTATAGGGAAGCCTGGGGATAAAACAATACAGCAGATGCTGTCCAATGGGTTTTTCATCAAACCGGCCGGAAAATTCAATGCCTGTTACCATGTCAGCCCCGAGTTTTTCCAGGACCTGGATCGCTTTCAACATCGCCAGATCCAGGGCCTTTCTGGTGGGGGCGTCTGCTGCCAGCACATGGGGAATGCACTCTTTGGTCACAAGCTGTATTTCCCATTCACTGACCTGGGCCTTGGGGACAAAGAGCAGGACATGGTCATCTTCATGTATGATGAGTGAATTTTCTCCCCTGCTGCTGCCGTCGGTGCGGCGGTTATTTCGTATGGCATCAAAATAAGCATCAAAAAACAGTCTGCCATGGGTGGTTTCATAGTCCCTCACAAAGTCGGACACCAGATCGCCGCAGGAAAAAGAAGGAAGGCCGCCGTGATCAGGATCCTCCACCTGTCTGGGTACCAGCGCATTCTGCTGGTGGATCATCTGGTGGGAGGCATGGAGTCTGTGGCCGGACTGGGCAACCCCGAACCCGAAATTCCAGCCCCACAGAGCGCCGTTGAAATCCAGTTTCCTGCCCCGGCCGCTTCCCAGAAGAGCCGTCACTGACAGGCGCAGGTCTTCCAATGTCTGTTTTGACATACAGGCGCGATGCTGCGGGATCCGGATACCCAGCTGCCGGGCCAGGCGGACATAGACCCGCTGGTAATACAGATGGCGCAAGCCCCGGATATCTGCGCATCCCAGGTCCTGTGCCCGGTAACGGATGCTGTCATGGGCCATGTTGGATGCAAAATGGCCCCAGGGGATATAGGAGTTGCGGCGCAGATATTCAAACACATGGGTGGCGCCGCCGGTATATTCTCCGACGATTTCACTGTTTCCCTGGATGCCGGGACGAAGCACCATAACCGTTTTGTAATCGTCGGGCAGATGGGGATTGTTCACCAGCACCTCGAACAGGTCATGGTATTGAATATCCGGCACGGGTGTGCCGGTATCAGCCGGACAAAAACCCATGCCGGCAGGAGAGGCAGTTCCGGGTGTAAACACCAGGGTGCAGGCCTGGCAGGCCAGGGCGCACAATTCTTCAGGATCCGTGGACGCCTGTGCCAGGGCGATTTTCAAAGGATGAGGAAGGGCAGTGATTAACCGGATCTTGTCCCGGGATGTAAGGTCTTTTTTCCATTCATCCAGACCGGCGAAAAAAGAGCATGCCTTTGGCCGGGGAATGCCGATTTTTTCCGGGTGTCCGGCTTTGGCATCTGCCCATGCGGAATTGATAAAGGTGGTGCCCCTAAAAGACAGGGGATTGGCAATTTCATATATGGGGTCAGCTGCCGGTTCCTGAACCGTGTTCCCGGGAAAATTGGCATGATTCCATACCGGAGATCCCCCGGGCAGGTGTCCCAGTCGGGTGATAAAATCATTTTCCCGCAGATTGTCCACAGTAAAATGCGGCCGGTGGATGCCCACCCAAAAGCGTCCCTGCGGGCTCACACAGGTGCGCACAGAGGAGAAGGCAGCAGACAGAGAAGGGGTAAGATGGGCGGTCATGTTCATGGGTGCTTTGGTTTTTTTTGTCATATAAATGGGTGTAATCCGCTGCCAAGGGCGTTGAAACGCTTCAGGTCCCGGGGGTGATCCGCCAGAAAGCTAAAGTCGGTAAAATCAAATCCCGGAGCCACGGTACAGCCGGCAAGGGTATGGCTGCCTGTGGAGGCGGCTGCCTGCCAGACCCCTGCCGGAACAACTGCGCAATAGTCAGGGCAGCCTTTGCCGATATGGGTTTGAGTCAGACTGGCCCCGTTAAATTGAATCAGGCGCAGGGGATCCCCCTGGTAGATATGCCAGATTTCGTCGTGGAGAACCCGGTGAAACCGGCTCACCTGGCCTTGGGGCAGCAGAAAGTAAATATGGGTCACTGCGGCCCGGTCAGCCTTTGCTGCATTTGACCACACCTGCTGTCCTGACCGGTATGTTTCCCGGAAAAAACCGCCTTCAGGATGGGGGGTCAAATTGAATTTTCTGATCATATCTTTCATGACAAGGTGATACCGTATATGCCGAAATCTGTCAAGATGGCGCTTTTCAGGCGGCATCCTTCCATTTTAATAATGCCTTGATATCTGGGCGGATTTGTGGCAGTATAAGGGTATATCAGGTGTATCAGATGTAATGATACTGCATGAAAATCGAACAGGGTTGTGGCAGAACCAGAGCAAACAAGTGATATTGGCTGTGCCGGAACATCTTCCATAAAGCGCTCAGCTGACAGCGGTAAATCCAGGGACGATCCACAGGTGCTGAAGCCATCGAACTGATTCAGAAATATTTGACATAAAGCATCTGACCTCCTGCAGTGATAATCAAAAAAAAAAGGAGGAATCATGGGTTTATCAGATTTATTTGTCCCCAAGTATTTACATTCCAATCCCCAAGTAAGAATAAAATTTGTCAACAAATGCCAGGACCTTCATCTTCTGGAACAGATGACTGAAAAAGATGAAGATGCGAATGTGGTTCAGGCAGCCAGAGACCGTATTCAGGAGTTGAGCACCAGTCAGTCCCAAAGCGGTTATCAGACCCAGTAACCGGTCAGCTTTCATCTGCAATGGCTGCCAGGGCATCCCTGGCAGCTTCTTTCAGGTCCGGGTGCACCAGGCCGGGCAGTATTTTCTGTATCCAGGCTTTTGTTTCCCGCGTGCCTACCTCACCCAGAATGTACAGTATATCTCCCTGGACCGGAACCTCCTGATCACCAAATGCCTGGATGAGAAGGGGGCTCAGCTGTGCTGCCAGATCAGGCGCTTCTTCTGCCAGGATTTCCACCGCCACCATGGCCCCCAGGCGCACCGACCATGTGCTGTGCAGCAGAAGTGCTGCAAAACCGTCGAAAACATGCCCGGCCTGGATCATCTGCTGACATATCCACCGGGCATCCCCCTGTTCCAGGATATTTTTCAGGGTATCAGGGCCCAGCTGTGACGGATCCGGCTGGATCATCATGTCCAGAATTTCTTTCTGGGAGGTCTGACCGGTCCACCTGAAATCCTGGTTCAAGATCAAACAGGGAGCAGATAATACCTTGTGTTTTCGGGCTGCTTCAGGAAACAGGCTGCCGTCAATGATATGCAGAAAAATTTTTTTTGCATGGGCTGCCAATGGAATAAGGGTTCTGACCATATCGGGACAGTGGGGGCATTGCAGGGCAATGAAAAGCATCAGGCGGCAGGGATGGTCCAGCAGATTCAGCTTGTCTTGTATGTGGTCTGCCAGAGGCGGCAGTGGGCCGGCCAGATAGGTCAGGGCTTCCAGAAAAGGCGCCAGTTCTTTTTCCAGGGGAAGTGCGCTCAAAAGGATGTTGTCAGCAATAAAGATGGCGGGCAGGGCTGTTTTTTGCGCTGAGGACTGGATTTTGAGGCATGGGGCCAGTCGGACAAGCTCCCTGGCAAAAGCATCAAAATCGGCCTGCTCCGGGTGGCTGGTCCGGGATAAAAAAAGCTTTTGGGTATGGGTCTGTTTTTCTGCCCAGGCGCAAATTTTTTCTTTGTCAGTACTTTTCATGCCTGAATCTGGTTACCCCCTTGATGTATGGCAATATCCAGGGCGTCCAAAGCCTGATGGACCAGATCCGGCCCTGATCCGGGCCCCGGCCCCTGTGCTGCTGATGTCCGGTTTTCTGTATCCAGCTTTTCTCCTGTAAAGCAGGCCATTCCGATGCTGAGGGTCAACCGGATCAGATGGGTGCCCACAAAGATTTTATTGTCATTTATGTTTTGTCTGATACGTTCGGCCAGAATCTGTGCCCTGGTAGCCTGGGTGTTGGGCAGCACAATGCCGAATTTTTCTGCGCCAAACCGGCATACCACATCCAGGTCCCTTACCATTGCCTGGATCCTTGCGGCACAGGCAGTCAAAATGGTATCCCCGGTCTTGTACCCGTATTTTTCATTATAGGAGGTAAACTGGTCCACCTGTACCAGCAGGATGGACAGCGGCAGTCGGTACCGCCGGGCCTTGGACACTTCCAAGGCCAGGGTCTGGTTGAACCAGCTGCGGTTCAACAGCCGGGTCAGCTGATCCCGCCGGGAAATCAGATCTATCCGGTCCCGTGCACCCTGAACTTTATGGGTCAGTCTGGCCTGGATCAGGGTTTTCTGTATGGTATCCACCATATCCATTGCAGATGTCTGTTCTTTGACCAAAAATGTGTGGGCACCGGTGGCAATCGCAGCGGCCCCGGCATCTGTATGACGCTGGTCCACGGTGTAGATTATCGGGGCACTGGTTCTCAGGCGGATCAGCTTGTCCAGCAGGTGCAGGCCGGAGCCGTCTGCCAGCTGGTGGTTGATGAAAATAACATCCGGCCGGCAGGAAGCCACATGTTCCAGGGCCTGTTCAGCGGTGCCGGCCTGGGTAAGATCGGCCTTTATCCTGCCGGCCAGATACCGTTCAAAAATCATGAATTCTTCTGTAAAATGGGTGGCAAAAAGAATTCTGCCGGGCCGGTTCTGGCCGGTTTTGTCCTGGAAAAGCGCTTCACTGCCCAATCCCCGATTCTGGGATCTGCGCAGCCGTCGGATCACCTCTGCGATATGGTCGCCGGCTGTCCGAATACGGGTGACTCCCTGGCGCAGGCGCAGGGGCAGGTCCGGTGCCTGCTGCAAAAAATAGGTGCTGGCCTGGATGCTGGCTAAAAACGGCTGGACCTGATTGGTAAACGCAGAAGATAATGCCAGTAGGTTTTTCTTCAAGGTGGTCTCAGATAAAGCGGACTGGTGCTGATCCATGAACCGGGTATAGACTTTTTCCAGTTCCTGGATGCTTTGGTCCACAGCAATGCGGTGGCGGAAAAGTGTCATGAAAAGAAAAATTTTGGCCCTGATCAACCCCGGTTCAAGGGGTTTGACAATATGGTCCAGCAGCAAAGGAGGCACTTTGTCATACAGATCCGGCAGCCCGGGGGTATCTGTTACCAGGAGAACCGGGGGGATTTTGGCATGATCAAAGCGCAACAGGCTGTCTGCAACCGCATGGGGGTCAATCTCCGGCAAAGTGAGGTCCACGACGATAAATGCCAGAGAGCGGGAGAAAATATGTTTCATGGCATCAGCGGTTGCCTCTGCCTGGATAATCACAACTTCCGGGGTTTCTGCCAATGCCGTTTTCACTGCCTGGGCAGTGTCCCTGGTTGCGATGACCAATGCTTTGTGAGAGGTGGCGGTCATGGGGTTTCCTTTTTTTTGAAGGTGAAAATCAGGCTGACTTCTATATTCTTTACCAGAATCCTGCTTTTAAATTAAGTGAAAATCATGTAAATAACATGCACCAGATGCCAACTTTTTGTTTCAGGCTGAATATTATGACCTTTTATGCAGACCTTCACATCCATTCCAGGTATTCCCGGGCAACAGCCCGGAACCTGGATTTTGAAAATATTTACCAGGCAGCCCGGATCAAGGGAATCAGTGTTGTGGGCACAGGCGATTTCACCCACCCGGCCTGGGTTCAGGAGATGGAATCCAAGCTGGAACCGGCTGAACCCGGGCTGTTTGTGCTGAAAAAACAGATTGCAGCAGCCATTGATGATGCCATACCCCCAACCTGCCGGAACCAGGTGCGCTTTATGCTCCAGGCGGAAATTTCCAATATCTATAAAAAAGACGGCAAGGTCAGAAAAAACCATAATATCATCTACTTTCCGGATTTGGCCAGTGTTAAAAAATTTAATGCCCGGCTGGATGCCATCGGCAATATCACCTCAGACGGCCGCCCCATTCTCGGGCTGGATGCCAGAGATCTTCTGGAGATCATGCTGGAAACCTCTGACCAGGGGTTTTTGGTGCCTGCCCATATCTGGACCCCCTGGTTTTCTTTGTTTGGATCCAAATCCGGATTTGACCGGATAGACCAGTGCTTTGGAGATCTGGCTTCCCACATTTTTGCGGTGGAAACCGGCCTGTCTTCTGATCCTTCCATGAACTGGCGGGTGGCTGACCTGGACCATGTCCGGCTTATGTCCAATTCCGATGCCCATTCGCCGGGATATTTGGGCCGCAATGCCTGCGTGTTCAATACGGAACTGGATTATTTTGCCATGCGCAGATCTCTTGAAACCCTTGACATTAAAAGGTACCAGGGAACTTTGGACATGTATCCGGACCAGGGGAAATACCATTATGACGGCCACAGAAAATGCGGAGTCAGCCTGGATCCGGATGAAACGGTCCGGCTGGACGGCATCTGTCCGGCATGCGGCCGGCCGCTGACTCTGGGGGTGCTGTATCGGGTAAGACAGCTGGCGAACCGGCCCCAGGGATTTGTGCCCCGTGACCGCCAGGGATATACCAGTATTATCCCGCTCACAGATATGCTGTCTGAAATTTTCGGTGTGGGCCCTAAAACAAAAAAAGTTGCCCGGTATTATGAAAAAGCGGTGCAGGCCCTGGGACCGGAACTGGACATTCTTCTGGACCGCTCCTGTGAGGACATCCAGGCAGCCGGCATACCGCTTCTGGCTGAGGCTGTATCCCGGATGCGCAATAAACATATCCATGTGGAACCCGGATTTGACGGGCAGTTCGGCAAGATTCATGTGTTCACTGCCAAAGAAAAAGAACAGCGCAAAGGAGAGCTGCAGCTGCAGATGACTCTGGGCGGAAAACCGCTTGAACAGGGGGAAAAATCCTTACCGGCTGCCCAAAAACAACCGGAAAAAATCCAGAAAAAAAACAGAAAGGTATTATGCCGAAAAACCCTGCCTGCATCGGTTGCTGCCGGCACACCTGGAATTCTGTGTGCTGATACACCCGAAATACTGGAAAATTTGAATGAAAAACAGCGTCAGGCTGTGCATTCCACATCCCGAGCCATTCTCATCACAGCCGGTCCGGGCACCGGGAAAACCAGGACTCTCACCGCCAGAATTGCCCATCTGATATCAAAAGACACGGTTTCTCCGGAACAGATCCTTGCCCTGACCTTCACCAACAAGGCAGCCCGGTCCCTTTCCCGGCGCATACAGGGGTTTTTACCCCCCAAAGGACCCGGTGTGACCGCTGCCACCTTTCATGGGTTCTGCCTGGCCATGCTCAAGGAATATGACGGGCGCAGGGTCCGTCTTCTGGAAGAAGACCACAAAAAAGAACTGGTAAAAACAGCCCTGGAAACATGTACAAAAAAACAGGCAGGGATTTCCCGGCTGGCAGCACAGATGGATCTGGATATCAGCCTGTGCAAACAGCAGCTGCTGGCCCCCGAAGATGACCTGCTATGCGTGACACAGGACCAGGCACTGCTCAAAAAGGTGTATGCCGCTTACCAGCAGCAGCTTTCCACGCTGGATTTTTTGGATTTTGAGGACCTTATTTTCCGGTTTTTTATGCTGCTCAGCCGGTCTTCGGCTCTCCTGGCCCAGGTGCAGAACCGGTTCACATATATTTTTGTGGATGAGTACCAGGATCTGAACAAAGGCCAGTATGAACTGGTAAAACTGCTGGCTGAAAACAGCCGCATCTTTGTCATCGGTGATCCTGATCAGTCCATTTACGGCTTCAGGGGATCGGACAACCGGTATTTCAAGCAGTTTGCCGCTGATTATCCCGGGTGTGAGCAGATTGTGCTGACCCAGAACTACCGGTCTTCCCAGGCCATTCTGGATGCGTCTTTTCAGATGATCTCCCGGTCCGGCAGAGACAAAGGGGTCAAAAAAATCTTTTCAGAAGATACCAAAACCAAAAAGCTGGTTATCAGGGAAGCCGGTTCAGATACAGCGGAAGCCGTGGCTGTGGGAAAAATGATTGAAGCCGGGGTGGGGGGACTGTCCTTTTTTGCCATGGATACCAGGAAAAAAGAAGATTTTCTGCACGGGGCTTATGGGTTCTCTGATTTTGCCGTACTGTTCCGCACCCGCAGGCAGAAAGACATATTTGCAGATGTGTTTCAAAAGCATGGGATCCCTTTTCAGACAGCAGACAGGAAATCCGGTTTTGATCTGAAAGGCATCCGTCCGTTATTAAGCTGTTTCAGATTTATTACCGGGCGAAAGGATGCAAAAGATGTGCAGGTGTTGCACTCCCATTTTTCTAAGGACATACAAACAAAAAAGGTCCCAAAAACCCTGGAGCAGATACTTGGACCGCTGGCAGAACAGGTCAGAGACAGGTCCAGCCATGCGTGTCTGGAGATATTTGTCCGGTTTCTGGGAATTGAGCAGGTCCTGGCTGCAGATCCGGCTGCAGCAGACATGCGCGCCCATCTCGAACACCTGTCCCGGGTGTTTACCGATCCCGATGATTTTATGGACCATCTGGCCCTGGAACAGGATCCGGACCATCTGGCGGATGCAGTGGAAAAAGTGTCTCTCATGACCATGCATGCGGCCAAAGGACTGGAATTTCCCGTGGTGTTTGTCACCGGGTGTGAACAGGGACTCATCCCTTATGCCCGGGACAAAAAAACCTGTGAGAATCCGGCCGAGGAACGCCGCCTGTTTTATGTGGCCATGACCCGGGCCATGGATGTTCTGTGCCTGACCTATGCCAGAAAACGGCAGATTTTCGGGGTGGTGGAAAACCGGCAGCAGTCAGTTTTTCTGGAGGATATTGAAAGGCGCCTTGCGTTGTTTGAAAAACAAAAAAAGAGACAGCCCCCAAAACAGGCGCAGATCCAGCTGGAACTGTTTTAAAGGAGAATGGTATTTTACCTGTGAGAAACAGCCCGCCTACTGCCGGAATGCAGTACTTGTACGGCCCGGAGCAGCTTTATACTGTCCGGCTCATGTACAGGCACTGCCTGGCCTGCCTGTTTTTGATGGGGGTGTTCTGGTATATGCCTGAAGGTGTCACAGCTGATATTTACAAGTATACTGATGAAGCCGGGGTGGTGCATTTTACCAACACCCCCACCACACCCGGTTATGCGCTGTATATCCGGGAACAGTCGCCGGAACAGGGTAAATCATGGGATACAGACGCATATGATGATCTTATCCGTGATGCCCAGCGTATTTACGGGGTGCCCTTTGCGCTGATAAAAGCGGTGATACGGGTGGAATCCGCATTCAATCCCAGGGCGGTATCTGCCAAAGGGGCCAGGGGACTGATGCAGATTATGCCGGAAAATGATGCATTCCTGTCCCTGGCTGATCCCTTTGACCCTTCCCAGAATATAATGGCCGGCACCCGGTATCTGAAACAGATGCTGGACCGGTATCACCAGAAGCTTCCTTTGGCCCTGGCTGCCTATAATGCCGGGCCTACGGCTGTAGACCGGTACCAGCACATTCCGCCTTTCAAAGAAACCCAGGCCTATGTCCGGAAGGTGATGGCCCTGTTCACCCGGTATAAAGAGGCATAGGCCTGTTATTTGGTCTGAACCGACTTGATGAAGGCCAAAAGCCTGTCTTTCATGTCAGGTCTTTCCAGGGCAAATGCCAGGTTGGCCATCTGAAATCCTACTTTGTCTCCACAGTCAAACCGGTTGCCGTGGAATTTGTACCCAAAAACCGGCTGTTCCTGGAGAAGGGTTTTCATGGCGTCGGTGAGTTGAATTTCATTGCCCGCCCCGGTTTGTTTTTTCCCGAGAAGATCAAAAATTCTGGGCATGAGGATATACCGGCCGATAATGGCCAGGTTGGAAGGGGCCTGGTCAGGGGAGGGCTTTTCCACCATATCATTGATGCGGTAAATGTCCTGCTCCACCGCGGTGGCATCCAGGATGCCGTATTTATCGGTCTGGTCTTTCGGCACTTCCATGACAGCAGCCATGGAGGCCCGGAGCCGGTCAAATTTTTGTATCATTTCCGAGAGCACCGGTCTGTCGGTCTGGATCAGATCATCTGCCAGCAGCACGGCAAACGGTTCATCACCCACGATGTCTCTGGCGCACCAGATAGCATGTCCCAGGCCCAGCGGTTCGTGCTGACGGGTATAGATAATGGTGCCGGTAGGGGGGACCAGTTCCCGGATCTGCTTGAGCAGGTCTTCTTTTTTTTTGTTCTCCAGGGCATGCTCAATTTCATAGGACCGGTCAAAATGGTCTTCCAGGGCTTTTTTCCCTCTTCCCGTGACAAAGACGATCTGCTCAATCCCTGCCTGGAAAGCCTCTTCCACTGCATACTGGATCAAGGGTTTGTCCACCACCGGCAGCATTTCTTTTGCCATGGCCTTGGTGGCCGGGATAAACCGTGTTCCCAGACCAGCCACAGGGAAAACCGCTTTTTTTATTCTCATACCCCCTCCTTTGGAATCTAACGGGTTGACATTCACTGCGTGTACATGCCTTTTGTCTTAATGGGGATTTTTTGCTGTGTCAAACCTAATTTTGGCAATATTTTCCGATTTGCAGGAAACCCTCTGGGAGGACGTATGTATCTGGTTGACATTATTATATTATTTTTATAGTATCCAGGACCTTTGATTCACGCAATAAAATTTTATTTAAGGAAAAAATATGAATGACCATAAAATATCTGAAATTCCGCCAGAACAGATGGGGCCCAATACCCGGTTTACATTCCAATGCCACAAAGGGGTGAAATGTTTTACCGACTGCTGCAGGGGCATTGATATCATGCTCACCCCCTATGATATTCTGACCATGTGCCGGAAACTGGACCTGTCATCTGAAGAGTTTCTGGCGGTGTTTACCGAGCCCAGGATACTGGAAAAAGCGGACATGCCGGTGGTGACCCTGAAACTGCTGGATGATGAACGCAGGTCCTGCCCGTTTGTGGAAGACAAGGACGGGTGTGTGATTTATGAAGACCGTCCCACCACCTGCCGGTATTATCCCATCGGTGTGGGGGCCTTGAGTTATTCCGGAGAGCAGGGGGATAAGGATGAGTTCTTTTTCACGGTAAAAGAAGCCCATTGCCTGGGATTTGAGGAAGACAGGGAATGGACCGTGGCCCAATGGCGCCAGGATCAGGGCATTGACGAGCGGGATGCGGTTAACGAAGGATGGATGGATCTTATGGTCCGCAAAAAATCTTTGCCCCCCAGCATGAAGCTGTCTGAAGAAAGCAAAAAGATGTTTTTCATGGTTTGCTATAATATTGATAAATTCAGAAATTTTGTCTTTAATTCATCCTTTCTGGAGCGGTATGAGATTCCGGCAGGCAAGATAGAAGAGATCCAATCCGATGATGTCAAGCTGCTGCAGTTCGGGTTTGAATGGCTGAAATCGGCGTTTTTTCACACCGGCAGGGAGAGCTTTCAGATCAAAAACAGCAAAAAAGAGTGAGTGATCTTTTCCGTTCCTGAGCCGCCCCTGGAGGTGTCCTGTGCCCGGCCCGAGATCCTCCGGATCTGACGGTCCGTTCACAGGACACCTCCAGGGGCTCCCGCCGACAGTACTCAGTTTTCAGCTTGCAATAATCAAATAAAATTCTCCCCCTGGTGGTTACTACCGGCTAACAGCTAACAGCTTTCATATTTTTTTAAAACCAGTTTCTGGGCAAACCCGGGGTTGGAAATATACTGGCCCGTGTTTTTCATAAAGGTGTTCACCAGGGAATCGAGCACGGTATCTTTTTCATGATCCATGATAAAGTTGCGCTCCAGGCGGTATTCATATATGACTTTTTCACCCAAGGTTTCCCTGATCTGTTTATAAGTGACACCGGCAAGCGGTTCCTGTTTGAACAGGTCCGGTGTTATCTTTATCTCCATGGAGGCCCGCATGATGACTACCCAGGCATCTGCGCTGATTTTCCGGGATTGGTCAAAAAGCACCAGGGTCTGTCCGTTTTCCAGTCTGGTTTCTGCCAGGATGGTGTCGGTCATTGCAGGTTTCTGGTTGAATTCAACGTATTTGGATTTATTCATAGTCGTACCACAGGCCTTCCTGGTGGACAGGATTGGAAAGCCTGTCATCAATATCAATGCCGAAAAAGTCCTGGATGGGTGCAAGAATTTCCGGGTTTGCTGTCTGGACTTTCTGCATGGCAGCCAGTACCGTGTCCAACCCCTGCCGGGTCATTTTTCCCAGGGGCTGACGGCAGGGGCCGGCCGGCATGCCAAGCAGCTGCATCATGGTTTTCAACGGCAGGGGGTTTCTGGCCCGGCACAGCACCGATCCGAAAGAGGTCTGTTCAAAAGTGGTGACCACCACCAGATCCAGCAGGGGTTTCAGCGCTGTCTGAAGCTGCCGGGCAGCATCGGTTTTGCCCTGGTTGAGGAAATACACCATCTGGGTCATGGATTTCGGCACGATATTGGACATGACAGATATGGCCCCGCAGGCCAGGATTTCCGGATCGGTCATGATGTCATATACCAGTGCATCATCACCGGAAAATATCTGGAAACCGGGGCCGCAGCATTTGCGGGTGAGCTTCATGTTGTCCAGGCTGCCGGTGGCTTCCTTGACACAGCTAATATTGGGGCATGCTCTGGATAAAATGGCCAGGTCCTGGGGAAGCATCTGGGCCCCGGTGCGGCCGGGGATGATATAGGGGATGATTTCCAGATCCGGGTAACGGGCTGCCACTGCCTCATAATATTCTTTGCGGATTTCCAAAGAAGAGGGGCCGTTGTAATAGGGGTCCACCATAAGGATGGCATCCACCCCCTCTTTTTGTGCATGACCGGCTGCATCCATGGCTTCCCGGGTGTTGTTGCTGCCTGTCCCTGCGATGACCAGGCACCTTGCGTTTATCTGTTTGGCAGCCAAAGAAATGACATGGTTGTGTTCCTGCCATTTGAATGTGGGGCTTTCTCCTGTGGTGCCTGTGACCAGTATGCCGGTGATCTGGTTATGGACTTGAAAATCGATGAGCTGTTCCAGGCCTTTTTGATCCAGTTCTCCGGTCCTGGTAAACGGGGTGATGAGTGCGGTAAAGCATCCTTTTTCCATGAAAGTCTTCTCCTGAAATTGTAAAATAAGGATTCAGGTGCTACCACAGGTGTAATCCGGGCGCAAGAAAAATATTGTCCCAGGACCAGACCCCAAAGATCTTGACTCCTGCGGCAAAAAGTTTATTATATTAAATTTTACCCGGAACACAAGATATAAATGTATAAAATATAAGGAGTTGTTCATGTCAGATGCGCAGCAAAGGGACCATTTGCCCCGGAATGCGGATGAGCATATTGCAAAACTCAGATACCAGTTGACCCAGAATGCAGAATGCGGTACCACCCATTACAATCTGGGAGTGGCCCTGCTGGGAAAACAGGAATATATGGAAGCTGAAAAAGTGCTGCACGAAGCCATTGAACACAGCCCCACCCTGGCTGAGGCCTATGTGCTTTTAGGCGGCATCTGTCTGCAGCGGGGGGACCTGGAAGGCTGTTACCGGTTCAACCAGCGGGCCACCAAGGCCCGGGCCGGATTTGCTGAAGGGTATGCCAATATGGCTTTTGTCCTGCTACAGCTGGTGGACGGCAAAGACCTTAAAGAAGATGAAGAAAAAGTAGACAAGGCCATTAAACACCTGAAAAAAGCCATTATCCACAACAAAAATTTTGTTCAGGCATATGCCACCCTGGGCACGGCCTATTTCATGAAAGGCCTGTATGCAGAAGGGATCAAGGCCAACCAGGAAGCGGTTCAGGTGCAGCCGGAATTTCCTGTTGCACACAATAACCTGGCCGTGGGGTTTCTGGAACTTAAAGACTATCCAAAGGCTATCTACCATTGTGATAAAGCCCGTGAGCTGGGCTATGAGGTAGCCCCGCAACTTGTCGAAGAACTGGCACCCCACAGGGAGGCATGAGCTTCAGGCCAAAGATATCTTTTTATATGCCGGGGCACAGCGGTCAGATTGGTCCCGGCAGCCCCCTGTGGGATATGCCCCTGTCCGGAAAAAAAAATGAAACCGGTCAAAAGGGCACAAACCCTGCTGCTGAAAACAGATCTTTTCAGCAGCCCTGTGACGCGTTTACTGTGGGGGAATATTTTCTGGCAGCCCAAAATTTTTTGATTAGAGATTACAGCGACATACTGTGCCGGGCTGTCACCTCCCTTGCAGACAACTGCGGCCGGATCCAGGCCCTAGATATCAGCCTGGAAAAACACGGTGCTTTTTATCACCCCCTTAAAATAACCATTGCAACCCAGTTTTCTCCTCCCCTTTATCTGGTACTCAACGGCGCTGTAAAAGAACCGGGACTCAGCCTGGTCAAAACAGAATTTCAGTCGCTGGAAAATATGGCCTCCCGGGTGGTGCCCTCTTTTATTCCCCGGGTATTCGGTGCGGGTGAAATCAGATCAGCCAAAAGGATTGTTGCGTTTTTTCTGGGAGAATGGTTTGTCGGATTCTGTGAATTCCATGTGACCCGGACACCTAACGGAAACCAGGTGGCTGTCTGGCGTGATGATGATACCCATATGGTAATATCCTGGCACCAGGCTGCCCGGATATACGAAAAAATTGCCTATATTCTCACAGCCTATTATGATTTGCACACCGGGCATGAAATTTATCCCTGGCACCATGCGGCCGGAGATTTTGTGGCGGCGGCAGGGGATCTGCAGATATGGGATGTCCGGCTGATCACGGTGCGGGGAACAGCCCCGGTGGTTGATGCGGAACAGCTTGCCTCCGCTTCTGGCGCACACCTGCTTTCCTGCCTGGTTTTTTATTTTTTGAATCTGACACTGCGCATGCGCCTGGACCGGCTGGATGGCACCGGTCCCATGGTTTTTCTGCCGCAGATCGTACTGGATGCAACAATAAAAGGCGTGCTCACAGCACTGGATCACCGGTCCAACGAATTGATGGGAGCAGGGGCAGAGGATCCGCCGGTACCGGCAGATATCTGTCATGTTTTTGTTGATCTTGTGAATGGTTTCAGTCAGGCACAGCTGACCGATATCATGGTAAATCTTGTGGAGGCCTGGCCCCCGGATGCTGCTGAACTGGAACTGGTCCATGAAAACCTTTTGCCCCACTGCGCCGGAATTTGTAAGGCATTAAAGCGGCCCTGATCAGGTTTTCCTGGCCAGGGTATGAAAAACCGGTGAATCACCGGTTTTTTTATTGACATGTGCAAACAGAAATTCTATACCTGCAATGGTATTTTGCTGAAGGTGTACCTTGAAACAAGATGGTTTTTGCAGGACAAGTATTCGATATGACACAAAATCAGACTATTGAATGAAAAGTTTGGAAATTCTTTTCATTGTTGAATGTAATTTAACTTTTAACGGAGGTAAGTAAATGGCTAAGCATGAAACTCCTTTACTGGACCAGCTGGAATCCGGCCCCTGGCCTAGCTTTGTCTCTGACCTGAAGGCTCAGGCGGAAAAGAGAGCAAAGAATGAGGAAGGAATTGAATTCCAGATTCCGGTGGATGTTGTTGAGGATCTTCTGGGAATTCTGGAACTTTCTTTCAAACACGGAAGAACCCATTGGAAACACGGCGGCATTGTCGGTGTTTTCGGTTATGGCGGCGGTGTTATCGGCAGGTACTGTGACCAGCCCAAGAATTTTCCCGGGGTTGAGGCTTTTCACACCATGCGGGTGAACCAGCCTGCCGGCAAGTATTACAAAACTGATTATCTCAGAAAGCTGTGCGACCTGTGGGACTTCAGAGGCTCCGGAGTCACCAATATGCACGGCTCCACGGGTGATATCATTCTTCTGGGAACCACAACCAAGCAGCTGGAAGAAATTTTCTGGACATTGACCCATGACATGAACCAGGACCTTGGCGGTTCCGGCTCCAACCTGAGAACCCCGTCCGACTGTCTTGGAGAGTCACGGTGTGAATATTCCTGCTATGACACCAATGCCCTGGTGTATTTTCTGACCAATGAATACCAGGATGAGCTGCACAGACCTGCTTTCCCCTATAAGTTCAAATTCAAACTGGACGGCTGCCCCAACTGCTGCGTGGCATCCATTGCCCGGTCTGACATGTCCTTTATCGGTACCTGGAAAGACGACATCCGCATTGACCAGGATGCGGTAAACAAATATGTTGAAAACGATCCTGCCTATCCGGCCAATGCCGGTGCCTACAAGGGCAGCAAAGACTGGGGCCCCTTTAACCTTGAAAAAGAAGTACTGGGTCTTTGCCCCACAAAATGCATGAAATTTGAAAACAAGAAATTGTTCATTGACGATGCCAACTGCAGCCGTTGCATGCACTGCATCAATGTCATGCCCAGAGCCCTGAAAATCGGTAAAGAAACCGGTTGTTCCATTCTGGTTGGTGCCAAAGCCCCGATCCTTGATGGTGCCCAGATGGGGTCTTTGCTGGTTCCGTTTATAGAAGTCAATCCGGAAAATGATTATGAAGCAATTACGGAAGTCATTGAAAACATCTGGGACTGGTGGATGGAAGAAGGCAAGAACCGTGAACGTCTTGGTGAGCTGATCATGCGCCAGGGTTTCCAGAAACTGCTGGAAGTGACCGGTATCGATCCCATGCCCCAGCATGTGGCCTATCCCAGAACCAACCCGTATATCTTCTGGAAAGAAGATGAAGTACCCGGCGGCTGGGAACGTGATGTTGAAGAATACAGAAAACACCATCTGAGATAGAAAGGGAGAATAATAATGGCATTTATTTCGACTGGTTATAATCCAGAAAAACCGATGGAAAACCGGATTAGCGACATCGGTCCCAGAGACTATAACGAATTTTATCCTCCTGTGATCGCAAAAAACAAGGGCAAATGGTCTCACCATGAAATCCTTGAGCCCGGCGTACTCGTGCACGTGGCTGATTCAGGAGATGAAGTATATACAGTAAGAGTGGGCGGGGCCCGCCTGATGTCCACCAGCTTGATCAATGAAATCTGTGACATTGCAGACAAACATTGTGACGGACATGTACGGTTCACCACCAGAAACAATGTGGAGTTCATGGTGGATGCCAAGGACAAACTGGAACCTTTGAAAAACGATCTGTCCTCGAGAAAGTTTGACGGCGGTTCCTTCAAATTCCCCATCGGCGGCACAGGTGCCGGAGTTACCAACATTGTCCACACCCAGGGCTGGATCCACTGCCATACCCCGGCAACGGATGCGTCCGGTACGGTCAAGGCTGCCATGGACGTTCTGTTCAGCGATTTTCAGGACATGAGACTGCCGGCACAGCTGCGGGTTTCCATGGCCTGCTGCCTGAACATGTGCGGTGCGGTTCACTGCTCTGATATCGCCATCCTGGGATATCACAGAAAACCGCCCATGCTGGACCATGAATACCTGGACAAGGTGTGTGAAATCCCCCTGGCTGTTGCCTCATGTCCCACTGCGGCCATCAAACCGGCCAAGGTGAAGCTGGACAACGGTAAGGAAGTCAAGTCTGTCGATGTCAAAAACGAACGGTGCATGTACTGCGGTAACTGCTACACCATGTGTCCGTCCATGCCCCTGGCTGACACTGAAGGGGATGGTATCGTCCTGATGGCCGGCGGCAAGGTATCCAACCGGATTTCCGATCCCAAGTTCTCCAAAGTGGTTGTGGCCTTCCTTCCCAATGAGATGCCCAGATGGCCGTCCATGACCGATGCCATCCAGAGAATGGTGGAAGCCTATGCCAAAGGCGCCAACAAGTACGAACGTCTGGGTGACTGGGCGGAAAGAATCGGATGGGAAAAATTCTTTGGGGTGTGTGAGCTGGATTTTACCCACCACCTGATTGATGATTTCCGCCAGCAGGCATACATGAGCTGGCGCCAGTCCGCACAGTTCAAATTCTAGTGTATTATCTGTTTTTGAACAGATCCTGCTGCATATGATGAAAAGCCGGGGCTTTCCGCAAGGTTACCCCGGCTCATCCATTTTAATTCAAAGGAGTGAAGACAATGAGTGATCTTCTTGACAACAAAGAAGCTGCGGAAGAAGCAGTGGTGGAATGGCTGAACAAAAAAGCCAAAACCAAATCCAAATTCTATCTCAAGGATTTTTACAAGATTTTTCCGGATGACAAACCCCGGATGATCAAAAAAGTGGTCAATAAAATGGTGGAAGACGGTATTCTTGAATACTGGTCATCGGGTTCCACCACCATGTACGGCCTTAAAGGCGGGGGTATCCAGCATTCTTCTGAAGGCGAAAATTAAGAAAAGATAAAAGACACAAACCCATGCAGGCAAGTTGTGAAAGTGTCCCGGGCGTAGTGGTAGCAGGTCTCAGGGGTGGATCAGGCAAAACCATTATCTCCCTTGGGATAACCGCTGCATGGAAACGCATGAATCTTGCGGTCGCCCCGTTCAAGAAAGGGCCTGACTATATTGATGCCGGCTGGCTATCTCTGGCAGCCGGCCGCCCCTGTTACAACCTGGATACCTATCTGTGCCATCCGGATGTTGTGCAACAATCTTATGCCACCCATTCCCGTTCCTGTGATATCGCATTAGTTGAAGGAAACCGCGGCCTTTACGACGGCATTGATACAGACGGGTCCACCTCCACCGCCGAGCTGGCACGACTGCTGGACCTGCCTGTGCTGCTGGTGCTGGACTGTACCAAAAGCACCCGGACCATGGCAGCGCTGCTGCTGGGCTGCATGCATTTTGATCCCGGGATACGCATTGCCGGGGTGATTCTCAACCAGGTGGCCGGCAGCCGCCACCGGAAAAAGGTGACAGACAATATTGCACGGTTCTGCAGGATTCCGGTTTTCGGTGCTGTTCCCAAACTTGGATCCGAAGATTTTCCAGAACGTCATATGGGTCTCGTAACATCTGCGGAACATGGATTTTCCGGCCAGGCCCTTGCATCAGTCGAAAAAATGGCCCGGGACCATATTGACCTTACATCCCTGCACCGGGCAATCACCCATGGTTGCGACTCTGCCCGAAAGATACATACCGATAGTGACCACCCGGAAAATAGTATACCTGCAGCAGGGGTTTGCCAACCCGATTCTTTGCCGCAGATCCCTGCACATGAGCAGGTGGTTATCGGCGTTATAAGAGATTCTGCTTTCCAATTTTATTATCCGGACAATCTGGATGCCCTGGAAGACCTGGGGGCCAAAATTGTTTTCATCAGTCCTTTGCACCAGAAAACCCTTCCTGATGTGGACGCATTGTATATGGGCGGGGGATTTCCTGAAACCCACGCCCCCCAGCTGGCGGAAAATACAAGCTTCAGGCACCATCTGAAACATCTGTCCCAAAACGGACTGCCCATTTATGCGGAATGCGGGGGACTGATATTTCTGGGCCAAAGCATCTGCTTAAAGGACAAAAAATATCCCATGTCCGGTATTCTGCCCATCTGGTTCGGACTGTCCCTGAAACCCCAGGGCCATGGCTATACCAGGGTCCTGGTAAAGCATGAAAATCCGTTCTACCGTACAGGGGAAATGTTGAAAGGACATGAGTTCCGGTATTCCAAAATTCTGAAAATCGATTTTCAGGACCATGAAATGGCATTTGCCATGGAAAGGGGCAAAGGCATACTGGACAAAAAAGACGGCTTTTTTAAAAACAATACCTTTGGCACCTATACCCATATCCATGCCCTGGGATCGGCATCCTGGGCATCATCCCTGGTGGAGAAAGCCAGGGTATACAAAGCGAGGCAAAACCCATGAAGGTGATTGCAGCAATCAGCGAAATGACCCGGTTTTCGGAAAACCTGCGCAGACAGGAGCAGACCATTGCGTTCGTACCCACCATGGGCTTCCTGCATGAGGGCCATCTGGCCCTCATGCAGGAAGCCAAAAAAAAAGCCGATCACCTGGTGGTATCCATATTTGTAAACCCGGCCCAGTTCGGTCCCAGTGAAGATTTTTCCACCTATCCCCGTGCTGTGGAGCAGGATCTGGAAAAATGCAGAACCATGGGGGCGGCTGCCGTGTTCACACCAGGTTCCGCTGATATGTATCCTTCGGGTTTCCAGACCTATGTGGAACTGGAAAAACTGCCCCTTCACCTGTGTGGTCTGTCCAGACCACAGTTTTTCAAAGGGGTCGCCACTGTAGTGGCCAAATTGTTCAATATTGTCAATCCCCATTTTGCCTTTTTCGGGGAAAAGGATTATCAGCAGCTGGCCATTATCCGGCAGCTGGTATCCGACCTGAATTTCGGTATAGAGATTGTCGGCGTGTCCATTGTCCGGGAACCGGACGGTCTGGCAAAAAGCTCGAGAAACAAATATCTGACCCAAAAACAGCGTCCCCATGCCCTTTTGCTTCACCGCTGTATACAGGCAGCCCAACAAATGGTGAAAGACGGAGAAACCGATGCAAAAATTTTGGAGGATGCAGCCACACAAATTTTATTGTCCTGTCCTGATATCACCGTGGACTATGTCAGCATTTGTGACCCTGTCACCCTGGACAGGGTGACCAGGATACAGGAAAAAGCGCTGATGGCTGTCGCGGTGTGGCTGGGAAAAACCCGGCTCATCGACAACCAGATGCTGGTCCTGCCCGATAAAAGCGTGTAAAAGCCATGACATCTGCACCAGCAAACGGTAACAGCCACAGTTTCGGTCAGGAGCATAAACAGCCGGGAGAAAGCCGTACCCTCATCGTTATCGCGGTTACAGCCGTCATGATGGGGGTGGAAATCTCCACCGGCATTATTTTCGGGTCCATGGCCCTGCTGGCGGACGGCCTGCACATGGCCTCCCATGCAGCAGCGCTTTCCATAACTGCACTGGCCTATGTTTATGCCCGGCGCCATGCCCATGACACCCGCTTCAGTTTCGGCACAGGCAAGGTGAATGCTCTGGGCGGTTTCACCGGGGCAGTGCTTCTGGCGGTATTTGCCCTTATGATGGCGGTGGAAAGTATGGCAAGGCTGGTGAATCCAGTGGAAATCGCATTTAACCAGGCCATTTTTGTGGCAGTGATCGGGCTGGTGGTCAATGTTCTTTCCATGCTCATTCTGGGCAGCCACAACAAAAGCCATGACCACGGCCACAGCCGCCATGACCATAACCTGCGCTCTGCCTATCTGCATGTTCTGGCAGATGCGCTGACCTCTTTTCTGGCGATTTTTGCCCTTCTGGCTGCCAAATATTTCGGACTGGTGTGGATGGATCCCTTCATGGGACTTGTCGGCGCTGTTCTGGTTTCACGCTGGTCTGTGGGACTGCTGCGGTCCACCGGCCGGATCCTTCTGGATCACCAGGCTCCTGAAAATATCCTGCATAAATTGACACATACCATTGAAACCCTTCCTGATACCCGGGTGGATGATCTGCACGTATGGGCCATCGGGCCCGGCATGTATGCTGCCATAGTATCGGTGGCTGCACGCAACCCTGAAGCACCTGCATACTATAAGCAGGTGTTGACCTGTGAGTTGAATCTGGTGCATGTGTCTATTGAGGTCATACCAGCCCGTTGAGCTGTATTTTTTCCCCTCTTGTATCCGAAAGATTTATGAAAATGCAGGCATTCAAGTGAAAAAAAAACAGGCGGTTTTTCCGGTTACCGGAAAAACCGCCTGTTTTTGATAGGCATTTACGATGTGATGGTATCAGGCCTTTTCATGGCAGTCGTTGCAGGAAGTAGGGGCCGGCCCTGTACGGCCTTTGGGATCGCCGGCTTCAATATTCACCTCTTTGTGGCAGTCTCTGCAGTTTCCATGCATGGCATTTTCATGGACCATGATGTCCCTTCTGTTTTCTTTGGTTTTCTCAAAGATATTGTGGCATTCATAACAGGGCTGGACATCATCCCCCATTGTAAGCTCTAAAGGTTCACCATTTTCATCATGGTGGCACTCACCGCAGGAAATACCATAATCTTCGGCATGTTTTTTGTGAGTGAATGTCACAGGCTTGAACTGGGGGGGACCTTTTCTGCGCTGGTCATAACCAGGGGTTTCCAGTTGAAATGTGTCTTCCACCTCAGTACCTGCCTGGATACCGGTTGCGGCAAAGATCGCGGCAAATCCTGCAGCCAGCAGCAGCACAATCAGTTTTTTGTTCATACGTGTTTTACTCCTTTAGCTGTTGAATTATGTATTTTCTCTTTTACCGGTACCGAACCACGGCACCGGAGGGATTTTTTTGAAAAAAACTGTCTTTTTTTTACACAACAACTGGACAAAGTCAATAAAAAATCTGGATATTTCTCTGGGGTTATTCTGTTTTGTCTTCTTTGTCCGATGGGGGGGCGGTGTTGTCGGATGCCGCGTCTGCATCAGTTTGTGCGTCTATGTCAGCAGGGGATTTTCTGCCGAATATCCGTGCGCCCAGAATGCTGATTTCATAGAGCACCATCAAAGGAAGGGCCATCATAACCTGGGTGATGACATCCGGCGGGGTTATCAATGCAGCCCCCACAAAAAACAGCAGCAATGCATATTTTCGGTTCTTTTTTAAAAAGGGCACCGTCACCAGGCCCATGCGGGCCATAAAGGTAAGCACCAGGGGCAGTTCAAATACAAGTCCAAAGGCCAGAAGCATTTTGGAGGCAAATGAGAGATACTCTTTCATGGAGGGCATGGCCTGGATGGTATCATTGGCAAACCCTAAAAAGAACTGGAAACCATAGGGAAAAACAATGAAATAGCCAAAGGACGACCCCAAAACAAAGAAGAAAATGGACAGCAGTACCACCGGCAGCATATATTTTTTTTCATTCCGGTACAGCCCCGGAGACACAAACATCCAGAATTCATAAAACAATACAGGCGTGGCCACCACGATACCGGCAAGCAAAGATACCTTAAGGTAGGTGAAAAAGGCTTCGGGCAAACCGGTGAAGATCATCCGGGCATTGCCGTCGGACTCCATGGCAGTCACCAGCGGTGCGGTTAAAATCTGGAACAGTTTTTCCTTGAATGCATATGCCCCGGCAAACCCTACTCCTACGGCAATAAACGAGCGGACAAGCCGGTCGCGCAACTCTCCTAAATGTTCTGTGAACGGGCTTTTGGTTTCGGTTTCCATGGATTATCCGCTTTTTTTGTCCCCGCTGCCGTCACTTTTGGGGACGGCATTTTCAGCTGCTGCCTCAGCCTCAGCATCATCGACTGGCCCGTCTTCTGAGACATTGGTTGTATCCTGATTTTGGTCTTTGTCTTTGTTTTCCCGGCGGGATTTGCCGGCTGTGTCTGACATATCCGTGGCAGAAGGCTTTATATCCTGAAGGGTGGTTTCCATGTCAATGCTGCGTTTGAAATCCTGGGCTGACCGTTTGAACTCACCCATGGCCCGGCCCAGGGTTTTGGCAAGTTCCGGCAGTTTTTTGGGGCCGATGACGATCAGGGCTATGGCCAGAATTAAAAGGATTTCAGGCATTCCAAGGCCAAACATTTTATCTTATTATCTCCTTTGTTTGCGGCGTAGTCTCCAGGTTAACGGTTTTACACCGGATTTCAGGGACATGTCAACCTGAACAATGGTCAGGGTTTTTTATTATATTTTTTTGGGGACCTGGCCCGTCGTTTTTTTGTCCGGTTTTTTGCCGGAACCTGTTTGCGCTGCTGCCTGGGAAGGGGTTTGGGCAGCGGTTGTTCCAGGGTTTCCGATGGATATTCACAGGCGATTTTGTGTCCCAGGACCTCTTCAATCTGGGGGATCTGAAAAGAGCTCATTTCATCGGCAAAGGAAATTGAGGTGCCGGTAGCGCCGGCACGTCCGGTCCTTCCTATGCGGTGGATATAGTGTTCAGGCTCAAAAGGCATATCATAGTTGACCACATGGCTGATGTTCTCAATGTGCAGACCCCGGGCTGCCACATCGGTTGCCACCAGGATATTGATGGTGCTGTTCTTGAACTGGTTCAACACCTTGAACCGGTTGTCCTGGGATACATCCCCGGACAAAACTTTGCATTTGAGCCGGTAGCGGGAAAGTTTGTCGCATAAGAATTTTGCCGTATCCTTGCGGTTGACAAAAATGAGCACCCGGTCAAGGTTTTCAGATACAATGAGATTGTAAACATGCTGGAATTTTTTATCTTCAGTGGTCAGATACACAACCTGGCGGATACTGTCGGCTGTTGTCTGTTCTGGGTCAATTTCAATCTGGACCTTGTTTTTGGTGGTCCAGGAATCAGCCAGGCGCAGGACTTCTTCAGTGAGGGTGGCTGAAAAAAACAGGGTCTGACGTTTATCCTTGTGGGGGGTCATGTACACCAGCCGCCTGACATCCGGAATAAATCCCATGTCCAGCATCCGGTCTGCCTCATCAATGACCATGATTTCCACTTTGGACAGATTGATGCGTTTCTGCCGGATAAAGTCCAGCAGCCGTCCAGGGGTTGCCACTATGACATCAACCGGGTTGTCATGCAGTATCTGCTGTTGTCTGGCATAACCGGTCCCGCCATAAACCGACACGATTTTCAGACTGGTATATCTGGCCAGGTCATTGAAATCTTTTTCAATCTGGTGAACCAGTTCCCTGGTAGGGGCCAGAATCAGTGCCCTGGGAAACCCTTCTTTGTTTTTCGCAGGATTTTCAGTGAACGCCTTGATCATGGCGATAATAAAGGTGGCGCTTTTTCCGGTTCCTGTCTGGGCCTTGGCTGTGGCATCCTTTCCGGCAAGGGTGTGGGGAAGCAGGGCGGCCTGGATTTCCGTGCAATATGCAAACCCCAGATCTGCAATGGCATGCATGAGATTTTCAGGCAGGTCCAGATCATGGAAACGGGTCTTTCCTTCTTTGGGCGGCACAGAAAATTCTTTCGATGACCAGGGGTCCTGCTGGTCAGGTATTTTTTGCCCCCTTTTTTTCGGGTGTTTTCCTGCAGTCTGCGGTCTCTGTTTAACGCTCTTTTTTGGGGTTTCCCGGGCTGCACCGGGTTTCAAAGCCGGTTGTGCAGTTTCGGATATGGTTCGCAGGTGTTTAGGTTCTGGTTTTTCCCCTCCCGGATGTGGTTGTATGGGATCAGGCGGGGTGGGGATTTGGTCCTGGCTTGGGATTTCCGGCTGGTTTTTCCGGGTGATAGGTTTTTGGAACAAATGTTTGAAAAAAGAGATAAGTGGTTTCAATATAACGCTCTGTGTTTGGGTTTATAAATAATGGAGACTGCCTGTGTGTTAGTAACAGACAGGCAGCCGTTTGTGAAGACAATTTTTGTGGGACCAAAGGTCATCCGCCTGCCACCAGGGGAAGCAGGCGGATGACAGCATCCTTTGGAATCAGGGTCTCATGGAATTTTGGGCTGGACACCAGTCTGCCGTTCAACCGGACCACCGAACAGAAACGGACATTATCCATCTGTTCCAGAAGATCAGCCACAGTCATCCCCTTGGACCATTGTACGGGTTTGTCATCCACCTGTATCATATGATGGTTTTGTATCATCATAATTTTTATGTGACGCCGTGCTGTTCCAGTACCTGCAGTACTTCAGGAAAATCAATGCCGAGGCGTTTCACTGTTTCTTTTGTGGGGATGCCGTTGTCAGTCCAGCCCCGGCGTTCATATACAGCATCCTTGAGCTGTTCATACTGGGATTCGCGTTCCTTTCTCAGGGCCGCCACCTTGGCATCGGTATCCATACCGGAAATATCCATGCCGTATTTTTGCGTCAACTGTTTGTCATAGCGCTCCTGACGGCTTTCATATTCTTCGGCAGTGACAGGTCCCATGGCCCGGTAAGGAATGGTGTCGTGTTCTCTGGTGCCGTATCCCATCTTCAGGTTAAAGACCCGCTGGAAATTGTATACTGCCTCGCTCATGGAAATCAGGTCATCTGCACTGGTTTTCCTGCCGGTGATGGCGGAAAAGAAATCTGCATACCACTGGACATGTTTGATCACCTTGGCTGGCTCTTGGGTGTCTTTGTTGTCTTCAGGGACAATATCATTCCAGGGCAGTTTGCACAGGCCGCACAGACCGAACCAGGTCCTGAACATGGGAAACCAGTGCAGGGCTTCCGCCTTGTTTTCAAAGGTGGGCATGAAATTGTGGACCATGTCCAGAAAGATCAGCCAGGCTTCATCATGCTGGGGGCCTTTGAGGGCCAGGCCGTAACCTCCCTGCTGGGCAAGGCTTTCCTTGGTGATGTATTCAGAAAATTCCAGGCCCTTGGATTCCATGCCGATATCCTGCATAAAAGCGGGATCTGCATGAAATTTGTCGGCAAATATCTGTTTCATCTGGCGGATGCCTTTTCCTACTATGGCGCCAAAGCCTTCCCCTTTAGCCATCTGGTGGATCAGTTCCAGGGTATTTAACCGGTTGCCGAAACTCAGATCCATCCCGTCGGTATGCTCAGTGGTGAGAAGATTGTTTTCAAAGCATTCCATGACAAATCCGATGGAGGTGCCCACGGAAATGGTATCCATCCCATAAGCATCACAGTAGAAATTGATTTCCAGAATGGTATGGGCGTCAAAAATTCCCAGGTTGGAGCCGCATCCTGCAACGGTTTCATATTCCGGACCGTCTACAAAGACCCTGGTACCTTTATACGGGCCGGTGAAAGGAGAGAAATCCTTGACCCCGTGGGAACAGGCCACTGCACACCCGCGCCAGCACCCGTCAAATCCCTTGTCAAAGATATGCTCATACACATCTTCGCCGATCACAGCGGCTTCCGGGTGTGAACCGAATTTGAAATTGTGGGTGGGCAGACAGTCATGGTCGTTCATGATGGGAACCAGGTGGGTGGTACCCACCAGGGCCATGCGGTTCTGTTTGGGATCCAGTTCATGGATCTCCTTGGCATGGGTTTTGGTGACGGTTTTAAGTGCTTCAAGGTCGGCCGGGTTGTTGGTTTTCATGGAAATGGCACCATGCCGGGCAACCACAGCTTTGATTTTCTTATCCGCAAACACGGTTCCGATACCGCCCCGACCGGCCTGTTTGTACCGGACCCTTTTGCGGCCTGCATCATACCAGGAAAAATTAAGGCACCCGAAATTGGTGTTTTCAGCTCCTGGTCCGGCAGTCACAACCGATACATTCACAGGCTTTTCTTTGTCAAAATACCGGGTCAGGGCATCAGACATTTCATAAGAATTATCAGGCAGATCAGATGCGGTAAATATCTTGATTTTGTTTTCAATACCGTCAATGAGGATTACCGTATCCTGGTCAGCCTTACCGGTAAGTGCAATGACATCAAACCCGGAGAATTTTTTATACGGGCCGAAATAACCGCCTACATTGGAGTCGATGGGTGCACCGGTAAGCGGAGAAATGGCTGTTACAATACTTTTGCCCCCCCCTGGATACCCCGGGGTGCCGCCCAGAGGCCCTGCAGAAATGCAGATGGTATTTTCAGGATCATCCCACCTGGTACTGCCTTTGACAGCGTTCCACATATACCACAAATCATAGCCTTTGCCGCCGATAAATTTTTCTTTTATGGCGGTTTCGATCGGGGAAATGGAAATGTCTGCTTTATCCAGATTGATATGCAGAGACTGATCCGTATATCCCTTTGTGACCTCTGCCCGCTCATACGGCAGGGCTTTTATCTCTTGTAATTGCAGATGACCCATTTTGCACTCCTTTAAGAAATTCATGTTTTAATTGTTGCTTTACGGATGAACGCAGCTGTTGACAGATCCCGAAACAGTCCCTGCAACCAGCTTGTGTGTTTTCCATGTATTGCGTTGTTTTGTGTATGTTCACGTGTTATCATACAATGAATTGGTGTTCAAGTATATATGGTTTCCCGCCGGGATGCGATAGAAGCCCATCTAATGGTCTAACCATTATTAAGGTATTGAGGCCTGCTTGTCAACCTGTTTTCAGGCACATTTTTTTTACCGCTCCACAGTGAGTGCCCTGTTGCCGGCGCGGCAAAAAAACTTGATTTTTATCTGATTGCCTGATAAAAAACCCGGTAAAAGAAATTATCCAGAGAAAGGGTATGTGAATGCTTATAGTGGCAAACTTTTTACAGGCAGTTGCAGTGGTTCTTGATTATGGATTGACCTTTTACATGTGGATTGTCATTGCCGGTGCTGTCTTGTCCTGGGTGAATCCGGATCCTTACAACCCTATTGTCCGGTTCATAAACACGGCAACAGAACCTGTATTCTATCAGATAAGAAAACGGCTTCCGGTCAATTTCGGCGGCATTGACATATCTCCCATTGTTGTGATTCTGGCGATAGTGTTTCTGCAGACCTTTGTTGTAAACAGCCTTCACGGACTGGCGAGATCAATTTTATTGTAATAAACTTAAGGATTTGCCATGGGTGTAACATCGCTGGTGGTCAGGCAGAAAGAATTTAAAACCCGCTTCAGAGGATTTGATGTCCAGGAAGTGGATGCTTTTCTGGAAGATGTGGCAGCACAACTCGAATCCCTTGACCGGACAGTGCAGGGACTGGCAGAAGAAAAACGGCGGCTGGATCTGGAAAACCAGGGATACCGGAAACGGGAAAACGCCATGAAAAATGCGATGATCCAATCCCAGAAAGTACTGGATCAAATGAAGGAAAATGCCAAAAAATCTTCCCAGAATATTATTGCCAATGCAGAGGTTGAAGCAGAGAAGATTTTAAGCCGTGCCCATAAGCGGCTGTCCCAGCTCCACAGTGACATCATTGAATTGAAACGGCAGCGTATCCAGCTGGAGATGCAGATCAGTGCGGTTTTGGAGTCCCATTCCAAGCTGCTTGAAATGACCAAAGAAGAAAACAAGGCTGCCGATGAAACAGATGCAACCTTAAAGTTTATCAACAGAGCCTGAGCATCCTGTCACCACTACAATACATACAGTGTGATCATGCGCTATTGACAACCTATACGGGGTATACAAATGGCTGAGATTGATGCGTTTTTCAAACTCATGCACGAACAGGGCGCCTCTGACCTTCATCTTTCTGCAGGTCAGCAGCCGGCCCTGCGGCTCAATGGAGATATTGAGCGGATCAAGTATGACCGGTTGACTTCAGACAAACTGCGGGGCATGCTCTACGAAATAACCTCCCAGGAAAAAATAAAAGTGTTTGAAGAGACCGGAGATGTGGATTTCGGGTATGAAATTCCCGGTCTGGCCCGGTACAGGGCCAATTATTTCATGCAGAAAAGCGGTATATCAGCGGTATTTCGGGAAATTCCTTCCGATATTCTGAGCGCGGAAAAACTGGGGCTGCCTCCGGTGATTTCCAAACTGGCGGAACTGCCCCGGGGGCTGGTACTGGTTACCGGACCCACAGGATCAGGGAAGTCCACCACCCTGGCCGCGATCATCGACCATGCCAATAAAATCCGTAAAGACCATATTATCACAGTGGAAGACCCTATCGAATTTGTCCACAAAAGCCAGAACTGCATTGTGAATCATCGGGAAGTCGGTCTTCACACCCAGACCTTTTCTGCAGCCCTGCGCGGGGCATTGCGGGAAGACCCGGATATAATTCTGGTGGGCGAGCTGCGGGATCTGGAAACCATATCTCTGGCCATTGAAGCTGCATCTACAGGCCACCTGGTTTTCGGCACCCTGCATACGTCCAGTGCCGCCAAAACCGTTGACCGCATCATCGAGGTCTTTCCTTCCACAGAACAGGCCCAGATCCGCTCCACCCTTTCCGACGGTCTTCGGGCCGTAGTGGCCCAGGTGCTGTTCAAACGTGTTGATAAAAAAGGCCGGTGTCCGGCCCTGGAAATTCTGGTGGCAACCCCGGCGGTGCGGAATCTGATCAGAGAGGCAAAAACCCACCAGATCCCTTCCATGATACAGACCGGAAAACAATACGGGATGCAGCTTCTGGATGATGCCATCATGGGGCTGTACAAAAAAGGCTGGATCAGTTCGGATGAAGCATACAGCAAGGCGAATAACAAGGGTATTTTCAGGCCCTTCCTCAAAAAAATACCATCGGATTTTACCGAAGCCTGATTCATATTATATAAAAGGGGGGGCATGAAAAAACAGCAGATCGACTATCTTTTATCCAGGATGCTCACATCCCATACCAATGTATCTGATTTGAATCTTACGCCGGGCAAACCCCTTCAGGTGGAAAGCGACGGTGAACTGGTACCGGTGAAAATAGTGCCTGATTTTAAGGTTTTGACCCCGTTCCAGACCGAAACCATTGCATTGAATCTGATCAACAACGACCGCAAGCTTACCGAAACCCTTTTGAAGGAGGGTTCCTGTGATCTGTCTTACCAGCTGGACACCCAGGCAAGGTTCCGGGTGAATATTTTTTCACGGTCCGGCAAATATGCCATTGTCCTGCGGAAACTGGAAACAAAAATTCCTACCATTAAAGAACTGAAACTGCCTGAGCCGTTTTTCAAAATGGCAGAAGAAAAAAACGGCATTATTTTTGTCACCGGTGCCACTGGTTCGGGCAAGACCACCTCCCTGGCAGCCCTGCTGGATCAGATCAATGAGAGCAAATCCGTGCACGTGATCACCCTGGAAGATCCCATTGAATACCAGCATACCCAGAAACTATCCACCTTTAATCAGCGGGAGCTGGGGATGGATTTTGATTCCTTTGCCTCGGGCCTTCGGGCTGCCCTGCGCCAGGCACCCAAAGTTATTCTGGTAGGAGAGATGCGGGACCGGGAAACAGTGGAAATCGGCCTGTCTGCTGCGGAAACAGGCCATCTGGTCTTGTCCACCCTTCACACCGTGGATGCCGGCCAGACCATCAACCGGGTTTTGGGAATGTTTTCGACCCAGGAAGAAAAACAGATCCGCATCCGGCTGGCGGATACGATCCGGTGGATTGTTGCCCAGCGTCTTTTGCCCAAATCCGGGGGCGGACGGGTTGCGGCCTTTGAAATTATGGCCACCAATCTGCGGGTAAGGGATTCCATTCTTAACGGGGAATCAGAAGGCAAAACCTTTAATGATATTATCATGGCAGGCAAATCCCAGGGAATGGTTTCCTTTGATGAATTCATCCTTTCACTTTACAAACAGGCAAAGATCGATGAAAGGGTGGCCATGGCCTATGCCTCCAGAAAAGACCTGGTGGGCCGGGGTCTGGACAGTATCAAAAGTGCCAGAGGAGAAGCCACCTCCAAAATTGATTCCCTTGAAATTGACCGGGGTTATAAAGGGGAAAAATAAATATGAATATCCGCTGCAGGCATTGTAAATCCCAATTCAATATTCCGGATCATAAATTACCCAAAGATAAAGATGCGGTGTTTACGTGTCCAAAATGCAAGGAAAAAATCCAGATATCTGTGGCAAAAAATCCAGGGAAAGAAAAAATTGCAGATGCAGCAGTACCTGCATCCGGAACAGGGTTTCCCTTTCAAAGCCGCGAACGTGCCCTGGTTCTGGTCGCAGACACCCTGTTTCAAAAATCGGCCCATGATGCTGTCAGGCAATTGGGGTACGGGGTGGATACTGCCCCTGATCAGGGGGAAGCTGCAAAAAAGATAGCCTACCATGTCTATCCCCTGATATTGCTGGGCCAGGGGTTTGACCGCGGTTCCCAAAGTATTGCGGGGCACATGAACACCCTGGACATGTCCATACGGCGCATGACCTGTCTGGTGGTGATGGGCCAACAGTTTAAAACAGGCGATCCCATGGCGGCCCTGCATGCCAGTGCCGATTATGTTGTGGGTCCTGACAATCTTGAACACCTCCCCTCTTTTCTGGCTGCCGCATTAAAGCATCATAAAGATTTTTACCGGGTGTACATGGATTCTTTGAAAATTGTCGGCAAGGCCTGATACAGCATGAGCTTGGAATGGTTTGAACCTGTTACCTTCCAGGAAAGGATAAAGCGCACTGCTTCGTTTTTGAACCTGGGCCTTCTGATTTTTTCAGCAATTGTTTTTTTTTCAGAATTCAGATACGACTGGGGTGAACAGCTCCTGGGAACCTTTCTGGCATCCACCAATGAAACCAGGCCTGAAAAAGGAGCGATCTGGGAGCTTGGAAAAGATACGCTCAATGCCCACCAGTCTTTGAATAAAATTATCAACCGCAAAAGCGATACCCGCCAGCTTGCCCATAAAGCAGCCTCTTTTTCCGGTATTTCCGCCCGCCTGATACCCGGAGAATGGGTTGTTCTGGAAAAGGAACAATTCAAGCGCCTTTATCTGTCTTTGCCTTTGACCCATGCCCGGCAGATTATGGAGCCCGCCCGCCTGATATGGCTGCTCAACGGGGAGGTGACAGACCGGATCTTTTGTGAAGGTCTGAAAAACGGGATGAAAATTTATTTCATCAATGCTGAAAACAGGGTGGTTCAGCACATTGATCTGGAAGAAAGTACCCTGGCCGCCATTGCAGAGAAACAATATCTGGAGCCGGGCCGGTTGGAGAACTTTGACGGATTCATGGGCCGGATTTATCCGGCGGAGCAGTTTTTTAATGCGGTATTCAAGCTGCCCAGGGAAATGATCCCTGATCTTTTGCCGGACACAGACCTGCTTTTGGATCAGGAAGGCACTATTTTGCGTGTCGGTATCTCCAATGAGGCCAAAGACGGCTTCATCAGGCTTGGCATTGAATTCCAGCACCAGAATCAGCCCAGGGTGCTTTTTGTCAGAGCCAGGGAATGGGCAGTATGGCAGCTGGGGCTGGTTCTCAAAGGAGAACATCCATGAAGCCGCTGCCAGGTGTTTTGTCTGTATTCCGGTTTGTTTTTTTTACCGGGATGGTTATCATCTGTGCGGCTTTCATAGGTGCCATGTTTCTGGTTTTTTATACGGTACCGAATCTGCCCAAACTGCCCCGGGATGTAAGCCGCATTATTGAAACCCCCCAGAGTATTGTTTATGCTTCATCCGGCCAGGTGCTCATGCGGTTGGGAGAGCGGGAAAGTGTTCCCCTTGCCCGGGTGTCTGCTGATTTTATCAATGCCATCCTGGCCACAGAAGATCATCTTTTTTTTCAGCACCATGGGGTTAACAAGCTTCGGACGTTAAAGGCGCTGTATGTTACCTTGTTCAGGCCGGGCCGGATTGAAGGGGCATCCACCATCACCCAGCAGCTGGCCAAAAATTTGTTTTTTTCCTTTGAACAGTCCTATACCAGAAAATTCAAGGAGCTGCTGGTGGCATTACAGATTGAGGCCACTTCTTCCAAAGAAGAAATTCTGGAAGCCTATATCAACCAGATTTATTTTGGTGCAGGTGCCCAGGGGATTGAAAAGGCGGCCAATACATTTTTTGGAAAATCCGCCCGGGAATTGACCCTGCCGGAAGCAGCACTGCTGGCAGGACTGCCCAAATCTCCCACTGCCTATAACCCTTTTGTGCATTATGACCGGGCCATGAAACGCCGGGATCTGGTATTGCAGCGGATGGCGGATACCGGCTTTATTACAAAGAACCAGGCGGCAGAGGCAGCTGCAAAAGCCCCTTTGCTGCGCAAAGAAAAACAAGACGCCAGAAGCGGCAGTTACTTTCTGGATGCCCTTGTCAGAGAACTGGTCCAGGTTTATGGAGAAAATGTGGTGTACCATGGCGGTATCCAGGTCTATGCCACTGTTGATTCCCGCCTCCAGAAATCGGCAAAAATGGCATTGGCCCAGGGGCTTGACAACCTGGATACCATGATAGCCATACCTGCCCGGAAAACCCCCCGGCCTCAGGGTGCTCTGGTAGCGATTGAAACAGCAACCGGCGCAGTGCGCGCCCTGGTGGGGGGGCGCAATTATTACAACAGTGAGTTCAACCGCGCCACCAGGGCCCGGCGCCAGCCTGGAAGCGGATTTAAACCATTTGTTTACTATTCAGCCTTTGCCTCGGCCGGTTTTCATCCCGGAACTGTAATGACCGATCAGCCCGTGACCATTCCTGTTGCAGGTGCCCCTGACTGGCGGCCGCAAAACTTCGGGCACAGATTCAGAGGGGATATGATATTAAAAACAGCCCTGACCCATTCAGTCAATACCATTGCAGCCCAGCTTGTTCACATTACAGGACCCGGGGCGGTGATGGAAACGGTCCGGAAATGCGGCATAAAAAGTCCTTTGGATGATGTTTTTTCCATTGCACTGGGTACTGCCGGCGTAACCCCCATGGAAATGGCCCAGGCATTTTCTGTGTTTGCCAATCTGGGCAGGCACCATGTGCCTTTTTTGTTCTGGCGGGTGGAGGATGCCTTTGGCCGGATCTTGTTTGAACGCATAGTCCAGGACCGGCAGGTGCTGGATCCGGCCCTTTCTTATCAGGTTTTGGATATGATGAAGGCGGTTGTGGAAACAGGTTCCGGGCGAACCATAAAAGAACAGGGATTTAACCGTCCCTGTGCCGGGAAAACCGGCACCACGGATAATTACAATGATGCCTGGTTTACCGGATTTACCCCGACCCTGTGTACCTCTGTGTGGACAGGATTTGACAGAAGACAGCCCATGAAAGATGCCGATGGCATGGGAATTACCGGCGGCAGAGGCGCTGCGCCCATATGGGCAGACTTCATGCTCCAGGCCCTGGCCGGAGAGCCTGAAAGAACTTTTCCCATTCCTGAAAATATCCGGTTTGAGCAGGTAGATCCTGTTACCGGCTGCCGGGCCGGAACCCATGAAACCCGTGAAAGCACTGTCATTGCCTTGAAAACCGGTCAGACTGTCTGCGGTCAGGAGAAGCCGTGATCTGGGGTCTGCGAAATATCTTTGTCCGGCTCTGGGTGACTACTCTGGTGACGGTTCCTTTGTGCTTTTATGTCATGCCCTGGGTCAGACAGATATTTTCGGGTATGGGACCTGTTCTTTTTGCGCTGGGGGTGGTGATCACAGGTTATGTGTTTGTTGGTTTTCTGATGAATTTTCTGGGGGGGAAACTGATTGAAAGGCTGATCCGGGAAGCACAAATGTGGGAGCGGGCGGCTATCTTTAACAGAGCCAAAACAAAATACCTCCAGGCTGTCAGGATTTATGACTCATTTTTGTTGTCTCCTTTGTCAGTGGGAAAGATGAAAACCAGACTAACCGGTGCTTTGGCCAGATTCTCTCTTACAGTTGACAGGGAAAATGAGATCTTCAGACAAGCTGTCCTTGTTTATCTTTCCGCTAATCCCTGGGATGAGACCCTGGCAGGACTCTGGCTCAGACAGCTGTGTAAAAACGGGGCAGTTGATGATAAAGAGCAGGATCTGCTGACCTGCCTGGCCAATATCCATTATACCAACCCCAAATTGATGCCTTTTCTCACCAGGCTTTTTCTGAACCTGGGCAGGCTGGATTTCAGCGCCAAGCAGTTGTATGCCCGTGTACTGGAAGTGCCGTCATTAAAACAAAGATATGGAAAAGATATCCGTACCCTTTTGGAAGAACCGGTACAGCATCCGGAGCAGGATATTATATATCCGGTTCAGCATGTGCCCCGGCAACCTCTGCCCCCGGCCAACCAAAAAAATATATCTGCTGTATGGAGGGGTATTTTCACCGGGCTGCGGCATCTGATACAGTCTGCCCGGGCAGGTGTGGTTTTCTGCTTTGGTTTTTTAACCCGGCATGCAAGGCGCCTTATGACCCGCATACAGGTGAAAGACCGGTGGCGTTTCTATCTTAAGGCCGGGGTTCTGGGGATTATTTCCTTGTGGTCGCTGGTGTTCATGTATAATACTGTCTCTCATCTTCGGACACCCGGAACGGTGGATGAAATTGAGGTCATCATTGAAAAAAAGATATCCAAACCCTTTACCATTCAGGTGGCAGCTTATTTGAAAGAATCCCATGCAGACAAATATCTTGAGATTCTCAGGCAAAACAGTATCGATGCCCGCATAAAAAAAACAGGCGGCGGCGGCAAAACCTGGTACCTTATCCAGGTATCTGAATTTGCAGACAAAAATGAGGCCACCGCTTATGGCAACCACTTGAAACAACAGCACATTATCGAAGATTTTTTTGTAAGCAACAAATAATAATATGGAGGCAGACTATGATCATTATTTCCAATGTTACCTATCCCCCTGAAAGTACAAGAGAAATTGCCAACCGGTATCTCAAAGCCCCGGCCCTGCCGGATTTTATTACCAAAAAAGGGCCTTATATTTCAGCAAGCAGACGGTCGGGGATGCATTCCATCACCTATTATGAACTGGAAAACAACCGTCTCGCAGAAGGGCTTCAGGCCATTGGTGAAAGCCTGGCCATTTATTTCGGGGTGCCGGGATACCAGTATGAAATAAAACCCTATTTTGAACTGGAAGAGGGATTGACCATACTGGGTCTGTAGCCGATTTTTTGGGAAAAAAATCCTGGTTCGGGTCTGGACATGGACAGCGGTTCTTGCCGAAAAGGCTATAAAAACAGGGTGCGGTTGGGGGTGGATAAGGTTTCAGGACAGGATGCAAACAGTTTATTTATGGTGTTTTTAAGGTCTTCCATGTTCCTGGCCTGGTTCAGCTGTTTTAGCAAAAAATGGGAAAATTTGAAATTGGCACAGAAATAAGGGGCATATTTTTTGAACAGCTTCAGGTTGAAGGGCATGTCATAGTGATGCTCCAGCAATGATGCCATGCGCAGGGCAGTCGCCTGGTAAATGCCGGAGTCAAAACTTTTTCTTTTGGTCCATTGGGCAAAAATCCAGGGCCGGGCTACTGCCATGCGGCCTAAGGCAAGGCCGTGGCACCCGGTTTGTGTCGTCATCTGCATGCCGTCCTGGATGGCAAAAAGATTGCCGTTGCCAAATACCGGAATGGTGACAGCTTCTTTGACCCGGGAGATGGCATCCCATTTGGGGGGGCGGGTGCGCCGGTCAGGCGCCATCCGGGGATGGAAAACAAGGGCATCAGCACCGGCTGCTTCAAAGCGTTTTGCCATGTCCGCAGCAAATGCTGCATCATCAGACCAGCCCATGCGAAATTTTACAAATAAGGGAAAAGAAACCGCCGCCCGCACTGCTGCCACAATTTCCCCGGCCAGGGCCGGGTTTTTCAACAAGGCGGCCCCGCATCCTTTTTTGCAGATGGCTGCCACAGAACACCCGAAATTCAGATCCACCCCGAAAAATCCCTCCTGCTCAATGCGGCGGGCAGCCTGTGCCATGGTGTCCGGGGCTGCACCAAAAATCTGGCAGACAGTGTAAGGCAGTTCCTGTTTGCGCCAGCAGAAGACAGGCGAGACTGCCGGGTTTTCGTGGGGAACGGCTTTGGCAGAACACATGCCGGTGAACAAAAGGCCGAACCCCCCGAATTCTGCAACCATCTCCCTGAAGGCAATATGGCCTATCCCGGCCATGGGGGCCAGCACCATCCGGCCGGCAATAATTTTGTTGCCAATGGGCAGAGGGGTGTTCAGATATTGTGCAAAAGCAGGGTCATCCATGGGGACATACGGTTCCTTTCCGGGTTGGAAGATTGTTGTATATAAAGGGTTTGGGAATGGGTGTCAATATCGTACAGCGAATCCCGCCTTGACAGATACGGGCAGCTATCATATCTTAGTGTGTTATTTTTACAGGACAAAATACCATGATCAATACCCACGAGCAGGAAAAAAAACAGTTTATCCGGTTGTTTCAGCAACAGGGTCTGGACAGGTTTGATGAGCGGTTTCAGGTACTTGAAGCTTTTTTAAAGCTGGATCATCACGTGACCCGGGCAGATATCGTGCAGCAGTTGGAAAAAGACGGCCACCCCCTGGATGGTGATTTTGTGTTTTCTTCCATGGAACATCTGTGCCGGTTCGGATTTGCCACCAAAGTGGAATTCGATCAGGAAGAAACCCTGTATGAGCACCGGCACATCGGTATCCATCACGACCATATGATCTGTACAAAATGCGGCACCATTCTGGAATTCAAAGATGAGGCCCTGGAAAAACAGCAAAAAAAAATTGCCCGGGCCTATGGGTTTCATATGCTCCAGCACCGCATGGAAATTTATGGACTTTGCGCTGCCTGTATGGCCAGCAGACAAAAACTGGTGCCGCTGCACAAAGCAAAGCAGGGGGAGCGGCTGGAAGTGAAGCAGCTGGAAGCCGGCAAAAAAATGCAGCTGCGCATTTCTTCCATGGGCCTGAAAACCGGGGATGAGATTGAAGTGGTATCCAATGGATTCGGCGGGCAGGTGGTGATTGCAGCAGGTGACAACCGCCTGGTCATCGGCAGCGGTATGGCCCAGAAAATCTGGGTGCAGCCGGTTGACAATGCCGTGGACATGCAGAAAAATGGAAAACCAGACGCCGGGGCAGAGCCGGAAACCACAAGGGTATTGCTGTGTGATATGAAAGCCGGCCAGGAAGGCACCATTGTGCGGGTTTCCGGTGAGAGCACCCTGCGCCGGCGCCTGCTGGAGATGGGAATCAACCGGGGAACCCGGGTGTATGTGGAAAAATATGCCCCCCTGAAAGACCCCATCGAACTGGTGGTCAAGGGGTATCATATCTCTTTGCGGGTGGAGGAAGCAGCCCATATTATGGTTGAAAACCTGACAACCCGGAACAGCTGAACATGAAACAGGAACTGACCATTGCCCTGGCGGGAAATCCCAATTGCGGCAAAACAACCATTTTCAACAACCTGACAGGGGCCCGCCAGAAAGTGGGCAACTGGCCCGGGGTCACCATTGAAAAAAAAGAAGGATTTCTCAAGTACAAACAATATTCCCTGCGGGTGGTGGATCTTCCCGGCACCTACAGCCTCACCCCCTTTTCCATTGAAGAGATAACCACCAGGGATTTTATCCTTCAGGGAAACCCGGATATTGTGGTCAGTATCATTGATGCATCCAATCTGGAAAGAAGCCTGTTTCTGGCGCTGCAGATCATGGAGCTTGCGTGTCCGGTGCTGTTCGTACTGAACATGGCGGATATGGCCCTGGCCCGGGGTATCCGCATCAATGAAAAAAAATTATCCGCCCTGCTGGACGTGCCTGTGGTGTTCACGGTGGGAAATAAAAACAAGGGCACAGAGCAGCTGATTGAAGCGGCAGTTGCAGAAAGTCTGGCCTTTGAAAAAGGGAAAAAATCCCGGGTTATCCGGTATGGCAATGAAACAGAAGCCTGCATAAACCAGGTGGAAACCCTGATCTCCCAAGCCCGGGCAATAAAAGATGACACGCTGGTCCGCTGGCATGCCATCAAACTGCTGGAAGATGATGCCATTGAAAAACAAAAGATTCTGGACCGCCTCCCCAGAGATGGACAAAAGATCCTTGATGAGGCAAAAAGATGCCGTGACCGGATGGTTGATCTGTTTCAGGATGATTTTGAAATTGTACTCACCGAAGACCGGTACGGGGTTATAGCCGGTATACTCAAGGAAACCGTCACCAATACAGCCAAAAAACGCATCGATATATCCCGGAACATTGATCTGGTTTTAACAGACCGTTTTCTGGGGATTCCAGTCTTTATTTTTTTTATCTGGGCCATGTTCCAGACCACTTTCACCCTGGGGGCCTATCCCATGGCCTGGATTGAGTCGGCAGTGGGATTTTTAAGTACATGGCTGGACCATCTTCTGCCGGCATCCCTGTTCAAATCAATGCTTTTGGACGGCATTGTGGCAGGTATCGGATCGGTGATCGTATTTCTGCCCAATATTCTGATTTTGTTTTTCTGTATCGCCCTGTTTGAAGATACCGGATACATGGCCAGGGCAGCCTTTCTCATGGACCGGGTAATGCATACTGCAGGGCTTCATGGCAAATCCTTTATTCCCATGCTCATGGGATTTGGGTGCAATGTACCTGCCATCATGGCTGCAAGAACCCTGGAGCACCAGAAGGACCGGATTCTTACCATTTTGATGACCCCGTTCATGTCCTGTTCGGCCCGGCTGCCGGTGTATATTGTCCTGGCCGGCAGTTTTTTTGCCCACAGGGCAGGGACTGTTATTTTCAGTCTTTATGCTGCCGGGATCATCATTGCCATCGTGTCCGGACGGATATTGCGGACCCTGTTTTTTAAAGGAGAAGATGCCCCGTTTGTCATGGAACTCCCCCCTTACCGCATGCCCATGCTCAAGAGCCTGCTTATCCATATGTGGGACAGAAGCAAAATGTTTCTGCGCAAAATGGGGGGGGTGATTCTGGTGGGATCCATCGTGATATGGGTGTTATCCAGTTTTCCCAAAGATATCGAATATACAAAAGATTACCAGGCATTGCAGCAGGATGTGAAGATCCGTTTCAGCCGCGTTATTGAAAAGGCTGAACCGGATCAGAAAGCGATCTTGCAGCAAAAACTGGCACTGGAATTACAAAAGATTCAAACCCGAAAAGAGCAGGAACGGGTATCCAAATCCTATATCGGCAGGATGGGCCATGCGCTGGAACCATTGTTTGCACCCATCGGCATTGGTTGGCAGGCCAGCGTCGCCCTTGTCACAGGCTTTGTGGCCAAGGAAGTGGTGGTCAGCACCATGGGCGTACTCTACGGGGTGGGCGATAATGGGGGCCAGGCCCTGACCCGGGCATTGAAGCAGTCAGGAATGACCCCATTGTCTGCTTTGTCCATGATGGTCTTTGTTCTGCTTTACGTGCCGTGCTTTGCTACAGTGGCTGTGATTTACCGGGAAGCCTCGTTTAAATGGGCCTGTTTTAACATTATTTATACGACAGCGGTTGCATGGACCCTGTCTTTTCTGGTATATCAGACAGGAATGATGTTACAAGGATGAGGTAAAACGGAGGTTGTGCATGAAGGTGAAGCGTTATATAAAGCAATCCATTATAACAATAGTGTTTCTCGCTGTTTGTTATATGGTGGCCGGTGGTGCAGGTGCTGCCGAGCGGGTGGTGGTCAAGAGCAGTATCGCCAATATGCGGTCAGGGCCGGGCACCAATTATGAGGTTCTCTGGCAGGTGGAAAAATATCACCCGTTCCTTGTGAAGGAAAAAAAAGGCAAATGGGTAAAAATACAGGATTTTGAAGATGATATGGCATGGATTCATTCCTCGCTTCTGACAGGCATGGAAGCAGTTATTACCATTAAATCCAAGTGCAATGTCCGCTCCCGGCCCACCACGGACAGCAAGGTGCTGTTTACTGTTGAAAGGGGGGTTCCCTTTAAGGTCATAAAGCGTGAGGGCAACTGGATACGTATTGCGCATGCAGATGGTGAAAAAGGATGGATCTACAAAACGCTTGTCTGGTAATGTGGTTAAAAATTTAAAAAAACAAGGTGAATGAATGGCAAATCAAGGCATTTCCAATGAGCGCAGAAAAGAACTGGAACAACTGGATCCATTGCAGAAAAATATTTTTAAGGCAATGGCCTATGCCGGGATATACAAAAAACAATTGTTGCTGATACTGGGAGTCGTGGTGCTGGCAGCCGTGGTATTTTTGGGTATCATAACCAGCTTCCAGCGATCTGAAAACAAGGCTTCCCATCTGGTTGCCGAGGCCACCGCCCGCTATAACCAGCTGGCTGATGACCCCAAAAAAGCATACCAGAATGTTAAAGACAGTTTTGAGACTGTGTTGAACGAATATGCCAATACCGATGCCGGCAAAATGGCACAGATAACCTATGCAGGCATATGTATGGATGCAGGTGAATATGACAGGGCCGGCGTGCTTTATGAAGGGGCGTTGGAAAGTTTTGGGGAGGAGGCTGTCCTGCACAATTTTCTGCTTTCTTCCCTGGGACATGTATGGCTGGCAAAAAATGATCTGGACCGGGCTGAAACCTATTTTCAACAGATTGAAACAGGAAAGTCAGATCTGCTCAAGGATGAAGCACGGTTTGTTCTGGCCCAGATTTATGCAGCCAGGCAGAAATCGGATGCAAGCCAAAAGATGTATGAAAAACTGGTCAAAGAAAACCAGCAGTCCATGTACGCAGGCCTGGCCCAGGCTATGGTTAAAAAAGAAAAATAGATTGGGGACTTGAAGTGGTCACAAACTAAAAAAGGCTGCCGTCAGGGCAGCCTTTTTTAGAAAAGGAAAAAAAGATGAAAAAATTAACCTGTGGTTAACTTCTGACATATAAATATGCAATTGGTTTGCCAGCGGGCACTTTTTTTGTTAATTTTTTCATAACTTACTGATAATAAGATATTTTTTTATAATATTCTGGCGGCCCTTTCCGGGCCGTTTTTTTGTGGTATCGGCCCCGGAAGTTCAGAATTTTAAACTCTTTTTACATCCGCACAGACAAAAAACTATATAATACATTGAAATAATTGAATTTTTTTAAAATTTATGATGGTGAACAAAAAATATAGGTACCTGAACCCAGCATCCTTTTCCAGGTTATTCTCTGGCAGGTAATTCTTTGTCCAGATTGTATTTTTTTAATTTCTGATTCAGGCCGCTTTTACCGATACCCAGGATCTGTGCGGCTTTTGTCTGCACATTTCCAGATATATGCATGGCTCTCTGGATCATGCGTTTCTCAACAGCGGCAAGGGTTTCAGCCAGGCCCACACCTTCGGGTATTCCCTCCAGATCAAGTGTGCTGCCCGAAGTCGTCCGGATCTGGGGGGGCAGGTCGGCAGGGGTTATGAGCTCATTGGAGGCAAGAATTACACACCGCTCAATAACATTTTCCAGCTCTCTTACATTGCCGTGCCAGGGATGGTCACACAGGATCTGTGCAGCATCCCTGCTGATGCCGTTGACCGGGTTGACAGTTCCTGATTCCCGGGTAAATTTGTGTATAAAATGGTTCATCAGCAAAGGGATGTCCTCGGGACGCTCCCGCAAAGGGGGAATCACCGCCTTCACCACATTCAAGCGGTAATACAGATCCTCTCTGAAATTTTTTTTTGCAATCTCATCTTCAAGAATTTTGTTGGTGGCAGCAATAAGACGAAAGTCAACAGGAATGGGAGTTGTGCCCCCCACCCGTTCAATGGATTTTTCCTGCAGGACCCGCAGCAGTTTCACCTGCAGCGGCATGGGCAGTTCCCCGATTTCATCCAGAAACAATGTTCCTTTGTCCGCCATTTCAAACCGGCCTTTTTTCATGGCAACCGCACCGGTGAATGCCCCTTTTTCATGGCCGAACAATTCGCTTTCCAGCAATGATTCAGCAAAGGCGGCACAATTGACCGCCACCAGGGGGTTGTCCTTTCGGGGGCTGTTGTAATGAATGGACCTGGCCACCAGTTCCTTGCCGGTGCCGCTTTCGCCTTCTATAAGGACAGAAGCATTGGTGGGGGCCACTTTTCGGATTATTTCATACAGTTTCTGCATGGGCTTGCTTTTGCCGATGATATTGCCGAAATGATAACGGGTCTGGAGGGCATCCCTGAGGCGGGCGTTTTCCTGGACGATCCGGTACATGGATATGGATTTGGCGATGTGGGCAATCAGGGTTTCATTTTCAAAGGGTTTTAAAATAAAGGTATAGGCACCTTTGTGCATGGCCTCCACAGCTTTTTCCACACTGCCGAACGCCGTCATGATTATGACCGGCAGTTCAGGCGTGATTTCCTTGATTTTTTCCAGAAGATCAATGCCGGTCATTCCCGGCATTTTAACATCTGTCAGAACCAGATCAATGACCTGGGAGTGTAACAGGTCCAGGGCTTCCATGCCGCTGGCTGCGGTGAAAGAGGCATACCCTTCTTCCTGAAGGACTTCACTTAAAACAAGCCGGTAGTGTTTTTCATCATCAACAATTAATATGGTTTCCATAGCGGTAATATCCTAAATCGGCAGAACAATGTCAACAACCGCACCCGATGGTTGGGAATTGGAGATGCTGATGCTGCCGTGATGGGCTTCTATTATATTTTTGACAATGCCCAGCCCAAGTCCGGTACCCGTGTCTTTGGTGGTAAAAAAAGGCGTCCATAATTTTTTTTGCACATCTTCACCAATGCCGCTTCCATTATCTGCAAAGGAAACATACACATGCTGTGCATCAAACCAGGTGGTAATGATCACAGTGCCATTTTTGCCCACAGCCTGAAAACTGTTGAGCAGTATATTTAAAAAAGCCTGGTAAAGCATGTCCTGATCTGCGTGTATATCGGGTAATTTTGGGTTATACGCCTTTATAATGGAAATATCCTGTTCCTGAATCTGGGGTTCAAGAAAGGACAGATTTTTTTCAACCACATCCGTAATACTGCAGGGACGCAGATTCGGCTGTTTGGGTTTGGCAAAATCCAGAAAATCAGTAATGATATTATTCAGTCTCTGGGATTCTTCTATGATAATATCCGGTATATTGGAGTCGGCATTGAATTTGGCCATTTTCTTTTTCATCAGCTGGGCCGAGCTTTTGATGATACCAAGGGGATTTCTGATTTCATGGGAAACACCGGCTGTCATTTCTCCGATGGCGGATAAATGCTCAGCCTGCCGCAGCTTTTCTTCCAGGCGGAGGCGTTCTTCCGCCCTTTTCTCGATTATTTTTTCCCCGTGCTTTACAACGAATCTCAACACCAGAAATAAAATTGCCATTACTGCGGCACAGGAAGTGACAATGAGCCCCTGTAATTTGAATACCTGCTGGTAATCATGGGAAATGTCCCGAACAATTTCAATGACGCCTATGACTGATTTTTCTTCGAACCGGGACAGCTGCATTTCCTGTACCAGGGGGGCAAAGGTAACAATTTTGGTTTCCTGGGGAAACCAGAAAAACAGTTCAAGAAAGCTGCCTTTCTGGATCAATTTGGAGGTGGTCTGTTTCTGCATGGCTTTTTCATACAGAACACCGCCGGCATTTTCTTCACCGACCCGGCTGTCATCAAAGCTGTAACCGATGATGTTGTCTGTGCCGTAGATATTAACCATTTCTACATGAAAACTGTGCAGAGTGGAGGTGATCACGGCATCTAAAAGACTGTGCTGCTCAGGTTCCCGTAGTTTAATCTCCCCGTATTTAAAGGCGACAGGGGCGGCGAATCTTAAAAAGATCTGATGGTTCAGATTTTCCACAAGCAAAGAATTGTACTCTTTGCTTTTTTCCAAAAGAAGATTTCGGACCCAGTGGGCATTGAGTGCCGCAATGACAATGGTGGCGGCCAGCATGACAATCAGGCTGGAAAAAGTAAATGCCTTGACCAGAATAAATGGTCTTCCCCCCTGGGTATTGGATGGTTCTTGGAAATTTTTTTTCACAATTTTCCTTGTTTTGGGAAATAAATTTCATATTTATTTTGTTTTTGGGTTTGACAAACCCATATATTTGGTTTATTCAGATAGAAACTACACGATAATACTTGACTTTCCAAGTAGATCGTATCAGATTATAGTAATATTGGTGCAGGTTATCAACCTTAAAGTTATGATGCAGGCTGTCTGAACACTGCACACAATAATAAATCTGAAGGGGTAAGGATGAACGCCTATGGTATTTAGTAAAAAAGATCATCTCGTGGGTCTAGATATCGGGTCTTCCTTCATCAAGGTCGCTGAGCTTCAGATATCCAAAAATAAGAAAATCCTTAAAAAATTCGGCATGGTGCCGCTGGCACCCGGAGCGATTGTAGAAGGCCGGATTATGGAAATGGAAGAAGTTGCCCGCACCATCCGCAGCCTGTTCCGGTCCCAGAAAATTCGAAAAAAAGATGTTGCCATTTCAACCGGGGGCCATTCCGTGGTTATCAAGACCATAAATACGGCCAAAGTACCGGAAAAAAATCTTCAGGAGACGATAGTCGCAGAGGCAGAACAATATATTCCCTATGACATGGAGGATGTTAATATCGACTACCAGATTCTGGGGGAAAGCCGGTTCGCTCCAGATCAGATGAATGTACTGCTGGTGGCTGTAAAAAAGGATCTTGTGGCGGAATACATGGAATTGACCGCCAGCGCAGGCCTGAATGCCAAAATTATTGACGTGGACACCTTTGCTTTGCAAAATATTTATGAAACACTGCCCAGAGAGGATGCACAAGATATTGTCCTTTTACTGGATGTGGGGGCATCAAAGACATCACTCAATATTCTCAAGGAAAATACTTCCATGATGATGCGGGATAATGATTCCGGCACCCACCAGATTATTGAGCAAATATGCACCCGGTTTGAAACAGATATCCAGGAGGCTGAAAAAATACTGCAGGGCCCCTTGGAAAAGGCACCTGACCCGGAGGCTGTGACAATGATTTTAGATGAAGTTGCCAATACCTGGTGTTCAGAAATCTGTGAAGTGGTCAATACCTTTCAATCCAATGCCAATGATACCCGGGTCACCAAAGTTGTTCTGAGTGGTGGCGGATCATTTGTACCGGGCTTTGCGGAAAATCTTGAATCAGAATTGGACGCAGAAGTGGTTACCATTATGCCATTTGAAGGATTGCAGCTGGATGAAAAAAAATTTTCTTCCGCATTTATATCCAGGGTCAGTTCCCAGGCGCCCATTGCACTGGGCCTTGCCCTGAGACGGGTGGACGATAAATGATACGCATAAATTTATTGCCTTTCAGACTGGCCAGAAAAAGAGAAAATATCCGCCGGCAGGTGTCAATATTTTTTCTGACCATACTTTTGCTTCTGGTCGGTTTGACCTGGTACACCCTGGGGATAAAAAAAACCATTGATGAAAAACGGCATGAAACAGATCGTGTAAATGCGCAAATAGCCATTTACAAGGAAAGGGCCGACCAGGTTACCGAAATCCAGAAACGGCTGAAAATTCTTGAAGACAAATTAAAAATAGTTGCATCCCTCAAGCTGAAAAGAGATGAACAGCTGAAGCTGCTTGAGGATCTGCAGGCCCGCCTGGTACCTGAACAGATGTGGATTGAAAGCCTGGATGCTGATGAAACAACCGTGACATTGACCGGCATTGCTTTTGATAATCCCACCATAGCAAATTTCATGAAACGTCTTGAAGCCTCACCGCTTTACCAGGAAATTGATCTCAAACAAACCAGAATCAAAAAATTTGACGAAGGGACCAGCTTGAAGGCGTTTGAACTGAAATGTTTGAAACGGTCTGCCGCCCCTGAAACTTCTGCAAAAGGTAACTAATGGCTGAAGAGACAAAAAAAAGCAGAATGCATAAGATAAAAAATCAGATTACAGCTGGTTTTGAGCGTGTGGGCAGATTGAGCCGGCTTCAGCGTTTTTTAATCTGCCTTCTCACTGTTGCGGTAATAGGGGGTACCTATTACTATTTCATTTTTATGCCGGAACATAAAAAATTGCAGCAGGTCACAAAAACATTGGAAACCCAGTCCAAAAAACTGCAGGTGGTTAAACGGCAGGCCAGTGATCTGAAAAAATGGGAAACAAAAATGCAGGAGGTGGAGCAGGCATTTTATGTTGCCACAAGGGCCCTGCCGGATAAAAAAGAACTGCCGACCCTTTTGACGGAAGTATCTGTTGCCGGCAGCAATGCCGGACTCACATTTTTGCTTTTTCAGCCGAATCCAGCTGTCAACAAAGAATTTTATATGGAAATTCCGTTATCCATGAAAGTGGAGGGCACGTATCTGCAGATTGCAGATTTCTTTTTTCAGGTGTCCAGATTGAACAGGATTGTCAATATAAATAAAATTTCCATGAAAACCAACAAAACCCTCTCAGGGATAATAGATATGAGCTGCAACGCTGTGACCTATATGTTTGTGGAGGAGGCCGCTCAGGAGCCGAAATCAGACAAAAAGAAGAACAAAGGCAGGAAAGGCTGATTTAGGAAATTATGAAAAATCAGAAAAATAAATGGATTTTACTTGTCTGTATGGTGTTTTTGCTGCTGGTGTCCGGGTGTAAGGAACCACCGGTGGGAAAATCGGAAAAATCCTCATCACCTGTAGTTTCCAGGGCCATACCCCGGCAGCCGGTACAAAAGTCTGTAGAATCTGAAAATGCGGTATCGCCTGAAACATCTTTGTCTGCACAAAGTGACCCTGCACTTGAAACATCCGGCGAGTCTGAACCAGCCAAGGAAAACAAATCCACAGAACCTGATAAAAAAGAGCAGGATGACCGCCAAAAAGCCCAGCAGCAGGTTTCGGAAACAGGGACAAAACAAAACAATACCCAGACCGAAGTTGTGCCAGAAAGCCGAGGCAGCGGTGAATACGTGGCCAAAAGCATGATAGATCCCTTTATGCCCTTGATTCAGGAAAAAAAAGAAGTGCCTGTCCCGGAAATGAAAAAGCCTGATAAACCCCAGCGGGTTTTAACTCCCCTTGAAAAAATGGAGTTGAGTCAGATAAAACTGGTTGCGGTAGTGATCATGGAGGATCGCAAAATAGCCATGGTTGAGGAAGCAACCGGAAAAGGGTATGAAGTGGTTCTTGGCACCTACATGGGAAAAAACCAGGGAAGGGTTATTGACATCACCTTTGATACCATTGTTGTAAAAGAAATTGTTACAGACTACAAAGGCAGCCAAATTGAACGTCTCCAGGAGATAAAAATTCATAAAAAAGACAGTGGGGAATAATATGTTTGTTTTTCAGTTTTACAAGATTAAGTATCGGGCTCTGGCCAGTATGGTGATACTGGCTGCAGCAATGGTGGCCGGATGTAATTCCCTGAAAACGCAAACCCCTGAGCCTGTGGATACAAGTGTCCGGGAAGATTCCGGGCCCGGGTCAGCCCGAACCCCGGGCAACATGATCCATGCTGTTGAAGTTGAATCTTTAGGCAATCACATGGGTATTCGTATTAAAGGCAAGGAAAAACTGGTCTATACTTCCATCAAGCAGGACTTCCCCTTTGGTGTGGCCATTTATCTGCCTGAAACAGGGATCCATCCGGATTTCATATCTCCAGGCACTATTGAAGATCCTGTGCAAGCCATCCGTACGGTTTACGCTGACCAGAAACAGACAACAGCCAAAATTGAAATTCTGCTGAATCAGGATATTCCTTATGAAGTGAAAGAATATGGAAACGATCTGCAGGTGGTCCTGTTCACCAACCAAACTGCAACAGATCAGCTTTTACCGGTTTCAATGCCGCAAGCAGGCAAAACTGCAGATACCGGTCAGGAAAAATTACCCGTAAAAACCGCTGCTATGCAGGAAACCATGGCATCAAAACCGGTTGTTTCCACTCAGCCTGCGGTGATGACTGATATCGGGTTCAACATAACGGAATCCGGCCACGCAGATATTCAGGTGGAGACCAGTCATCCGGTGCAGTATGAAACCCTGTGGCAAAGTGAAAACAAACTGTATTTAAAACTGCACAACACCAGGATACCTGAACACCATCAGCGGCCGCTGGTGACCAAGTATTTCAAGGCTGCTGTGGAACGGATCCTGCCCGGACCGGGCACAGATGACAGCCCGGATGCGAAAATCGAAATCATGATCCGGGAAAAAGTGCCGTTTCGGGTGGTTCAGGATCAGCGCCGGATATTGATGCGGTTTGATCCTGCCAGTATTGAACCGCCCCGGTTTAAAAAAGCTGAACAGCCGGCACATCTGCTTCAGACAGATAAAAAAAAGCAGATGGAGGAAGGAAATGCTGCACAGGGTATACAGCCGATAGTTACAGCGCTGGTTGAACAACCTTCACAACCTGAACTGGCTTTGGTGGAAAACTGGAAGACTGTTTTAGGTTTGGATGAACCCGAATATACCGGCGAAAAAATCAAACTGGATTTTTATGAGACAGATATAAAAAATGTTTTTCGCATACTCAGAAGTGTCAGCGGCTTGAATTTTGCGGTAGATAAGGATGTACAGGGAAAAGTTACCATGACTCTGGAAGAGCCCATCCCCTGGGATCAGGTCCTGGATCTGGTTCTGAAAATGAACGGGCTGGGTAAGAAAATGGAAGGAAATGTGATACGTATTGCCACTGTTCAGACGCTGAAACAGGAGGAGCAGGACCTTCAGGATGCCATTTCTGCCCGGAAAAAGGCTCTGGAACAGAAAAAAAGCCTGGAACCTTTGGTAACTGAATATATCCCCATAAATTATTCCGATGCCCAGGCAGATATTCAACCCCATGTTTCTTCCCTCCTGACTCCGGACAGAGGCAGTATTTCTGTGGATCAGCGCACCAATATGATCATAGTCACTGATACCAGAGAGAAAATAGAGCAGATACGGGAGATGATTTTTCGGCTTGATACTGTCACCCCCCAGATTATGATTGAGGCCCGGGTGGTGGAGGTGACCAAGGAATTTTCCCGAAGCATAGGGGTAGGATGGGGACTTACCAATGATGATACAATTTCTTCAGGATTTGTAAATGATACAAATGTGTCGGTGAACAACCCTTCCGGTACCGGCATTAGCGGAGAATTTTCATTTTTCCGGCTGTTCGGATCCTCCAGTATGGCCTTGAACGCCAAACTGGCAGCATCAGAAGCCCAGGGGGATGTCCGGATTGTTTCCTCGCCGCGCATACTCACTTTAGATAACAAAAAAGCCAAAATCAAACAAGGGGTGGAATTTGCCTATCTGGAGCGGGATGATGCAGGCGGCTCTTCTGTAAAATTTAAAGATGTTGATCTGCTTTTGGAAGTAACCCCCCATGTGACCCCGGACAAGCGCATTTCCCTGCGGGTTTTCCTGACCAAAAATGATATTTCCAGCATTACAGCCTCAGGTGCTCCCACGCTGGCCACCAATGAAACTGAAACCGAACTGCTGGTGAACAATAACGATACCGTGGTCATAGGCGGCATTGTCAAAACAACAAAAAACCGCAGTACAGACGGTCTGCCGTTTCTGACAGGCATTCCCGTTCTGGGAAAAATGCTTTTCGGCACCACCCAGAAACAGGACAACAGAAATGAGCTGCTGATTTTTCTGACCCCTTCCATTGTACAATTGGAACAAAGACGTAACATCAGCCAGCTTGATAATTAATCCAGGTCAGACAGCCTTTTTCTGGCTGTCTGACCCAGTTCTGAATTTTCTGTGCTATACTCGCGCACCTTTTTCCAGGATTCCCGGGCCTGGGGGATTTGGCCCCTGATTTCATAAGCCCGGGCCAGATCGGCGTGCAGAACAGCACTGTCCGGAATTCTACGAAGGCTGTTGGAAAGAAACTCTATGGCCGCATCCACCTGCCGGGTGTCAAGATACACCAGGGCCAGGCCGTGGGTTGCCGCCACAAAGCCGGGGGCTTCATCCAGGGCCTGAGAAAAAAAGTATTCTGCCTGGAGATACTCTTTTTTCCCCAGATATGCCCATCCCAGATTGGAAAGCGGATACTGGGGTGTTGGATACAAAAGATCTTCCAGCACTTTTTTAAACGCTGAAATAGCTGCATCCCATTTTTTCTGGCGCAGCAAAGCTGCCCCGAGATTATTGAGCGCTTCCGTATAATCAGGTTTCAGGACCAGGGCCTTTTTAAAAGATGCCACAGCAAGATCATCGCGTTTTTTCCCCATATAGGCAAGCCCCAGGCTGTTGAGCACATACGGATCTTTGGGGGTCATTTTGAGAGCGTCCAGCAGTTTTGATAAGGCTGCTGTGTAATCTCCCTGCAGCAAAAGGGCTTCTCCCTGAATTTTAATTGCTTCAGCCAGCCCGGATTCTTTCTGGGACAAGCCGGTGGAACTGGTGCAGGCAGGCAGCAAAAGGCCAAGTAGAACTACGCAAATCAGATGTTGCTTCATGGTTTATCCTGTGCATACTTATGGTTGGTTTGGTATATTTATTATTTCAGGTGAATATACCGGATCTGTTCTGTTTGTAAAAATGTGGACTCACTGGGGGACAATGGATACAGGGAAACAAAAACACGGTCCGGCGGCAGTTCCGCATACAGACCTAACAAGGTTTCCACCTGTTGTTTATGACTGAAGCAAGGATTTTCCCAGATGGTATAGCCCAGGGCAGACAGCAGAAACCGGATCTGATCCTTCCAGGACTGATTCGGATAAAAGGATAATATATCAAATCCCATGTTCTGTATACTGGTTATTGCTGTACCATAGATATCTCCGAAATTGATCAAAAGGTCGGGACCGGCAGGCCGTTTTATCCGTCCGAATACTGCGGACATGGAAATATCGTTCACAGAAAAGTGAATTTTTTCTTCAGAAAGAAAGTCAAACGGTGCACCTGCCAGGATATCCGGGATTTTTTTTTGGATCAACGCCGGAGAGGCAGGTTTTGGGTCCATGAGACGGGCCTTTTGGATGGCCGCCTGGATCTGTCCGATTCTTACGTTTTTCCAGTGAGACCTGATGGTCTGGACCAGTTTTTTATCCCGAATATAACCTGTCTGGTTACCAGGGAAAAGCAGGATGTTTTCACCATGGTCCCTGGTTTCTATCAGCGGAGACTGGGCAAGGTTCAGCCAGACTGCATTCTCACCGTTTTTTGCCGGAAAATACATTTTGCCCTGGTGGAGCAGGGTTCCTTTCATCAGGGCAGCGTATCGTTTTAACTGCTGGATCTGGTCAGCTGAAACATCTGACAACGTGTTTTCACGTGCATGCCCTTGTGGAGCATCCCCGGGCTGAAAAACCGCTTGTTCTCTGTCCGCTTGTGCCGGTGGTCTGCCATGGGTGAGAAAAGATGAAAACCAGGGCTGAGACAAAACAGCGGGTTCTGGTATACGTACACGGGTCCCCTGATAAACCAGATGGATATTTTTGATATCAGGATTCAGGCGGTAAAATAACATACGGCCTTCCCTGGTGACACCACCGCCTTTTTTTAAAAATGCTTTGTCCAGAAGATCAGAAACCGTGTCCCCTGGCTGCAGGGTATGTTCCCGGACATATGATGCCACATCAAAAGAGGCCGGCAGATGGGAAAATTCCACCACCGGCACTGCAACCATGCCGGTATCATCAGAGGCATATGTCTGTTTGTTTACCATTTTCAAAGGAATGAGAATCCGGATTCCCGGGGATATGGTATCAATATTGCTGATCCATGGATTAATTTTTTTGAAAATGGATATAAAAAGGGGAAAATCCTGTTCAGAAATTTCACCTTTCTGCCGGAAAATCTTATAGAGCCAGTCATCTTTTTTTACTGTATAGGGTTCACACAGGATATTCTGGTTTTCATGGGTGATAATGGTATAATGCTTCAGGGATGTTTTTACCGTCCCTGCAGCCGGGCTGACCAGATACCATAGAAAAACTGCAGGCAGACAGGCTGCAATTATTGTCTTTTTCAAACCATGAGAATTCATCAGTCAGCAGATGATAAGTGCATTTTATGCGCTATTTTTCCGGATATTTCCGCAATAAATTGGGCAAATTCAGATTTTCCCAGCCGTTTTTCCTGGGAAGGAACAAGATCCGGGTTATCCGGTGTGATCAGTTCAGGCAGGTTGATGCGGTCCGGATCCGGTGCGATATGATAGGGTTCAGGAATCTGGTTTTTGAAGTACAGGTCCTGGAATTCGGAAAATTTAATGGCATGGGCGGTTGCGTTCAGCACTGCGGTTTCATCAGAAGACACCAGGTCCATTGCCCGGGCTTTTACAAGGCCGGCCAGACATTCTCCCCCCTGGGTACAGGCAATATGCCCGTTCTGGTTGGCGGTGAGCTGCCAGTCCATGATGGCCTGCTCGGTTACCTGGACAAAAAATACATTGTCATGTCCTGATTCCCGGTTGTATTCTCTGGCAAGGGCAATCACCCGGGGCATGGACACGGGATTGCCTATCATGGCGGCCTGGGCCACACTGGGCTTTGTATCCACAGGGATAAATACCCGTTTTGATTCATCCGGCTCCAGATAGTATTGATACACAGGGTCTGCATGCTCTGACTGCACACCGATGATTTTGGGCAGCCGGCTGATGATGCCGGCCCTGAAAAATTTAAGGAACCCGTTCATGATGGCAGAAATATTGCCGGCATTGCCAATGGGAACCACCGCCACTTTTTGGGCCATATCCCAGTCAAAATCCTGGGCGATTTCATAGGAATAAGATTCCTGCCCCAGAATGCGCCAGGCATTTTTGGAATTGAGCAGCACCACAGGATATCTGGTGGACAGATGTTCCACTATCTTCATGCAGTCATCAAACACACCAGGTATCTCAAATACACTGGCACCGCTGCCCAGGGGCTGGGACAGCTGCTGAACCGTGACTTTTTTATGGGGCAGAAGCACGGCCGATTTTATCAAAGGTCTCAGGTAAGAGGCATATAATGCAGCTGCTGCAGAGGTATCTCCAGTGGATGCACACACCGCAATGACATCTGAGACCAGTCCCTGGTCAAGGAGAAATTTGATGCTGGAAAGGGCTGAAGCCATGCCCCTGTCCTTGAATGAGGCACTGGGGTTCTGGCCGTCGTTTTTAAAATAGAAACGGAGCCCGACCTTTTCCGTTAAAAAACCCGATGCCTCCACCACAGGGGTGTGGCCCTCTCCCAGATAAACAATGGATTCCAGGGGAATCACCGGGCCGATGAATTCATGGTACCGGTAAATACCCTTCAGCGCGGGTATTTTCAGCATTCTGCGGTAGTCGAATATCTGCTGCCAGGTGGTTCCTTCAATCTTATGGAGATCTTCCTGGTTCCGGTTATGGAGCATCAGAACCGCATCACAGGCAGGGCAGACATACAACAGTTTTTCCACTGGATACCCGGCACCGCAGCCCAGACATTTGTAATACATGTCCCCTTGCGGCCGGGGAATTATATGGGACCGGATATGTTTCGGAAACAGTTCAGGTTTCATTGGTGATTGTTTTTTGACCTCCCATATATGGTACCAGGGCATCAGGTATGTTGACCGTGCCGTCCGGCTGCTGACAGTTTTCAAGGATTGCGGCAAAGGTTCTTCCCACGGCAAGGCCTGAACCATTGAGGGTATGGCAGAACTCAGGTTTTTTTGCATCTTTGCGTTTAAAGCGGATGCTGGCCCGCCGTGCCTGAAAATCAAGACAGTTGCTGCACGAAGAGATTTCCCTGTATTTGTCCTGTCCCGGCATCCATACTTCAATGTCATAGGTTTTGGTGGCGGAAAATCCCAAGTCTCCGGTGCACAGGGTAAGCACCTGATAGGGCAGTTCCAGGCGCTGGAGAATAGTTTCTGCATTGGCCAGAAGGGATTCCAGTTCTGCAAAAGAGGATTCAGGCGTGGTTATTTTTACCATTTCCACCTTGTTGAACTGGTGCTGCCGGATCAGACCTTTGGTATCTCGGCCGTAGGAACCGGCCTCGGATCTGAAGCAGGGGGTGTAGGCGGTAAATTTATAGGGCAGATCCTCTTCTGCCAGAATTTCACCGGCATAAATATTGGTCACCGGTACCTCTGAAGTGGGAATCAGGTAATAATCCAGGCCTTCGATCTTGAACAGATCTTCTTCAAATTTGGGCAGCTGACCGGTTCCGGTCATGGTGGCGCTGTTGACGATAAAAGGCGGAAGGGTCTCTTTGTATCCATGTTCTTTTGTATGGATATCCAGCATAAAATTGATAAGGGCCCGCTCCAGCCTGGCACCTGATCCCAGATACAAAGGAAAGCGGGCACCGGCCAGTTTGGCGGCCCTGCCAAGATCCAGAATACCCAGACCCTCTCCGATATCAGCATGGTCCTGGACAGGGAAATCAAAAACCCGGGGGGAGCCGTGGGTTTTTTCCAGACGGTTCTGGGAATCATCTTTTCCTTTGGGTACATCAGCATGGGGCAGGTTGGGAAGGGCAACCAAGAATGTGTGGATGGCGTTTTCAACCTGACCAAGCTCTTTGTCCAGCGATTTGATTGTTTCTGAAACAGACCGCATCCTGTCGATGCTGGGCCGGGCATCTTTGCCGGACCGTTTCATTGCGGCAATATCATCGGAAACCACATTCCGCTGGTGCCGCAATTGCTCAATTTGCAGCAGCAGGGTTTTCCTTTTTTCCTCATTTTTCATCAGTACTGAAAAATCAACTGCAGCACCGCGTTTTTCCATTCCTTTTTGAACGGTTTCCAGGTTGTTTGTAATATATTTTGAATCCAGCATCGTCTTTCCTGTTCTGGCTGATTTCTGGTTGATAAACCCGCATGTCATATGTTTTTTTTAATTGTAACCAAATAGCATGGGACATATGAACAGTCAATGATTATTGCATGTTGACAATCAGGCATGCGTGTATAATATTCTGATATATTTTTTTGTAACCATAAGGAAAAGTGATTATGGAAGAGGTGAAAAATACGAAAACAAGCATATTGGCACAAGTGGCCGAAAGGCTTGACGCCGTCACAAAACAGGACCGGGAAGCCAAATACTACCAGATTGAAAACAAAGTGTTTGAATTTGCCAATTTCATGGAATCCCAGGTGTCATTCATGCACACAGTCGGCAGCGTGGAAATCCCCATGGAAAGGATTATTCGAAAAGCGCTTCATATAGAAAAGACAATCGTGCTGCCGGTGTTCACAGATGCCAAAAATGCGTTTCATCTGTGTAAAATCACTGATTATGACAAAGACCTGCTGCCCAATACCAGTGATGTGCTTGAACCGGATACTGAAAAATGCAAAAAGGTTTCTCTGGATGAGATTGATATCGCCTTTATTCCGGGCCTGGCTTTTGATGATAAAGGCGGCCGCATAGGGTTTGGTAACAATTATTATACCAAGCTCATCACAAGGCTGCCCGAAACATGCAGAAAGGTATCTCTTGCCTTTGAAGAGCAGATTGTAGACCAGATTCAGATGGATTCCAGAAAACATACTGTGGATATCATTATTACTGATAAACGGGTCATCTATAAAATTTAAAATGATCTAAAAGTCTTTTATCTGCTGGGCTGCCTGGGCAATTTGTGCTTTTTCTCTTTCTTCCAGAAAGATCAGGTGCTGGAAAAATTCCTGGACCGGCGCGGGTATCCCGCTCTGGTGAATCATTTTGTCGTAAAACCGTATCAAATTGTCATCCAGTTCCAATACCTGCTGCACTACGCTGTCGAGATCTTCTTCAGGGTCTTCCCATTGATTTTCGGTCAGGACGGTTTCAGTGAAAGGGATGAACTGCACCCAGGTCTTCAATATGATGTCCCGATCTTTTCCGCTGATATTTTCGAGCACATCCTGAATATTTTTCTCATGACGGCTGGTATAGGCAAGCAGCATTTTTACCCGTTCAGAATTCATCGCATCCTTATTTTTCCGGTAAAATTCATTTAACTGCCGATGATAGCTTTCAAGAAAATCGATGATGTCTCCTACAGTCTTATACGTCTGCATAACCGGTCCCTTCCGGCATCAATTTCATCTCAGACCGGCCGGATGGTTCACCTGTGCGGCTGCGTTTTCTGCAGATGATGAGGTTCAGCAGGCAGAGCGCGTTGGCCAGTTCATCCGCCTCCGGATATACACTGTCATTTGCATATCTTTTTTTGGAATCAGCCAGTGACGGCAGGCCGGACAGATTGGTCAGCCCGGCCATGGTATTGTTAATGAGCCTGTCTTTTTCCATGACATCCTCCCTGGTTTCAGCATATCCTGTTTACAAACCGTTTCTTCTCCGTATCATATCCTGTGCCGGCGGCAGGGGATATGGGGAAAATCCTGTATTTTTGCTTTGCGCACACTGTATAGGACTTTCAGAAAAACCGGTCCGATTCTTTTGATATGCCTGTATAAGGCGGGGCAACCGCAGCAACGCAGGAGAGTTGCCATGCAGAAGATGTGCAGATGAACACAAAGATGCTGGAAACCATAATGAATTTCGTGCTGCATCCTGCATACCTTGCCTATGGGGGATTTTTGGACCCGGAATACACAGATTGCCGGATGCATTCCAGGGTATTGTCTGTGATAAAGATAACAGATAAAAATCGAGATAAAAGGAGTATTCTTTATGAAGCAGCTGGATGCTGTATTGATATTTCCTCCCCCAATGGACCGAATAGACCGGGTCTATTCAGCCCCCCATTTTTTGAGCAGTTTTCTTGAAAGCAAAGGATTCCATACCAAAACCGTGGACCTGAACCTTACCGCACTGCTTTGTCTTGCCAGGTCATCTGAACCGGAGATCCGGGCCGGCATCCCTGGCCGCATCATATCCCAATTAGATTCGGTGCAGGATCTGATGGCCATGGAAATCGCTGGAATCCGGTATACCCGTGTCTTTGGTGAAACTTATAAAAAGATGTTCAGCCATCTCTACCAGACCCGGTCCCTTTCTTGCAGGGATATTCTGGAATTGGTGGACAGCCCGGAGATACAGGAGTTGATGGATATCCTGCACCCTGAAATTGTCCGGGAAATTGTCCAAAACAAACCTGCTGTGGTGGGCTTTTCCCTCCCTTTTTCCCAGCAGCTGGCACCGGCGGTTGCCCTGGCCGGGCAGATAAAACAAATGGCAGACCCGGTCCATATCTGTTTCGGCGGGCCGGTCATTACCCTGATGGGCCGGGAAGACCTGGCTGAAATGCAGGCACGTCTGCCTGTGGACTCTTTTGTGCAATATGAGGGCGAACATCCGCTGGCCTGCCTGCTTGGGTCGGTAAAAGCGGGCAGGCTGCCCCGGGAGTCGGACGGCGTTCTGACCTTTGAACAGCACCGGGAACAAACCGCCGGTATCCATGATTCCGGTAATCAAAATCCAACACCGGTCTACGACTACAACCGTTTTGGACCCAAAGCCCTGGCGCGGATGCCCAGGGCAGCTAAAATTCCCATCAGGCAGTCTGCCGGCTGTTATTGGAAGAAATGCACTTTCTGCGACTACGTCAATCTTCATCGGGACAAGACCTACCGGCCCAGGAAAACCACTGATATTCTTTCCGACATCCGCTACTATACAGACGTGGGGTTCTCCAGTTTCAGAATGCTGGCTGAGGCCATCCCACCTGCCCATGCCCTGAAAATTGCCCAGGCCATTCTGGAACAGGGCCTTGAGATAAACTGGCATGCCTTTATCCGGGTTGATACCGGATTTACCCCAAAGATTTTTAAAACACTCAAGAAAAGCGGCTTCCACTGCACCGTGGGTATGGAGTCCGCCAGCAGCCGCATCCTGGCTCTGCTGAACAAGGGGTATGACCTTACCGCGCTTCATGCCTTTGTGAATCATATGAAACTGGCAGGCTTTTACAATAACCATGTGAATATCATGGTGGGCGTACCCGGGGAAACCTGGGAAAACGCTCTGGAAACGCTTGGGTTCTGTATGGGCTGCAATGGCGTGTTCAACTGGTTCAAGCCTTCCAGGTTTACCCTCACAGCCACTTCGGACATGGGACAGCACCCGGAAAAATACGGCATCCGGATCCGAAAAAAAACGGAGAAACAGGGACCCGATAAAACCGGCGGCCGTTTGACCGCCAGGGGATTTGACGACCCGGACGGCATGAGCGAGGCAGATATTTCAGCAATTATAAACGCCTATGCACAGTTGAACCAGACCAGGGAGCAACATCCGGTATGTGTGGAACATTGCGATGTCTGTTCGCCTGCATTACCTGCTGCTGCAACGCCATAGGCTGAATCCCCGGCATTGATCAATCTGAAGCATGGGTGTTTCAGCAAAAGGGACGGTATCTGCTTGACGGAAACCGGACATGCTGGTATGAAGGGGTTCATGAACGATGAACCCAAAAAATTTGCCCGGTGGCGCAAAGACATGGTGGACAGACAGATCATTGCCCGGGGGATTACTGATCCTTTGGTGATTCAGGCAATGTGTGAGGTGCCCCGGCATTTGTTTGTCAGTGAAGCCCTGGTGGACACTGCCTACGGGGATTTTCCCCTGCCCATTGGTGAGGGCCAGACCATATCCCAGCCCTATATTATAGCAGAAATGACCCAGAGCCTGGATTTGAAAGGGTCTGAGCGCGTACTTGAAATCGGTACCGGATCCGGTTATCAGGCAGCCATTCTGGCCAGATGTGTTTACAGGGTATATACCATTGAACGCAACCACCCGCTTTTTTTGCAGACGCGCACACTTTTTGACCGGCTGCGGCTCCACAACATCGTGACCAGGTATTCCGACGGTACCCAGGGCTGGAAAGAAGAAAGCCCTTTTGATGCCATCATTGTAACTGCCGGCGGCAACCAGATCCCGCAGCCCCTGGTGGAGCAGCTGGCTCCTGGCGGCCGCCTGGTCATGCCTGTAGGGGGGCATTTTTCCCAGGAACTTGTGAAGTTGACAAAGACTGATACCGGTATAAAAAAAGAAAATCTGGGGGGATGCCGATTTGTGAAGCTCATCGGCCAGCATGGGTGGAATGGATAAAAAAAGACTGCCGTTCCGCTACCAGGGAAAAATTATTCCCCTGGTTTTAAAAGAGCTGCTTATGGGGTTTTGTCTGGGGGCAGCCAATATTATTCCAGGTGTTTCCGGCGGAACCTTTTTGCTGGTTTTCAATATCTATGAACGGGTCTTTGCCATTTTGAACCGCATCAATAAAACTTTTATATTTCAGGCCGTGGGCCTGGGAGTAAGGTTTATAAGATATCTGGGCCAAAAAGGCAGTACCTCTGCAATTGTGGCATTTTTAGTACAAAATGACTTTATATTTCTGTTTAAGCTGATCATCGGCGCTGCCGCTGCCATTTTCGGACTTTCTTCATTGATGACCTACCTTCTGGCCCAGCATTTTTCTTTAACCTATGCATTTTTTTTCGGATTGATCCTGGTGTCCATTCTGATCCCGGCAAAGATGCTCAGGTCCCTGCGGGTGTATCTGATTTTTTTTGTATTCCTGGGGGCTGCCGTGACAATGGCGGTTTACCTGCAGGTCAACCCCTATGACAAGGTGAAACAAAAATCTGACTATTATCAGAGCCAATATGCAGTGGGGAAAATGGATAACAGCTTTAATGGTGTAAAAAACCATCCACTACTCTTCTCCGGCAGATACACGGTGAAAGAATATCTTTATGCCGGCCTGTGCGGTGCGATATCCATTTGCGCCATGGTGCTGCCCGGTATCAGCGGATCACTGGTGCTGATACTCATGGGGGCATATTTTGATGTGCTTTCCGCGATCTCAGCGGTGAAATTCTTTCACCTGGACACCATGGTGTTTCTGGGAAGTTTTACCCTGGGAATTGTGTTTGGCGGCCTGTTGTTCGCGCGGCTGGTGAACTATGTTCTCATACGGTATTATGATGCCACCATGGCATTTCTGCTGGGCCTGATGGCCGGATCATTGTGGGCATTGTGGCCTTTTAAGCAGGTGATTGTTGTGGAGCAGCAGTATGTGAAACTGGATGGTGCCGTCACCATTGTCGAAAATGTTCCGGTGTATACCAATGTCAATATTCTGCCTGCCGCAGAAGGGCAGCTTCTCTGGGCGGTGGTCCTGTTTTTTGCCGGCTGCGGCATCATGTACTGGTTCTGCCGCGCCCAGACCCGGGTTTCCCAGTAAAAGCTTTCATATGAGCAAAGAGAGGACAGCTGTTTCTCAGCAGAAGAATCAGCAGGTCTCAGGGGTGAACGCCACCACCTGGTCAATGCAGGCGGCATCGGCAAAAAGCATCACAAGACGGTCAACGCCCAGGGCGATGCCGGCAGCCGGAGGCATGGCATCCAGTTCTGAAAGAAAGGTTTTTGGCAAAGGCAGTGTGGGTTTTCCCTGACCGGCCCGGATCCGGTTTTCAGCATCGAAACGCCGGCGCTGCACCCGGCTGTCTGTTAATTCCGTGAACCCGTTGGCCAGTTCAATGCCGGCCATATAAAACTCGCACCGCTCTGCCAAAGCCGGGTTCCGGCAGGTGGGTGCTGCCAGACTGGCCAGGCAGATAGGATAATCCATGAGAAAAACCGGCCGTTTTGTGCCCAGGCAGGGTTCCACCGCAAACCCCATGATCTCATGGAAGCTGTCATCTGCCAGTGCCTGGTCGCAGGATTTGGGGGCATGCCGGTCAAATGCCTGGTGCACGGTCATGCGGTCAAAAGGGGCGGCCAGATCCAGGTTGAAACCCTGGTAGGAAATGGATGTACCACACCCCATACCTTCAGCGATATGCCGTACCAATGCCTGGCACTGGTCCATGAGATCCAGGTAGGTCTCACCGGCCCCATACCATTCCAGCAGGGTAAGCTCGGGCAGGTGCAGGCGCCCCCTTTCCTCTTTTCGGAAACATCTGCAGATCTGAAATATCTTTGGATACCCCCTGGCCAGCAGCCGTTTCATATAAAGTTCCGGGGATGCCATGAGAAATTGTCCGTCTGCGGTCATTGGATCAATGTGGGCTTCCGGAATAATGGCAGGGCTTTTGACCGGGGTTTCCACTTCCAGGTAACCGTGCCGGCCAAAAAAATCCCGCATGAGCTGTATCACACGGGATCTGGTTTCAAGATGAATACCGGTACTGTCTTGACCCATAGCCTGGACAGCCTATTTGATATGATAGGAATCTTTGGGCCGGTCCATCAGATAAATACGGTCATAGGTGCCGGCAGGGGCGGATTCAAAAAATTCATACCCCTTTTCAATACAGTTTTTACAGGCATTGATGGGAATATGCACTGCCAGAATGTGACGGCCCGGCATGGCTTTGGAATCAATTTCAAAGCTGCCGCCGCAGTCTCTGCAGATTCTGACCCGTTCTTTCTGCCGTTCAAAAATATTGTCCGTGTCATAATAGATTTCCCGGTGCCGCACCTGCAGTTCTCCAGGGGTGCCGGCAGCATCGCGCAGCTGAAGACGCTGGGCCCAGTAGCTGTTGATCTGGTCAACGGTCTTCTTGATCTTGTCGGTGATGCTCACAGACTGTTTGAGCTTTTCCGGGTTGTAATCAGGTTCCACCACCCCGGTATAATCAATGCCGGCCATGGCCAGAATAATACCCAGGTTGACATAGGGCAGGGCCCCTTCTATGGCATATCCGCCCTCCAGCACTGCAATGTCGGGTTTTAACAGGGAGGTGAGCTGGGCATATCCCTGGGCACAGAAATTCATATTGGTCAAGGGATCTGTGTAGTGGTTGTCCTGGCCTGCCGAGTTGACAACCAGATCCGGTTTGAATGCTTCCAGAACAGGGAGCACACAATGGTTGATCACATACAGATACCCGTCGGTGGAGGTCCCGGGCGGCAAAGGAATGTTCAGGTTGCTGCCTTTGGCGTTGGGGCCTCCCAGCTCTCCGGGGAATCCGGTGCCCGGAAACATGGTCCGGCCGTCCTGGTGCAGGGAGATGAACAGCACGTCCGGATCATGCCAGAAAATATTGTCGGTACCATCCCCGTGGTGGCAGTCGGTATCAATGATGGCAATGCGTTTGACATTGTACCGGGTCCGGATATATTCCACCATGATCGCTTCAATATTGATATGGCAGAATCCCCGTCCCCCGTGTGACACCCGCATGGAGTGATGCCCAGGGGGACGTACCAGGGCAAATCCGTTCTGCACTTCTTTGCCCATGACCGCATCGGCAATAACCTTGGCCCCGCCGGCGCTGATGAGATGCGATTCCGTGGTGACCGATTGTTCATCCGGCACACAGAACTGGGCCCGCTGAATATCTTTGGGGGTTGCCAGGGCAGGTTTGTATTCAATAATTCCCGGGATATCAAAAATGCCTTCTTCGGTGACCTGGTCCTGGGTATACAAAAGCCGCTCTTCTCTTTCCGGATGGGTGGGATCGATGGCCCAGTCAAAGGCGGGAAAAAATACCAGTCCTGTTTTATGTATTGCTTTCAGCATGATTTCCTCTTTGGTGTAACATCTTGTCAAAGCCCTTGATCAGGCCTGGTTTGAGTTGCATCTTGGTGCGGAATATTTTTCCCCTGGGTGAAAAATTTCTAACGATATTGAATTTCTGATACTCCACCACCTCCACCTCATCCATGTTTTCCGGGTCTGCACCCGAGTTGATGGCTTTTTCCCGCAGCAGGTTGTAGGCGGTTTCCATGAGTTCATCTTCTGAAAAGGTTTTTGAGATGGGTTCTGCAAAATCTTCTTCATGGGCGGTGACAATGCCCTGTTCTGTATCTGCATTCAAGGAAACCTCGCAGGTGGTTCTGGCCAGAGCTGCCCCGATGGCATTGGCCACGGCAGATTCGGGAACCGCAAGGGTGTCGATCTGGTACAGGTCCTGGATTTTTTTTGCAAAATAGGGAGCAGGTCCCCCAAGCAGAAGGATCTTCTGGGGGCTGAGTTTGTACCCTTCCAGAAAATCATGCACCGTATACACCGGCTGGGAATTGATCTGATCTATCATTTCAAAGGTTTTTTTCAAGATAATGGTACAGCAGGTTTTGAATACTTTTTCAGCTGCTTCTTCATCGGAAAGTTTCAGTCCCTGTGCAATGGTATGGATGCCGGCCATTGCTTTTTCCCGGTTTCCGGTATCCATGAGCCCCAGTACCACAAGGGCATCTGTGGGGGTGGGCAGAGGTCCGCCAAAGGCCATGGCCGGTCCCTGGCGGTCAGGACCGATGGTAAGCCCTGTGTCACTGACCCGCAGGGCGCTGTCGCCGCCGATACCCTTGGAGTCTGTGCGCAAAGACCGGATCAGGCTTTTATATCGGCCCCTCTGGATACCCACGGGTTCCAGCAGCGGGGCTCTGTCCACAAGAAAAGCGATATCTGTGGTGGTGCCGCCGATATCCAGCACAATGACGTCCTGGCCCTCGGGTGCGTAGGGAATAGCCCCCATGATACTGGCTGCAGGGCCTGATAAAACAGTCTGGCCGGGAAAATGCATGGAGGCTTCCAGGCTCATGGTGCCCCCGTCTGCTTTCAGGATCTGGATGGGAACGGTCAATCCTTTTTCAGCCAGACTTTTTTTCACGGCTTCGAAAAAAGATTTGTGCAGCGCAAATACTGCTGCATTCAAATGGGTGGTGGCGATCCGCCGGGGAAAGTTCAGGTTCCCGGATACGTGGTGGCCCAGAAATATCTGTTTGAAATATTTGTTCAGGATCCGCTTGATAAGGATTTCATGGGAAGGATTTCTGACACAGAATTTGCTGACCACCCCCACGTATTCCACACCGGCATTTTTGAGTTTTTCGGCAATATCCTGGATCTGAATCTCATTGACCGGGGCTTTTTCCCGTCCCCTGTGGTTGATGGAGCCGGAAACCGCATAATAATGGTCGCCTGTGCGAAAAAATTCCGGATCTACGCCCGGACCGGCTGAAACAATCATCCCCACCGGTTCCATGGTCTGCTGGACAATGGCATTGGTGGTCAGGGTGGTGGAAATGACCACCCGTCGGATCTGGCTGGGATCAATGGATGCAAGGAGCCGGGTAAATCCTGAAAGCACCGTGTTAAAAAGATCAGCAGGGTCTGTGGGAACTTTGATGCTTTTTTCAATCCCGTTTCTGCTGAGGATAACCGCATCCGTGTGCGTACCGCCAACATCCAGTCCTATTATCATGGCGTGTTCCTGTTTCTGTAATCATTGTGTTCGACCGTTTGCTTCTTTACACTTTACAGCGAAGCTTGTCAGAAAACGCAAGGGTTGTCAATGAAGTTTTTTGGGGCAAAAAGGTTGGCTGAAAAGCGGGGAATCAGGTCTTTGCAAGGTGTTGCAGCGCAAAAGCAATGAATTTTTTGCAGATGGGAGACTGGGTGCGTTTTTTGGCCCGGGTCAGATAAAAAAAGCGGTTCAGGTCCACCCCTTTCACCGCCAGGGCAGACAACCGGCCTTTTGCCAGATCATCAGCCACCGCTGTGGTGGAGAGAATGGAAATCCCCACATGATTGAGTATCCCCTGGATCACGGAAACAGAAGAACCCATGGTTATGGAGGGTTGTAATTGTCCAGGGTCATATCCGGCATCTGCCATGCTGCTGCATATAGACTGCCAGGTACCGGAACCGGATTCCCTTGCAATAAAAGGTTCTTTTGTCAGCTTGTGCCACTCAACGGCAGACAGGTGGGCCCATTTATGGCCCTGTGGTACAATAAGTTTCATTTCATCTGCCAGAAGCACTTCCTGGACAATGGCTGTATCTGTTGTGCGGGCCCCCACCACTCCTATCTCCACCCGGCCGTATTTGACATCTTCAATTATCTGGCGGGTGTCTCCGGCATATAAAGATACGGTCACATCAGGATATGCCCTGGCAAAAGGGCCCATGAGTCTGGGAAGAATATAGCCGGCCGGGATGGTGCTGCCCCCGATAACCAGGCTGCCTTTGGTGCATCCGATAAAATCCAGCATCGCAGATTCGGTCCGGTCTTTCAGGGCCAGCATTTTTTTTGCATATTCAAACAAAATCCATCCGGCCTGGGTGGGTTCTGTTTTTTTGCCCAGCCGGTCCAGAAGCCGGCACTGAAAATGCTGTTCCAGTTCCTTTATATGGGTGGATACCGTGGGCTGGGACAAATTGATGGTATGGGAGGCTTTGGAAAAGCTTTCTTCTTCCACCACGGTGACAAAAATCTGGAGCTGCCACAGATCCATATTCAGCGGGTGCCTTGTTTTGTCTGGGTTTGGTGCAGGTTCTCTGCAAGCAGGGGAAATTTTTCCATAAGTTTGCGTTTTACTGGTTTGGGTACCATATCCGAGATATCTCCGCCAAACTGGGCTGCCTCCTTGATGATGGAAGAAGAGGTAAAGATCCACCTGAGACCGGTCATGAGAAATACCGACTGGACATCCTTGTGCAGTTTTCTGTTCATCAGGGCCATCTGAAACTCACTTTCAAAATCCGATATGGCCCGCATTCCCCGGATAATGGCAACAGCATGTTTCATGCGGGCATAATCCACCAGAAGTCCGTCAAAGGTATCCACTTTCAAAGCGCTGTTGCCATTGAAACTCTGGCGGATCATTTCCAGTCTTTCTTCGGTGGAGAACAAGGCTTTTTTGGAAGGATTTCGAAGGATTGCCACAATGACTTCATCAAAAATTTCCAGGGCCCGCTGGATCACATCCATATGGCCGTTGGTTAAGGGATCAAATGATCCAGGGTAGATGGCAGTTCTTTTTTTTGGGGGCATTCTCATCCTCATGCAGGGTCCTGGGTTCTGGTTAAAAAGGAAACCGTTGTTCTTGAGTATTTTTTTTGCCGGAAAATGTCAAGCCCGTTCAGGGTATCAGGCAGGGTTTCTTGTGCATCATGTTCTGCCACAACAACACCGTCCTCCGATAAAAGAGAACTGATCCAGTGTTTTTCCAGAAGGGTTTTTACATGATTTTTATGGTAGGGAGGATCCATGAAAACCAGATCAAAGCTGGAGGAGATGACAGATGCAGGCAGCCGGCCTATGAAAATATCTTTTCGGATTACACAAGATTGTTGAAAAAATCTGCAATGATCAATGTTTTGCTGAATAATCCTGCAGGATGCGGCAGATACATCCACGAACACGGCATGGGCCGCTCCCCGGCTCAAAGCCTCAAGACCCAGGGCACCGGTGCCGGCAAAAAGATCCAGAACCCGGGCTTTTTTTACCCGTGTTCCCAGGATGTTGAACATGGTTTCTTTGATCCGGTCAGAAGTGGGACGGATGTCCCGGCCTTCCAGGGAAGCAAGTTTTCTGCCTCTGCAGGTGCCGCTGATGACTCTCATGATACGGTCCGGATCAGGTAAGCTGCTTTTTGATGAACCGGGTGCTGGTGCCCAGGGTTTTTGCCACTGCAGGAATATCTCCCTGGGCCTGCTCCACCTTGCTTTTGACGTATTCTTTTTCAAAAGCGGCCCGGGCCTTATCCAGGTTGTTGATGGAAAACAAATGCCTGCGTTCCACTGCTGCGGGGGGGGTAACCTCCGTATTATAAGGACGGGGCAGATCAATGATATCGATGTGATTACCCTGGACCATGATGGTAAGACGCTCCACCAGGTTTTTGAGTTCTCTGACATTTCCCGGCCAGGGATAGCCGGCCAGCAGATCCAGGGTCTGGGGGGAGATGGATTTTTTGGGATCTGACGTCTGCCTGGCCAGTTTTTCCAGAAAGGTATCCACCAGCAGCGGAATATCTTCTTTTCTTTCCCGCAGGGGCGGGACGTGTATGGGAATGACGTTCAGGCGGAAAAAAAGATCCTGACGGAAATTGCCGTTTTGTATTTCCACGGCAAGATCCTTGTTGGTGGAGGCGATTATCCGTACGTCCATGTGGATGGTTCTGCCGCCCCCGATGCGCTGGAAAGTCTTGGATTCCAGGGCACGCAGAATTTTTGCCTGGGTTTGGATGTTCATGTCCCCGACCTCATCCAGAAAAAGGGTGCCCCCGGCAGCCAGTTCGAATTTTCCCATATTTTTGGAAAAAGCGCTGTCAAAGGCACCCTTTTCATGGCCGAACAGTTCGCTGTCAATGGTTTCTTCAGGTATGGCCGCGCAGTTGATGATGATAAAAGGTTCTTCAGGCCGCAGGCTGAACTGGTGAATGGTTCTGGCAACCATTTCCTTGCCCGTGCCGTTTTCTCCTGTGATCAATATGGAGGCATCAGAAGGAGATGCTGCCATGACCTGCCGGTATAATTTTTGAACTGCGGGGCTGGTACCGGTAATAGAATTTTTTTCAATGGTTTTTTTGCGCAGATAAAGATTTTCTTCTTCCAGCTTTCTGAAATTCAGGGCATTGTTGATGGTGACCATGACCTTGTCAATGGACAACGGTTTTTCCAGAAAATCATAGGCCCCGGATTTGGTGGCATCCACAGCCGACTCAATAGAACCGTGTCCGGTGATCATTACCACCGGAATGTTGGGAAAGCTTTTTTTGATTTCCTTTAAGGTTTCTATCCCGTCCAGCCCCGGCATCCAGATATCCAGCAGAACAATGTCAGGAGATTCGGTTTCAATTTTTTTTAATGCTTCATACCCGTTAAATGCATGCATGACTTCAAATCCGTCGTCTGAAAGTATACCTTCAAGGGATTCTATGATGGTGGATTCATCGTCAACAATTAAAACAGCCGGATACATAAAATACTTTCCTTTCTTTTTTCCCCGGGATCGGTTGGCGGCACTGGTGCCGTTTTTGGGCAATGCAGACTTAAGCAGCCGGAAGTTCAATAATGAATTTTGCCCCTTGCGGCTGGTTGTCCTGCACCCGTATGACCCCGCTGTGGTCTGCAATAATGGAATTTACAATGGCAAGTCCCAGCCCCATTCCCGTTTTCTTGGTGGAAAAATAGGGCTCGAACAGTTTGGTTTTTTCTTTGTCAGATATGCCTTTTCCTGTATCTGCAATTTCAATTCTCACTATTTTCAAAATGGTATCAAAGGAAACATCAATAACAATGACACCGTTTTTATTAACCGCAGATACAGCATTGTCAATAAGATTGATAAATGCCTGTTTCATGTGCTGGTGATCCAGCCTGAGGAAGGGCAGGTTTTCTTCAAATCTGGAGGTGATCTGTACGTTTTCCAGCCCTTCCCTGTACAGGGCAATGGTTTCCAGAATAATATTTTCAATTCTGGCCCGGGTGAAATTCACATCCGGAAATTTGGCAAAGGCGGAAAACTGGTTGACCAGATTACGGATCAGGTCCACATGTTCCACTATGGTATCGGCACAACCGGTAAAGACCTTATCATTGATCTCTTTGCCGTATTTGCGTTTGAGGCGCTGGGCTGATAATTTTATGGGTGTCAGCGGGTTTTTTACCTCATGGGCAATGCGGCGGGCCACTTCCCGCCACGCTGCCATGCGCTGGGCTTTTTCCAGCTCAGTGACATCATCGAACACCAGAACTGCCCCGATATTGCGGCCTGTGTCATCTTTCAGGGTACTGTAGTGAAGGGAAAAATGCTTGGGCGTCCCTGATACTGTTGCAGATATGGGTATCTGCATATAATGCTGACCGGCAGCGGTCTGTTTTTGGAGTTTATCCGCCATCCGGAGATATTCGTCTGTGAGGATCTGCCTGAAGTTACAACCGATGATATTCTGGTTTTTGATGGCCAGCATGGATTCAGCAGATTTGTTGATGGTGGTGATGATCCCTGCGTCATCTATGGAAATAACCCCGGCGGAGATATTTTGTAAAACGATTTCAATGTATTGTCGGCTTTTTTTCAGTTCTGCGTTCTGCTGTTTCAGCATTTCCCTGGACAGGGCGATCTGTTCTCTACCGGCGGCCAGCTGGGCAGTCATGGAATTAAAAGACTTGATGAGGGTACCGATTTCATCATCTGTTTCAAAATCAATCTGGTATTTGAGGTCTCCCTCTGAAATCCGCCGGGTGCCTTCGGCAAATTTCATGATGGGAACGGTAATGGATTTGGCCAGCTGAAATCCGAACCAGATGGCGCAGAACACCACCAGCAGGGCCACAATGGACAAAGCGATATAATAGGAAATCTGGGCCGGTTTTTTGGTGAGTTTCAGCTGATGGTATTCTTCCATGCCATCTAAAATAGCAGTGAGATTTTCTGACAGATCCCTGGATATAAGGGTGGTTACCACAATATAGCCCAATACTTTATCTGGTGACGTGTCAAAGGGAATGGTGGACACGGTGCGCAAAAACTCCCCCTGGTCGATGGGCTGATAAATAGTGGTGGTGACTTTTTCCCCTGACATTTTGTTTAAATCCGAAGTGGTAAGCAGTCCGAAATAAAGGGGTTCCAGTTCATTGGCCAAAGACAGACTCACCCGTTTGGCATCCGGGGTATAGACCTCCACAGCATGGCGGTTGAATGCCCGCTGGATAACCTGGGTATACCGGTTCAATTCGTTGCGGTTTTCTTTTTCCAGAAGTTTTCTGGAATCAATCTGAAAGGCAGCCCGCCTGGCGAAAAATACATCTTTTTCTTCAATATAGGAATATAGCTTTTGCCCTACAGCCAGAGAGTTTTCCAGGGTCTGCTCCACTGGTGCATTGAACCAGAAGGCAATGGAGGTGGAGATAAACTGAATGGAGAAAAAAAACAATACCGTGGTGGGGACCAGGGCCAGAATCACAAAAGAGGTGATCAGCCGGGTTTTCAGCTTGGAACCGAAAACATTTTTTTTTTTTTCGTAATACAGTTTTGCCAGGTTCCGGAAAACCAGCAAAAGGAGTGTTAAAAGCAAAAGCAGGTTGATATTGATGAGAATGAACATCAATACGGTACTGGAAAGCGGAAAATCCGTGCCAAAGGGGGTAATCCGTGTTTCAATCAGCGTAAGAAAAGCCACCGCCAACAGGATGGCAAGGATGAAAAACCCTTCTTTTTTCCGGCGGGAGCGTTTTTGTTTTGTATTTTCTATGGCATCTGTCATGTGGCAGCCAAAGGTGGAGACAATTATGGTTAATATGTAAAATTAATCAGGTACCAGTCTGTTTCAACATCCCAGAAAGATACGAAAAAGAAAACATAATGAAGGGAGAAAGGGAGGGTGACTCTGGCCAGTTGGGCTTTTATCCTGATTTGGTATTTTTCCCCCTTAACCAGGTTTTTAAGTGGGATTATCCCAAGATTGTCAACATTTGTCATCCAGGTTTTGGCTTCTTCAAAAGCTTGCGTAACAGAGGGTTTTTCAGCTTTCCAGGGGCGGAAAACCGCGTACTCCTGCTTCAGTGAGTTGTACTTTATGGTAGATGTGATTTCAAGATCAGCTATTTTTTTGTCCACCCAGGAATCACTGGTCTTATACAAAGAGATATAAAACGAAAAGGTTGTGGGGATACCGTTTTGCACCGCATGGCTGATTTTTTCCGTAAATGCATTTTTTATTTCAAAATAGGTGAGCAGGTCGTCCCGGGTGTTGGCCAGTTTGATGTTGGTTAAAACCGGGTCATTTTCCGCCTGGACAATGACCGGCGTTAACAGCTGAAACAGGCCGATGAAAATCAGAAAAAGGCAGGCCGGTTTTGCATGCAGCAGTATTTTTGTCGTCATGTTCCAATGTCCAGTTCCATGGTTGCAGGGCCGGTTTCCCAGGCATTTTTGTTGTCCAACAGTTTTTTTATGAACATGTGGTTCAGGGTGTGTCCGGATTTGTGGGTGATAATATGGCCCTGGATGGGCATCCCCAGCAGGGAAAAATCCCCTATGCTGTCCAGCAGTTTGTGCCGGACAAATTCATCCGGATACCGCAGTCCTTCCGGATTCAGGATTCTATCTTTATCGATTACAATGGCATTGTCAAGACTTCCGCCTTTTCCGAGGCTGAATTTCTTTAATAATTCAAGGTCCTGGATAAACCCAAAGGTTCTGGCATGGCTGATTTCTTTTTCAAAATTGTTTTTTGCCCGGTCAAAGGTAAGGCGCTGCTTTCCGATGAAACACCGGTCAAAATCAATAGAGCAGGTGATTTTAAAACAGGGTGCCGGCCGCACCTCCACAAATTTATCCGCATCCTGTACCCGGATGGGGTTTTTTACAATGATAAAATGTCTGGGCAGCTGCTGGGGCATGATGCCGGCTGCAGTAAACGCCTGGGTGAAATCTTTTGCACTGCCGTCCATAATGGGCATTTCATATTCATCCATTTCCACCAGGGCATTGTCGATTCCAAGCCCGGCAAAACTGGCCATAAGGTGTTCGATAGTGGAGACAATGGTGCCGTTCACTCCCAGAACCGTTGCCAGGCTGGTATCCACAACGCGTTTGAAAAGGGCTGGAATTTTCTGAGATCCGGGGAGGTCCACCCGGCGGAATTTAATACCATGGTTTTCCCTGGCCGGTTTGACCATTATATTGTTTTTTTTTCCGGAATGAACCCCGGTTCCGGACAGTGCAACATTCTGTGCCAGGGTTTGCTGCCTGAAGGCTGTATCCATAAGTGCTTTCTTAAAAATTTTAAAGTCTGTGAAAATGTGGGATATATATACCTGATTTTAATAAACAAAGCAAAACAAATAAGAAATTTCTTTGGTTCAGGAGCAAATTTTGATAGATACGGATAAACTGATAAAATTAAAGGTGATTTGTGATCGCAAAAACAAGCTCCTGTTCCCTAAACGGGATTGACGCCTTTGTGGTGGATGTGGAAGCGGATATTTCCCTGGGACTGCCGGTTTTTCAGATGGTGGGCCTGGCCGAAGCCTCAGTCAGGGAAAGCAAGGAACGGGTGCGGGCGGCGGTGAACAATTCCGGCTACAGCTTTCCCATGGATCGGGTGGTGGTGAACCTGGCCCCGGCAGATGTACAAAAGACCGGATCAGGGTTGGATCTGCCGGTGGCTGTAGCCATACTTGCCGCATCAGGGCTTGTTCCAGCCGATGGGATGGGGTCGTACCTGCTGGCTGGTGAATTATCCCTGGATGGCCGGGTTAAAGCGGTGCGCGGCATACTGCCCCTGGCACTGACAGCCCGGGAACAGGGGTTCAAAGGCGTGCTGGTGCCGGAAAAAAATGCAGATGAGGCTGCCATGGTGGAAGGGCTTGACGTACTGGGGATTACGCGTCTGAGTCAGGTGGTTGATTTTTTTGCCGGGCATACAGCCATTGTTCCTTTTGAGCGGGATAAAAAGTTCATGCAAAGGGCCTTTGCAAGGGGCATGGATGTGGATCTGTCTGATGTCCAGGGTCAGGCGCATGCCAAGCGCGCCCTGGAAATAGCTGCTGCCGGGGGTCATCATCTGATGATGACCGGTCCCCCCGGATCCGGCAAGAGCATGCTGGCCAAGCGGCTGTCTACTATTTTACCCTTTCCCTCTTTTGAGGAACTCCTGGAAGTGGCCCGCATTTATTCTGTGGTGGGCGGACTGGAAACCTGGAAAAAAGAATCCGCAAACCGGCCTTTCAGAGCCCCGCATCATACCATTTCAGATGCAGGGCTTGTGGGGGGCGGCGCCAGACCACTTCCCGGTGAGATCAGCCTGGCCCATCACGGGGTCCTGTTTATGGATGAATTGCCTGAGTTTAAAAAAAACGTACTGGAAGTGCTGCGCCAGCCCCTTGAAGATGGAAAAGTGACCATTGCGCGGGCAGGTATCAAAGCTGTTTTTCCCTGCCAGTTCATGCTGGTGGCAGCTATGAATCCCTGCCCCTGCGGATATCTGTCTGAGCCCGGCAATACCTGCACCTGCAGCCACACCCGGATTCAGGCCTACCGGTCGAAAATATCAGGTCCTCTGGTGGACCGGCTGGATATTCAGGTGGAGGTGCCCCGGGTTGAATTTGCGGCACTTGTTAATCCGAAGAAAGCTGAAAAATCCCTGGTTGTCCGCAAACGGGTGGAAAAAACCCGGCAGATACAAATCCAGCGCTTTGCCTCGGCACCCATCTTTTGCAACGCCCGCATGGGCAGTCAGGATGTTCACCATTTCTGCCATGTGGATAAAGACGGAGAACGCTTACTGGCAAAGGCATCAGATACCCTGATGCTTTCCGCCCGGGCATGTCATTCCATTTTAAAGGTGGCCCGGACCATTGCCGATCTTGACGATTGTCCGGATATTCAGAGTGGACATGTGGCAGAGGCTGTGCAGTACCGGGGCTTTGACAGGGGACTTTATTAGCTGCCTTGCATTTTTGTTCTTTGTTTAATGCTGTTTGGCGGTTTGGTGAAAAATGTTTACAACCCTTAAGGAAAACAGGCAGACAACCAAAATGATTAAAAAAGACATTTTCAACCATGATATTAAAGCCCGGTTCCAGGCTGCGGCCAGAGATCAAAATTTTCGATTTGTCATGGCGGACGGACAGATCAGGGGCGCGGTCGTGCATGCCACGCGCATGGTCAACGAAATGCGGGCCAACCATGAACTTGGCCCTCTGGAAACCCTGGTGCTGGGCCATGCCTATATTGCCGCGGCCCTGCTGTGCGCCACCCTCAAGGGCAGAAACCGTATCAGCCTTGCCATCCAGTGTTCAGGACCTGTAAAAGGGCTGGATGTGGAAGCCAACGCGGCAGGAGAGGTGCGGGGGTATTTAAAAACACAAAAGATTCATGCAGCCGATCCGGACCAGGTGGCATCTTTGTCTGCTTTGTTCGGGGCAGGGTTTCTTACTGTGACAAAATATCTGGAAGATGCCCCGACCCCCTATTCCGGCCAGATTGCGCTTGAATACGGCAGTATCGCTGAGGATCTGGCAGTGTATTTTCTTAAATCAGAGCAGATTCCCACAGGATTAAAACTCAGTGTTTTTTTTGACGCGCATCAGAAAGTTGCCGGGGCCGGCGGTATTTTTCTCCAGGCCATGCCCGGTGCTGACCCCGGTCAGTTGGCTGAGGCGGAAAACATTCTGCAGTCCCTTGATTCCACCGGCAGAACGTTTGTATCCGGGGTGCCTCCCCAGGCCCTGATAAAAAAGGCTTTTGCACCCCTGTCTCCCTGTTTTCTGGATCAGACCCGGGTGGAATTTTTCTGCAGGTGCTCCAGGGACCGCATGCAGGGGTATATGAAAAGCCTGGCCCAAGATGAGCGGGCAAACATCCTTGAAAACGGTCCGTTTCCCCTTGAGGTACGCTGCCATCACTGCAATTCGATTTATCGGTTTACCAGAAAAGACCTCAAAGCCCTTCTGGATTGAAAAAGAAAAATAGCATTAATCATGAGGTTTTTCTTGCCAAACAGAACCGTTATATTATACATACCGGTACAGGCATAGCCATATGACGGCTGCAATAAAGCTATAAACAGAAATCTGCAGCAGTCTGGTCAGCCATAAAAAACACAACCACGAGCCAAACTGAGAGGTGTCATCCATGTGCAACCACAGCCATGATCATTCCCATAACCATTACCCTGAAATTGTTCAGATTATGCCGGTATCCACACCACTTTTTGCCGTGTACCAGTCGGCCCAGCCATCAGCGTTTGCCGTTGAAACCGGAAAATCCAATATCAGCCTGATTCCGGTGCTGTTCATGGGGTTGATCCGTCATGGAGAAAAAAGCATGGTGGAAGGATTTTTTGCTTCCGGTGCCATACAGTCATGTGAAGATCTTGACGGTTTCAAGGGATATGCCGCTTCCCTTGAAATCGCGGAAAAGCTATATGTGTAATCCAAAGTTAAAAACCTAAGGAGGACCAATGCACAAACTTTTACAGGACAGCCCGGGCGAGAAAATAATGCTACTGGGAAACGAAGCCATTGCAAGGGGGGCTGTGGAAGCCGGAGTGGCATTTGCCACCACGTATCCAGGCACCCCTTCGTCTGAAATCTCTTTGAATCTTTTCCAGATGTCCCGGGAATCAGACCTCTATTTTGAGTACAGCACCAATGAAAAAGTGGCCCTGGAAGTGGCGGCAGCAGCTGCCAATTCCGGTCTTCGCACGTTTTGCATGATGAAACATGTGGGGGTCAATGTGGCGGCTGATCCGCTGATGACCCTGGCCTATGTGGGGGTGACCGCCGGCATGGTTATTCTCAGTGCAGATGATCCTGCCATGTTTTCCAGCCAGAATGAACAGGACAACCGGTATTATGCCAAGTTCGGGGGTCTGCCCATGCTGGAACCATCATCCGTGGCCGAAGCCAAGGAGATGATCAAGGCGGCGTTCGATCTGTCTGAGTCCCTGAAACAGCCTGTGCTCCTGCGCACCACCACCCGCATCAACCACTCCAGTGCATTTGTCACTTTCGGGGAGATGACACCCAGGAAAACCCAAGGCCGGTTTGTCCGGGATCCCCAGCGCTGCGTCACCGTGCCGGCTGTGTCAAGGGGACTGCATGTCAAGCTGCTGGAAAGACTCAAAAACGCGGCCCAGATGTCTGAAACCTCTTCATTTAATATCGTTCAGGGAAAAGGGCCTTTGGGCATCATCGCCAACGGCGTGAGTTTTCATTATGCCGAAGATGCGGTCAGGGACCTTGCACTGACAGACCGCGCCACAATCCTGCGCCTGGGATTTTCCAATCCCCTGCCTGAAAAACTGATCAAAAAGTTTCTGGCTGGGTGTGAAAAAGTGCTGGTGGTGGAGGAAGGCGAGCCTTTCATGGAAGAGGCGGTAAAGGCCTTTGCCCAGGAAGAGGGGATCACCATTCCCATCAAAGGCAAATCCGATGACCTGTTTTCCCGTCTGTTTGAATATGATCCTGCCATGGTCCGGGAAAAGATGGCCGCGTTTTTCGATATTTCCTATACATCGAAAACGCCTGTGGACAATTCAGATGTGCCGGATATACCCATGCGGCCCCCCAACCTGTGTTCCGGGTGTTCCCACCGGGCCACATTTTATGAGATCAAGCAGGCGGCCAAAGACATGGATGTGATCTATCCCACAGATATCGGCTGCTACACACTGGGATTTCTGCCGCCGTTGAGCATGGGGGATTTTGTGATCTGCATGGGATCTTCAGTGAGCTCAGCCGGCGGATTCGGTAAAGCCACGGACCAGAAAGTGGTGTCCTTTATCGGAGATTCCACCTTTTTTCATTCCGGCATCACCGGCCTTGTGAATGCTGTGTTCAACAACCACAATTTCACCCTGGTCATCCTGGAGAACGACATCACTGCCATGACCGGGCATCAGCCCCATCCCGGCGTGGACATGGAGCTGTTCGGTCTGTCCGGACACGGACGGGTCAATATCGAAAAGCTGGTCCGGGCCCTGGGAGTTGAACATGTCTCCATTATCAAGCCCTTCAAGGTAAAAAAGAGCATAGACACCATCAAGGAAGCGCTGGCTTTCAAGGGAGTGTCCGTGATCATCTCCCAGGAACCCTGTGCCCTGTATGCCAAAAGCCTGAAACTGAAGACTGCCCGGCCCTTCGTGGTAAGCAGCAAATGCAGGGACCACAAGGACTGCATAACCACCATTGCCTGCCCTTCTTTTTACCTGGACGAAGACAACCGGGTGGCCATTGATGCCAACACCTGTGTGGGCTGTGCGGTCTGCGCCCAGATCTGTCCGGAGAACGCCATCCGTCCCCTGAAGGAATAACCCCAAATACAAGGATATTGAACATATGGAAACAACCAGATTGATTATTGTAGCCGTCGGTGGACAGGGTAACCTTCTGGCATCCAAGGTCCTCGGGGATGCTGCCCTGCTTGCCGGGGTGCCGGTACGCATGAGTGAAATTCACGGCATGGCCCAGCGGGGGGGTGTAGTGGAATCCGCCATTGTATTCGGAGATGCCCAAAGCTCCATTATTTCCGACGGAGAAGCCGACATCCTGGTGGGATTTGAGCCGGCGGAAACCCTGCGGGCCATCAAACGGTGCAGCAAAGATACCCGGGTGATCACCAATACCGCGCCGGTGCCGCCGTTTACCGTGTCTGTGGGAATGGGCACTTACCCGGATGTGGAACAGATCAAAAAACTGATCACAGCCAAGACCGCCGGTCTGGTGGCCATTGATGCCATGTCCCTGGCAAAGGAAGCGGGCAGCCCCATGAGTGTTAATATCGTGCTGGTTGGCGCCCTGGTCCAGACCGGGGCTCTGGGTTTTGACCGGAAGGTTGTGGAAGAGGCGGTAAAAGGCCGGGTCAAACCCGCCTTTCTGGATGTGAATCTCAAGGCGTTTGACCTGGGATTCACCGCAGCTGCCAATGCCTGATATTTTTGTGATCAACGGTCCCAACCTGAACATGCTGGGAAAACGGGAGCCGGGTATTTACGGCTCCCATACCCTGGAACAGATAAACCAGGAACTGACAGCCGCAGCAGAACCCCTGGGGCTGTCCCTGTATTTTTTCCAGTCCAACCATGAAGGGGCCCTGGTGGACCAGATTCATCAGATGGTTGATCCGGCCCCTGCCGGGGTGATCATCAACCCGGGGGGATTGACCCATACCAGCGTGGCCCTGAGAGATGCCCTGGTGATGATTTCCTGCCCGAAAGTGGAGGTGCATCTGTCCAACATCTACAAAAGAGAACCGTTCCGTCACAAATCCCTGCTGTCGGATATCGTTACGGGCCAGGTAACCGGGTTCGGGCATTTCGGGTACCACATGGCCCTGTCAGCCCTTCACCACCTTCTGTCAGTGTGATGCCATGGCCGGCCAGGTTCTGATTCTCTGTGCCACCCGGCTGGAAATGGCAGCATTTCTGGACCAGCACCCGGCCGGTTTTGCAGACAGATCCGACAAAGGGCTTATGGTGTTTTCCAGTGCGGATCAATCCTGGGATCTGGTCATATCCGGACCGGGGGTATTTAATACAGCCCGGGCCCTTACCGCCTGCCTGGAAAGGTTTTCGCCCGCATTCATCCTTCATACGGGCATTGCCGGCATGTTTGACAGCTTCGGCCTGGACCTGGGAGATGCTGCAGTGGCCGTCACAGATACCTATATTCATGCAGGGGTTGATAAGTGCCGGGCAGGAAACAGGGAACATATGGCTGACACAGATCCGGAAATCATGCAAAGCCGGATGGATCAGGCAGCTTGCAAAACTTCCAGGCACCATCCGAGGGATACAGATCCTTTGTCCGGCCGGATCTCTTTGCCTTTTGCTTATGGTTATCAGATACCGCTGGATCCGCTGCCCTTTGACCTGGTTTCCGGACAGCCAATGACCCGCCAGGGTGTTTATCTGCTGGATTCGGATCTGGCTGGATCCAGCACAGATCTGCTGGCAGAATCCTTAGGCTGCAGGGTTATCCAGGGACCGTTTGTCACAGTATCATCAATTACCGGTTCCTATGAAAAAGCCGCTGCCCTGTCACAGGCGTTTTCACCGGTGATGGAATCCATGGAAGGTGCTGCCGCAGCCCATGTGGCTGCCCTTTACCAGGTGCCCATGGTGGAGATCCGGGCTGCTTCCAACCGGGTGGGGGAAAGAGATAAAAACCGGTGGGACATAAAAAAAGCGGTGCAGACCGTCGCTGGTATCTGTGAACTGATTCTTAAGGAAAGCACCTGACCATGGCATCTGCATCATCTGAGAACACCATGCAGTATGTGGATGTCCATTGTCATCTGCACGATTACAGGATTGCGCAGGATGTTGCCGGTATTGTGCAGCGGGCTGAAGCTGCAGGGGTTACCCGTATGGTGACCTGCGCCACCATGGAAGAAAATTTTGGGGCCACAAATTCCCTGGCAGATCAGTACAACGCTGTTTTTCCCTGTTACGGGATCCATCCGTGGTTTCTGGACACCTTGTCGGATAACTGGTTTCAGAAACTGGGAGACCAGGTGGCAGCCACTGCCGGCGGGGTGGGGGAAACCGGGCTGGATTTCATGGACAAAAATGCAGACAGAGACCGTCAGGTAGAGGTGTTTTCCGGTCATCTGTCTTTGGCCCGGGACCTGGAACGGCCCATCAACATTCACATCAGAAAGGCCTGGGATGCCTTTATCAGGCTGCTGAAAAAAACAGGTCCCCTGAAAACCCCGGGACTGGTGCATTCTTTTTCCGGATCAGCAGACCTGGCAGTGCTGCTGGAGCGGTACAACCTGTATATTTCCTTTTCCGGATCCGTGACCCGGCCCGGGGCCAAAAAAGTGGTGCATGCCCTGAAAGCGGTATCTCAGGACCGGTATCTGCTGGAAACCGACACCCCTGATATATACCCCAGTGTACCTGATCCGGAGGCGCACGGTCTCAATGAGCCTAAAAACCTGCCGGCCATCGCACAGATTGCTGCGTCCCGGGCCGGTGTGCCGGTCCGGGATTTTGTCCGCCGGGCCCATGCCAATGCCCGGGAGATATTTGACCCGCTCATTGCGGCAGCAAAACACGGGATGCGGCATTGAGTAGAGGTTATGGTGTGAATTGATCCGTGGCATGTCAGGTTCCCTGCCAACCAGTTCATTATGGAAAAATCTTGTCAAAACCGCTCTGCTTTGTTAGGGTTTGAATGGTATGCAGTAAATGAAATTATCAACACAATCGTGCCCGAATGTATTTTGATCTGATCAGCGATATTGAATGCATAGAGATCATTGCCACAGGTGGAAGAATAAGGGATAATATGCGGCTGCGCAAAGAGTTCGGAGAGGCCCGCTGGCGAAAGCTCAAAGGTGTCGCAAAGATCCAGCTTCAGAGCGGCAGGATTTGCAATGCTGAACTTCATTGGTATGAGGCACATGGCATTGGTCGGAAAAAAATGAAAATCAAACAAATTTTGGATTGAGCAATATGGCACAAGAAAAAAATGAAGAACAATTTGCACTCTGTATTGAAAACAAAGACTGTGAAGATCTGGAAAAACGAAAAATCTATCAAGTCATACCAGATAAATCAGCAACTCATGAGGGATATTTGAGAATCATAGATGAATCAGGTGAAGACTATTTGTATCCGGAGTCATACTTTGTCTTTATCCATCTACCCCATGAAGCTCGGAAAACGATGTATGAAGCGTCCTGACAACAGGTGCGCATGCCGGATATAACCCCTTTTGACAGAACCATCCGCCTGATGGGCAAAGAGGCCTTGGAAAAACTGGGCCGGGCCGGGATCGCCGTGTTCGGTCTGGGGGCGGTGGGGTCGTATGCCGCCGAAGCTTTGGCCAGAGTCGGCGTGGGACATCTGCGCCTGGTGGATTTTGACAGGGTGGATGTCTCCAATATCAACCGGCAGCTGTATGCCCTGCACTCCACGCTGGGGCGGAAAAAGGCAAAGATTGCCGGATCCCGGGTGCTGGACATCAATCCTGCCTGTGATGTGGAAATCCATGATACCTTTGTCAATGCTGACAGCCTTGGAGGGTTGTTGTCGGCAGATCTGGATGTGGTGGTAGATGCCATTGACGGGCTTAATTCCAAGGTCAACCTGCTGGTTGCTGCCAGACACATGGATCTGAAGGTGGTTTCTTCCATGGGGGCCGGAGGCCGGATGGATGTGTCCTGGATCAGAACCGGGGATATAGCTGATACCAGTGTGTGCCCCCTGGCCCGGGTGGTGCGCCGACGGCTGCACCGCCGGGGGGTGTTCACCGGTATCAGGTGTGTGTATTCCCTTGAAAAACCGGTCCCGTCATCTGACCCTGAGGCCTGTCAGGAGACTGACGGGCCGTTTGACGACCCGGAAAAAGGAACCGGCCATGGCCGCAAACGGCCGGCCATCGGCACGGTTCCCTGGATACCGGGCATATTCGGACTGACCCTGGCAGCAGAGGCAGTCCACATCATTACCCGCTGACCTCTTCGTCCCGCAGTACCCGGCGCAGCACCTTGCCCACGTTGGATACAGGAATTTCCTCTCTGAATTCAATGTATCGGGGCCGCTTGTACCCGGCCATGTTCTCCTTGCAAAAGGCTTCGATCTCCTCTTTTGTGGCGGTCTGTCCCTGTTTGCACTTGATGAAGGCCTTGACCTTTTCCCCGCTTTTTTCATCAGGCACCCCCACCACTGCCACCAGTTCCACCTTGGGATGGGTGTAGAGAATATCCTCCACCTCCCTGGGGTATACATTGAACCCGCCCACAATGATCATATCTTTTTTGCGGTCCGTGATGGTGATATATCCGTCTTTGTCGATGTTGCCGATATCGCCTGTGAGGAAATAGCGGTTGCCGTCAATGGTCACAAAGACCTCTTCATTGGCATCCGGTCTTTTCCAGTACCCTTTCATGACCTGGGGACCGCAGATGGCCAGTTCCCCGTCTTCTCCTCCGGACAGTTCTCTGGTACTGTCGTCCAGGGCAACGATTTTTACATCTGTGCCCGGCAAAGGAAAGCCGATGGAGCCTATCTTTCTGGTTTCTTTGAATGAGGGGTTGATACAGGCGGCAGGGGCGGTTTCTGTCAGCCCGTAAGCCTCAAAGATGATGGATCCGGTTTTTTCCTCAAACTGCCGGCACACGTCAGGCGGCAGGGGTGCGCCTCCTGACAGGCATCCCATGAGGGAGGTGATATCGTATTTGTCCAGGTGAGGATGGTTGGTAAATGCCACAAATATGGTGGGAACTGCGGTTATAAATGTGGGCCGGTATTTTTGTACCGCTTCCAGAACACCGGTGAAGGGCGGATTTCCTGCCCGGGGATCCGGGACGCAGATGAGCCGGCTGGCGGACAATGCACTGAAAAGCAGGGCGCTGGTGATACCGAAGCTGTGATACCAGGGCAGTACCCCCAGGTAGGTGTGATATCCGCCGTGGCGCATTTTCTCCGCTTTGGCGCCCGGTTCATGGACCAGCCGGAAGTACTCTTCACAGGCTTCAAGATTATAGGTGAAATTGGTGTGGGTGAGTTCCGCTCCCTTGGGCACACCGGTTGTGCCGCCGGTGTAAAGCATCACCGCTGTTTCTTCTTCAGGCACAATATCAATTTTGGGAGGGTCGGGGCTGTAAGATGCCACAATGTCATCAAACATCACATGGCCGGGTTCATGCCTGTCCGCCTTGGGGATTTTTCCCAGAAGCCCTCCCAGAAAAGCCTTGATTTTCGGCAGATAGGATTTGATATTGCAGACAATGACGGTTTCAATCTCCGTGCCTTTTATGGCCTCCACTGTATTGGCATAAAACACGGGATGGTCCATGCAGAAAACCATTTTGGATTCTGAGTCCTTCAGCTGGTAGTTGAGCTCTGCCGGGGTGTACACCGGATTGCAGTTGACCGCCACAGCACCGGCTTTCAGGATCCCGAAAAGTACCTCAGGGAAATGCGGTATATTGGGAAGAAAGATGGCTACCTTGTCTCCCTGTTCAATACCTTTGTCTGCAAGAAAAGTGGCTATTCTGTCTGCCGTATCTTTTACCTGGGCATAGGTTCTGAAAGCACCGTTAAAAATGGTATACACATTGTCAGGGTATTTTTGCGCGCTGTTGTCCAGGATCCGGGTCAGAGGATAGTGATAATCGGTCACATCATGTGCCACACCTTCCGGCCAGTAGGGGGTTTGCCACTCGGGGCTCTGCATTGTACATCTCCTTTTTTGGGGGTGATCTGCTTGTGCGCTTTTTCAGCAAGCGCCTGTTATTTAAAAAAACATGTATTAATTTTTGTTTATACCCATATCTTTCCCAAGTTTGAAATGATTTTCGTACACCGGCGGTAAAAAATATCGGTTTGGACCAGCTTGCGGGTGCGGCCATTTCACGACAAATATCCGGATAAAGGTTTTTGCGGTTGATAAAGCAAAACTGCAATGGTAATGGATAATAGAAAACAATCATAAAATCAGAACAGGAGACATGCATAGTACCATGATAAAACCGATCAAAATACTTTTTATCATCTGTTTATGGGGATGGACATCTGCGGTGTGTGCGCAGGAAGTTTACGTCAGCGGTATAACCAAAATTACCATGCGCACAGGGCCCGGGGTGGAACATAAAATTGTGGCCATGCTGGTATCAGGCACCAGGCTTGAGATACTGGAGTACCAGAGGGACTGGTCCATGGTGCAGACAGAGGATGAGAAAAGCGGATGGGTACTGACACGGTTTCTTACTGAAGACAAACCATTGACTGTCCAGGTTGAGAAATTGCGCAGGGAAAATGAACGCCTGGCCGCGACCCTTGAAAACAGCCGGAAAGAAAATCAGGCCCTGATCGAAAAAAATGATGCGCTGGAAGGTATAGAAAAAAAATACCGGAAGCTGGAACAGGCATCAGCTGATTTTTTCAAACTGGATGCCCGTTACAAGGCCCTCGTTACATTGTCGGAAGAACAGCAGCAGCAGATAAAGACGTTGGAGAAAAACCTGAACAATGAGCAGATTTTATGGTTTCTCAGCGGGGCAGGTGTGTTCATGGTGGGATTGATTCTCGGGTTGAGTACCCGTAAAAAGAAAAAACGGTCGTTGTTATGATCAGAAGAACTGATTTTTTAATTATCGGCAGCGGTATTGCCGGCTTGAGCTATGCTTTGAAAGCAGCCCGCCACGGGCAGGTCACTATTATTACCAAAAAAAATATCCAGCAGAGCAATACAGCCCTGGCCCAGGGAGGCGTGGCTGCTGTGTTCGGTAAACAGGATTCCTTTGCCCTGCACATGGAAGATACCATGAAGGCAGGTGACGGCCTGTGCAATCCGGATGCGGTCAGAATGGTGGTGGAAAACGGTCCTGAAAGAATCAAGGAACTGGTGGAGCAGGGGGCACAGTTTAACAAGGCGGGTAAGGGAAAATATGATTTTTCTCTGGGCAGAGAAGGGGGCCATTCAGCCAAACGCATTGTTTATGCCCATGACCTGACCGGCAAAGAAATCGAAGATGCGCTCGTGGATTGTGTGAAAAAACATGAGAGCATCACTATTCTGGAAGATCATGTTGCAGTCAATTTGATCACCTTTTCCTCTTCTGTCAGAAGCGGGGTGCTGGTGACCCAGAATGAAAATATCTGCTGCGGTGCTTATGTGTTGAATAAAAGCACCGGGAATGTGGAAACGTTTCATGCAGGTGTGACCCTTCTGGCCACCGGCGGCGCCAGCAAGGTATATCTGTATACCTCCAATCCGGATATTGCCACCGGAGACGGTATTGCCATGGCTTATCGGGCCGGGGCATCTGTGGCAAATCTGGAATTTGTTCAGTTTCACCCCACCTGTCTGTATCATCCACAGGCCAAAAATTTTCTTATTTCCGAAGCTGTACGGGGAGAAGGAGGCATACTGCTGGATCACAAAGGCCGGCGGTTCATGGCGGACTATACCCCGGCTCGGGAGCTGGCCTGCCGGGATGTGGTGGCCAGGGCCATTGACAATGAATTAAAGAAAACCGGCGCAGAATCGGTTTTTCTGGATATTTCCCACAAAGATGCCGCATTTATCAGGCAGCGGTTCCCCAATATCTATGCCCGGTGTCTGGAATATGGGATTGACATCACCATTGATCCCATACCGGTGGTGCCGGCAGCCCATTACATGTGCGGGGGTGTGGCAACGGATTTGAACGGGAAAACAGATGTCCAGCGCCTGTATGCTGTGGGGGAAACCGCCTGCACAGGCCTTCACGGTGCCAACCGACTGGCATCCAATTCTTTGCTGGAGGCCCTGGTATATGCCCATAATGCATATCTGGATTCGGTAAAGGAATTTTCAGCTGTCCAGAACAAGGTTGATATCACCCTGGATACCTGGGATGAAACCAATACAACAGACAGTGATGAAGCCATTGTGGTCTCTCATAACTGGGATGAGATCCGGCGCCTCATGTGGAATTATGTGGGCATTGTCAGATCGGATAAGCGACTCCAGCGTGCAGCCCGGCGCATTAAAACCATCCAGGATGAGATCAATGAATATTACTGGGATTTCAAGCTGACATCAGATCTGGTGGAATTGCGCAACATTGCCACTGTGGCAAAGCTTGTAATCAGGTCCGCTCTCCTGCGCAAAGAAAGCCGGGGGCTGCACTATAACATCGGTTATCCCGAGCACGACGATAAAAATTTTCTTGCCCATACCATATTAAAGAAACGATTTTGATACCAGCTCCGGGTGCCTGGAAGCAGCAAACCGCTTTAAATTCATTGTTTATGAACTGCTGCGCAGATTTATTTGCTGATCCGGCTTTTTTGGGTGACAGCCCGGATGAATATCTTGATTTTTTTAAAATTGACAACCAGTACCAGAACAACAATAAGGGCAAATATATACTGAATCATATGAAACCGATCTTCCAGAAAATCAAAGAACTGAAACCAGACAATGATGGCGGTTAACGTGCCCAGGAAAGTTGCGGAAAAATTTTTCACAAGGCTGAGCTTGAGCATGTAACCGATGATGGATCCCACCACAGGCCCGGTCACCGGCAAGGGTGCCATGACAAAAAAGAATATGCCCACCCAGCCGAACCGTTCAATTTTTTGTTTGTTCTTATACGCTTTTACTGCGATATTTTCCATGATCCGGATGACCCACTCCACCCGCAGGTACTGGGTGGCGCTTAAAACAAAAATGGAATAGGTAAAACATACAATCAGAATTTCCAGATAAAAATTATAAAATATGGTGGAAAAGGTACCAAAGTCCTGGAGAATACACAGGCCGATGCCGGCCGCTCTCCCGCCTATACTGTGGGCAATGAATACCAGAACCAGGGTTTTTGCGGTTTCAAAATCAGTGACAAAATAAAAGACAATACCTGCCACGAGTGCAAGTGCCAGAAGGATTCCGGTCAGCAGCAGCTTTCCTTCAACAGTTTTAAATAAATTGTCTTGCATGCTGTTAATAGCTCTTTTTTTTGATGGCCTGTCCAGCCAGCACCTTATATGGCAAACCGTAAAACTTGTCAACAAGTCTTGCTGGACTGCTTTTGTGTGCAGGGTTTACAGCCGGGTGCCCACAAACAACGTCACGATGCCGAAGGTCATTGGTTTGAAACGTACTTGGCCGAATCCGGCATCAGACATGAGGGTCGCAAATGCTGCGGGAGACGGGAAACGCAAAACCGATGCCGGCAGATAATGGTAGGCATGGGATTCTTTTGAAAAAAACGCACCGATAAGGGGCAGAATTTTTTTGAAATAAGCCAGGTAGATGGTTCTGAAAAACGGGGCCTGGGGGGTAGTCAGCTCGAGGACAGCCAGGTTTCCCCCCTTTTTGAGGACAGTGTGAAACTCGGATAATGCCCGGTGCCGGTCCATGATGTTCCTGATCCCAAAGGCAATAAATACGGTGTCAAAGGTGGCCGGGTTAAACGGAAGAAAAAGCGCATCACCATTTACCAGGCATATGGCTTGTTTTTTTTTGCGGACCAGTTTTTTGCGGCCGGATGTGAGCATGGCATGGGAAAAATCTACACCTGTTATGCAGACCTGATCTTTCAGACGAAGGCTTACTTCCAGGGCCACATCACAGGTGCCGCAGGCCACATCCAGAACCCTGGTTTTTTTCGCAGGGGCTGCGGCCCGCACCATCTGGGCGCGCCATACAACATCCTGCCGAAGACTGAGCAGCCGGTTTAAAAAATCATATCTATGGGCAATTTTGTCAAACATTTCCTTGACAAAATCAAGTTCTTTGTTCATCGTTGACAACCTGAATTTTAGGATTAATGTATATAATTTATCACAGGCAGGTAGGGAAAATACCATACCAGGGACACGATTACAAATAAAACCACATGGAAATGACTGGAAATTAGGTAGGATATGATAGAAAAACGCGACTATTATGAAATCCTGGGGGTTGCCAGGGATGCAGACAAACAGATTTTGAAAAAAGCATATCGAAAACTGGCTGTTAGATATCATCCTGATAAAAATCCAGATGACAAAGATGCTGTAGAAAAATTCAAGGAAGCCTCTGAAGCCTATGAGGTTTTGAGCAATGACAACAAGCGGCATATTTATGACCAGTTCGGGCACCAGGGCCTTGAAGGTGCCGGACATTCTGGCCCCAGCGGATTCGAGGATATTTTTTCCAGTTTTGGTGATATTTTTGAAGACTTTTTCGGATTCAGCGGTGCCAGGGGCGGCCGGGGTAACAGGGTGCAGCGGGGCTCGGACCTGCGGTATAATATGACCATTGATTTTATGGAAGCAGCATTCGGCACAGAAAAAACCATTACCATCCCCAGACAGACCACTTGTGATGAATGCGACGGCAGTGGTGCCCGTCCCGGTACCCAGGCACAAACCTGCGCCCATTGTCACGGTACCGGCCAGTTTATTCAGAGCCAGGGTTTTTTCAAGGTCAAGACCACCTGTCCCTATTGTAAGGGACGGGGGGCGGTGATCAGCGATCCCTGCCCCAAATGTGTGGGCGCCGGCCGGGTGGAGGTCAAAAGAAAGGTCCAGGTGAAGATTCCGGCCGGTGTGGATGTCGGTGCCAAACTGCGGCTTACCGGAGAAGGAGAGGCTTCTCCTTCTGCAAACGGGCCAGCCGGGGACCTGTATGTGGTCATTAATGTGAAACCCCACAAGTTTTTTCAGCGGGATGGAAATGATATCATCTGTGCCATTGATATTTCTTTTGCCCAGGCAGCCCTGGGAGATGAAATTACGGTTCCCACCCTGGTGGGTGAGGAAAACCTTACCATTCCCAAAGGCACCCAGTTCGGAGACAGTTTCCGGCTGCGGGGAGAAGGCATTGCTTCTTTGCGCAGCGGACGGCGGGGAGATCAGATTATAAAAGCGATTATTAAAACCCCCACCAAACTTACCGGCAAACAAAAAGAGTTGTTAAAACAATTTGACAAACTGGACGCAAACAAGATTTCCAACAAATTGAAAAATCTGTTCAAAAATAAATAGCAGCAGGCGGATCCCATGTTTGAACTCAAAATAAAAACCCGGTTTGCCGGTGCCCACCAATTGACCATGGTGGGCGAAAAATGTGAGAACCTCCATGGTCACAACTGGCATGTGGAGGTATGCGTTAAAGGACCGCAGCTGAATTCTGCCGGAGTGCTGGCTGATTTCGGAGATATCAAAAAAGCGGTGCGCCAGGTGGTGGACGGGGATCTGGACCATAAGTTTCTCAATGAACTGGCCGCGTTCAAAGACAAACAACCCACTTCAGAACGTATTGCCGTTTATATTGCCCGGCAGGTCCAGGCACTTCTGGATGACACCCTGGATGAAAGCCTTCAGGTGTCACGCGTCATGGCATGGGAATCAGATGATGCCTGTGCCATTTATTATCCTGAGTAGTCTCCCCGGTCAATCGCATGCAGCCAAATTACGATCGTGTGCTATCCGTCCCCTGGGTATGCATTGCGCCCTGAGCGATATTTTGGCATCTGACGGTCCGGTCACAAGACTGCCCCAGTGGGTTGATCAATATACGCAACGCAGATCTGCCTGCCATTGCCCGGGTCACTGACGGGCAATGATCTGCTTTGCCGGTATAAGGCCTGTGGCTGCAGCTGACACGATATTGCCGGCCACCCCGGGACCGTCTCCCGCCATATACAGGCCCCGTATGCTGGTTTCCAGATGGTTGTCCGTTTCCACCTGGGTGGCAAAAAATTTGATCTCCGGTGCATAGAGCAGGGTTTCATCATTGGATACCCCGGGTACCACAAGGTTAAGGGATTCCAGACCCTCAATGATGTTGGACAGAATCCTTTCCGGCAGTGCCATGGCAATGTCCCCGCACACCACATTGGTCATGGTGGGTTCGATATAGCCCTTATGGATCCGGTGCCAGGTGGACCTGCGGCCCCGTTTCAGATCCCCGAACCGCTGGAGGATGGGTTTTCCCCCGCCGATAATGGTGGCCAGTCTGCCGATAGACTCTCCATAGGCCTGATTGTCGGTCACCGGTTCCGTGAGTATCACCTTGGATAAAAAGGCAAAATTGGTGTTCTCTGATTTTTTGCCGGAATATGCATGGCCGTTGACACAGACAAAATTATTGTAGTTTTCAAGGGAGATGAACCCGCCCTGATTGGTGCAGAAAGTCCGGGTCTGGTCATCATAGGTGGTGGTCTGGATAAAAAATGTGGGATCATATATGATATTGCATAAATCATCCATGATATCATTGTGCACTTCCACCCTGACCCCTACTTCAATGCCCCGCTGGCTTAAATTGATACCGTGTTTCTGGACCACCGATGCCACCCAGTTGGCCCCGATGCGGCCCGGCGCCAGAATAACATTGGGTGCTTCATAGGTGGCTTTGTCGGTCACCACGCCCGTGATGCGGCCGCCCTTTTCCAGAATATCCACAGCGGTTTCATTGAGCCTGACTGCCAGGCCTTTGGACCGGATATGGTCTGCCATGCCTGCAATATAACCGGGCAGATTGTCGGATCCCAGGTGTTTCTGCCGGATGAGCATGAGATCGATGCCAAACCGTTTGGCTTCTTTTCTGATCTGTCTGGCCGCATCCATGTCAGTGGGATACACCGGCCCGTCCATGTGAAACCGGGTAAAGATCGCCTCGGTTTCATCAATAAGGGCCTGGGCCGCCGGCAGAGGCATGAATTGCGTCAGATCTGTTTTGCCCAGCCGGGGAATGAAGTTGAGTTTTCCGTCAGAATACAGGCCTGCGCCGCCGATGCCCGATAAAATATTACACGGAATGCACTGGGCGCATTTTTGCATTTTGTGGTTGGGGCATTTGCGCTTCAACGAATCCTTGCCTTTTTCGATCAACAATACCTTGAGCCTGGCATTTTCCATCAAATACCAGGCTGCAAAAAGGCCGGCAGGTCCACCGCCCACGATTACAACATCATATGTCATTGCTTTTTTCCACGTCTTTTGGTTCAAGGCCCATGGCTTTTGCCCGGGCCATCCATTGTTTCCGGGCCAGGCTCCGCATGTCTACAACATTGTCTGTTTCATCCACTATTTCCATTCCCATGAGGGTCTCTATCAGGTCCTCCAGTGATACCAGCCCGTCTATTCCCCCGTGTTCATTGACAATAACGGCAATATGCTGGCGCTCCTTGAGAAAACGCTCAAAAAGCACGGTTAATGAAATGGTGCTGGGAACCGCAAGGATGTTTCGTTTCAATACCTTGAGTTTTTCATTGCCCCGTTTCTGGGCCGCAAAAATCAGCACATCATCCTTTAGAACAAACCCGGTGGTGTCGTCAATATGGGATGTATACAGGGGGATGCGGGAAAAGGGGGTCTGGGTGATGTATTTTAGGGCATCCTGGATTGTCATGTCTTCGGCAAGTGCTGAGATAACTGTCCGGGGTGTCATGATATCGGTTACTTTCAAAGACTCAAAACACAGCAGGTTCTGGATGATCCTGGATTCCTTGATATGGATCTGTCCCGTGGTTTCCCCCACCGATGCCATGGCAATGAATTCATCTCTGGAGAAAATATGCATATCTTTTCCCCGGGAGATGGATTTTGTCAGTTTTTCAGACAGCCATACAACAGGATACAAAGCAACAGTCAATGTGTTAATAAAAACCGCAGTCGGTCCCACAAGTTTCGGCCAGTAAACAGCGCCGATGGTTTTGGGAAGGATTTCAGAAAGAAAAAGGATCATCAGGGTCATGACCGCGGAAAATATGCCGAACCAGGCGCTTCCGAACACAATCGTCGCCTTTGCCCCGGCACCGATGGCCCCCACGGTATGGGCAATGGTATTCAAGGTCAATATGGCTGCAAGAGACTGGTCCACGTTGTCCTGTTTCAACCGCTTTAACAGGGCGGCCAGCCTGGGCCGTTTTTCTTTGAGGCTTTCAATGTAGGAAGGGGTGATGCTCAAAAGAACCGCTTCCGCCACTGAGCACAGAAATGAAAAAACCAGGGCCAGTCCCACAAACAGAACCAAACCGGCAATGTCTGCATCTGAATATGCATTTTCCATTTTTTTGTTACCTCTTAATTCGGGTCGATTCTTTTGGTCCCTGCGCTGTCACCATACCATCTGCTGTCTTCTGCGCAAGGAAAAAACAAAACCCTGAGGGAAAATTTTTTGCCTTTACCACCTTTCATTGTGGTTAATCGTATTTATAATATTTTTACGGCACATTGACCATAGCCGAACAGGCTGGTAATTCAATAAAATGGAAAAAGGAGGCAGCAATGGAAATAAAAATGGACAGACATAAACACAATCATGCACATGAACACTCCCATGAGCATGAGCATGCGCATAGCCATGAGGGCGAAACCCACAGCCATGCCCATGGGCACACCCATTCCCATGAACACGGGCACCAGCATACCCATCAGGCGGATGAGGCGGCCCATGACCATGATGAAACCCACGGCAGTCATGACCATGATCATCCCGGCCATGAATCAGAACCCCACTCCCACTCCCATGATTGATCAGAAAGGATATATTCTTGTTCAAGCCAAACTATTCATTTGAAAAGCGCCAGAAAGAAATGGCAAAGAAAAAGAAAAAAGAAGAAAAAAAGCAACGCAAACTGGAGAAAAAAAACAATTTTCACGAGGACAATGAGAACACAACGTCACCTCCTGAAGATTAATTCGTTTGCCAAAAACACATATGTTAGCATCATATCCCCAGTTTAAAGTTGCCTCCGGACATGCCCAGAGTGCTATCAATCTTCTCCATGGGCGCCCAGGTCTGGAAAATAAGTTTCAAAACAAAAAAATGCCTCTGCCCTGCCCGGCCGGGAATCCGGTCTTGCCAGAAAGTCAGGATGCTGATATAAAACCCGCTGTTGTGACAAAAACTTTTTAAATTTGATATGGGACACATGGCAACAGGCAGATTTCTGGTATTCGAGGGGCTGGACGGGTCCGGCAAGACCACCCAGATGACCCGGATACAAAAACGGCTCACCAGCATGGGCATGAAAGCTGTAACCACATGTGAACCCACGGACGGTCCTGTGGGATCCCTGATCCGGAAAATGCTGGAAGGCCGGATATCCAGTGATCCGCGTACCATTGCCGCCTTGTTTGCAGCAGACAGAACCGACCATCTGGTGAAACCGGAAACCGGGGTGCAGGCCCTGGTGGAAAAAGGCATGATGGTGCTGTGCGACCGGTACTATTTTTCCTCCTATGCATATCATGCCCGGGACATGGACCTGGAATGGATCATCACCCTGAACAGTGTGAATGCGCAGATTGTCCGGCCGGATCTGACCCTTTTCATTGATGTGGCGCCTGAAACCTGTCTTGAGCGGATCCGGGCCGGCCGCCACCGCCTGGACATGTATGAAAAAATTGACATCCTCGAACAGGTGCGCCATAATTATTTTACTGCTTTTGACCGGTTAAGAAACACAGAAAAGGTGGTGACAGTGGATGGAAATACTTCAGAGGATGCAGTTGAACAAAGCATCTGGCAGCACCTGCAGCCTTTTGTGAAATCCCGGTTAGAATCAGACAAAACGTAATGGGATGCAATGGATACAAAACAAACAAAAAAAGTCTGTGTTGTGGACGGACAGGGCGGCGGCATCGGTGCTGTTATCATTAAAAAACTCAAGGACCGGTTTGATGAACAGATCGAGATCATTGCCCTGGGCACCAATGCCATTGCCACTGCCCAGATGCTCAAGTCCCGGGCCAACAAGGGAGCATCCGGAAGCAATGCCATTATTCAGACCGTGAAAAAGGCGGATGTGATCATAGGACCCGTGGGTATCATCATGCCCCATGCCATGATGGGGGAAGTGACCTGCGAGATTGCTGCAGCCATCAGCCTGTCAGATGCCAGAAAAGTGCTTTTGCCCCTGAGCCAGGAAAATATCGACATTGTGGGTGTGGCCGGACTGCCCCTGCCCATGCTGGTGGATGAGCTTATGGCATCCCATCTGTCTTTTTTATGATCTAATACAAGGAGATTCAGACATGTGTGAAGCAAACGCATATTTTAAGGAAAACGGCACCCAGACCCTGATCATGGAAGCGGTTGACAAGGTGGAGCCGGATGAAGACGGCATCCGCCTTGTTTCTATTTTCGGGGAGCAGAAATTTGTCAAAGGCCATATCCACTCGTTGTCCCTGGTGGATCATAAGGTGTTTATTGCACCTGCGTGAGTGTGTTTTTACGGGCAAAAAAAGAAGAAAAAAAAGTTTTAGAATGTCCGTAAAAATGAATTGCCGTGAAAAAAAAAGTACCGGGACTGGTTTGCAGCCAGCCCCGGTACTTTTTTTTTATATTTGATTTATATCTGGCAGTTTATACCTGAAAAGTTACCACCCCATGGTCAGATAATCATGCATGGAGTTGGCTGCAGCCCGGCCCGCACCCATGGCCAGGATCACTGTGGCAGCACCAGTGACAATGTCACCGCCGGCCCAGACCCCTTTTTTGGTGGTTTTGCCGGTAACCGGATCTGCCACGATATTGCCCCACTTGTTCAATGACATGTCAGGGGTGGCATTGGTCAACAGGGGATTGGCATTGGAACCCACGGATACCACCACAAGATCGCAGTCAATCCGGTATTCAGATCCCTCAATGGGCACCGGCCGCCTTCTGCCGGAAGCATCCGGCTCACCCAGTTCCATTTTCAGGCATTCCATACCCGTGACCCGGCCGTTTTCATCCCCGAAAAACCGGGTGGGATTGGTGAGCAGCACAAACTCGATTTTTTCCTCCTGGGCATGGTGGAGTTCTTCTTCTCTGGCCGGCATCTCTTCTCTGGATCGTCTGTACACCACCTTGACCGATTCCGCACCTAAACGCATGGCGGTTCTGGCTGAGTCCATGGCCACGTTGCCGGCCCCCAGGACCACCACATTTTTTCCCTTGGCAATGGGGGTGTCATATTTGGGGAACAGGTACCCTTTCATGAGATTGGTGCGGGTGAGATACTCATTGGCGGAATAGATGCCGATAAGGTTTTCCCCGGGCAGGTTCATGAACCTGGGCAGACCTGCCCCCACACCGATGTACACAGCGTCATACCCTTCTTCAAACAGCTCGTCAATGGTAACAGAAGCCCCTACCACGGAATTGCACTCCATCCTGGCGCCCATTTTTTCCAGGGTGGCCACTTCTGATGCCACGATTTCCTTGGGCAGCCTGAATTCGGGAATCCCGTATACCAGAACCCCGCCGGGTTTGTGGAATGCTTCGAAAATGGTGACATCATGGCCTTTGATCAGCAGGTCCCCTGCCACGGTGAGGCCGGATGGGCCCGAGCCGATGACCGCTACTTTTTTCCCTGTTTTTTCAGCCACTTCCGGTATGCCGCCGGAACCATGCTGGCGTTCGTAATCTGCGGCAAACCGCTCCAGATAACCGATGGCAACAGGTTTGCCTTTCTTGCCCAGGACGCACAGGCCTTCGCACTGTTCCTCCTGGGGGCATACCCGGCCGCATACCGCAGGCAGGGCATTTCTTTCCCACAGCCTGTTTGCGGCCCCGGAAAAATCATTTTTTACGATCTTTTCAATAAAGCCCGGTATATCCACAGATACAGGGCAGCCTTCCACACAGGCCGGTTTTTTGCACTGCAGACACCGGCTTGCTTCGAGCAGGGCGGTGTCGCTCTCCAGTCCCAGGGGAACTTCCTCAAAATTTCTTCGTCTGATATCCGGGTCCTGCTCAGGCATCCGGGCCCGGTCTATTTTTTTCTTTTTATCTGCCATTTATTCCTCCGTATAACCAACCCGTTCGGGTGTTGTTATTGTGCTTTGCATTCTTTAAAAGCATCCATGCTGGTGTGTTCTTCGTCCACATAGGATGCCAGTCGTTTGGCCAGTTCGTCAAAATCCACTTTGTGGCCGTCGAATTCCGGTCCGTCCACACAGGCAAACTTGGTGTCTCCTCCCACAGATACGCGGCAGCACCCGCACATGCCGGTGCCGTCCACCATGATGGGGTTGAGGCTCACAAAGGTTTTGACATTATATTCTTTGGTGATCAGGCTGCAGAATTTCATCATGGGGATGGGACCGATGGCCACAGCCAGGTTGATATCATCTTTTTGCAGCACATCTTTTAATACATCCGTTACAAATCCGTGGTGGCCATGGGAGCCGTCATCAGTGCAGATGTGAAAGTGATCAGATACAGCCCGCATTTTTTCTTCCATGATCAGCAGGTCATAGCTTCTGGCCCCCAATATGGTGGTGACCTCGTTGCCTGCCTGTTTCAATGCCCGGGCAATGGGGTGGAGTACGGCGATCCCTGTGCCGCCGCCCACACACACCACTTTGCCGAAATTTTCAATGTGGGTGGGGGCACCCAAAGGCCCGATAAGGGCGAAATACGCATCCCCGACCTGCAGTTCCTTGAAGCGGGCGGTTGATTTGCCCACCACCATGTAAATAATGGTGATGGTGCCCTTTTCAGGGTTGGTGTCCGCCATTGTCAGCGGAATGCGCTCTCCGGTTTCATCGGCCTGCAGAATTACAAACTGGCCGGGTTTTGCTTTGCGGGATATGCGGGGGGCATCAATTTCATTCATTATAATGGTCCCCTGGGCCATTTCCTCACGGGTGACAATTTTTGCCATTGCTTCCTCCTGTTGTCATAAAACATATTGTCAGCAGCATCCGGCTGCAATTATATATTTTGATGTTGTTGAATGGTAAATATTCCTTTTAATATAATAAGCTTAACAAAATCAAGTCAAATTGATAAAACAAGCAAATATCCGGATATTTTTTTAAGAATGCCTTTAAATAATATCCGGATATTTTGTCTACCGGCAATCATCAGGGAGAATGACCGCCCCTTTTGTCTGTTTCCATGCCAGCAGCTGTTCTTTTTGCTGTGCCAGAATCTCAAACAGCCGGCCGGGAATACCCGCTTCTTTGGCATAGGCGGTTTCCTGTAAAACAATGCGTTTGACAATATTGTCCACATACAGGGAAAACTGCCGGTCATACAGCGCTTTGGGATATTCTTTGTCTATGATTTTTTCAAATAACCGGGCCAGATCCTGGTAAAGGGGCAGATTGCCGATGGGGGTTTTGATGCAGCCTGCTTCATTGTGGGCATACCGTTCCAGCCATGCCAGCCAGACCTTGACATCCTTTTTTTCTCCCAGAAGGCGGTCTGATTCCCCTCCCCTGGATTTTTCCGTAAGAAAATAATTCAGGCCTGCCATTACCGGCTGGTGCTCTTTGCGGATTTTTTTGTTTCCGAAAAACTGAAACTGGGCTTCCATATAGTCACCCAGTGCGCCCGGGATAAAAGGGGCATTGGCCCAGGGAGCGCGTTTTACACCGGCAGCCCCCACTTCGGTGGCAGTGGCTGCTGAGACGATACAGGCCCCGATGACCACCCCATGGTCTGAATCCGGGGCCACCCATACCGGCGGCATGGTGTCGGCATCCCTGCCGCTGTAGGTAAAAACCCTGGTCAATACACCTTCAGGATTTTCCGCTTCTTCAGAATAATTTTCCAGACAGGTGGACCGCAGCGTGCACCGGGAATTGGGGTGAGACATGGGTACAGGTGTGGCTTTATCGTCTTTCATACCGGCATGCCATTCCCCTTGAAAATTGAAACCTGTCCGGGGATGGGGTTCATCGTTTCCCACCCAGTGGGGGATCTTGTTTTCATCTATGAGCACATTGGACCAGATCACTTCGTAGCCTGGCTGACGCAGGACTTTCATGAGCAGGGGGTCTCCCTTCTGGTTCACATCCTCCACAATGCCGAAGATACCGGCTTCCGGATTGACCGACCGGATACTGCCGTCCGCTGCGACCCACATCTGGGCCAGATCGTCTCCCACGAACAGGTTTCCGGCCATGGCTGTGGTGGTTTTGCCGCATCCGGAAGGGGCGGCCCCGGCAAACCAGGTGATCCGGTCTTCTCCACCCCTGATGCCGGTGATGAACATGTGTTCGGACAGTTCTTCCCCACGGTTTTTGTACACCGCTTTGTCCACTGCAAACCGGTGGTTGCCTTTTTTGAGCAGCAGGGTATTTCCGGCATAAGTGCATTTGAAGCTGTAAGTGGTCTGGTACTGACGGTCCATGAACACCCGTGCATTGGGAAGGTCTTCAGGCCGGTTCAGCCCCTGGGAATGGACATTGGTAAAAAAATGCCCCAGGGCAGTCACCTCCTTGTCAAAATCAGTATAGGCATTGCGGTACAAAAGCTCGGCACTGTGGCTTACATAGGCGGAACTGGTGATTTCCAGGGCCGGGTTTGACACGGGGGAGCCCACCGGGCCCCGCATGTAGAATCCCACCATCATGGTCATGCCCTTCATGATACCGGTCATGTTAGATTGGATATCTTCCAGTGCATTTTCCCGGTTCATGCGGTTGGCCAGAGAAGAGATATGGTCTTCCGGGTTGGCAATATAAAAGGTCCTGTCCACGATCCTGCCCTGTTCCCCCGGCAGGTCAAAATGGATGGTATGGTTTTCCATGGCCAGAGGGCTTTCTTCTCCTGTTTCCAGGGCCAGATTTCTGATAAACTGCTGGTCTTCTCTGGAGCCGGTGTTAATAAAAACCGTATCTGGATTACAGATGACAATGGCATTGGCAAGTCGTTTCAGGATGTCCGGGTTTTGAATTTTTTGGATGCGGTCCAGCTGAACACTGTCCATGCGCCGGGAGAAAATTTTTTGGGCATCCTGTGCTGATGTGACTTTTCCAAGTACATTTAAAATATCCATATCAGTATCCATTTTATGAATTAAAGGGTGTTTTTACTTAAAATTTCCAAAAATTAGATTTTTTCTTCTACCATTTACCAGATAAAAATCAAATGATATCTTGCATTTTTTTATAAAAAATGGTGGGCTGCACGTTTACAGACAAGTATGATTCTCTGCTGAAAAACAATACTGACAGGAAAACAATAATGACCATGAACCTGGAAAGACCAGCCATGACCGGTACCTTATTTGCAGATCTGCACAACCACACCCTGGCATCAGACGGAGATTTTTCACCAAAAGAGCTGGTGGAGCTTGCAGAAAAAAACGGGCTGTCTGTCATAGGCATCACTGACCATGATACCCTCAAAGGCCTTGTTCCGGGCTTGGCAGCCGGAGATGCGGCCGGTATCCAGGTGGTCCCCGGGGTGGAGTTGTCCATCCGGTTCAACCGTTCTTTTTTTACCGGAACCCTTCACCTGCTGTGTTATTTTAGGCCTCAGCGCCTGTCAGATCAGCATTTTGTCGATGCCTTTGAAGCCCTGATGGCCAATGGCCGGGGAGAAGGGCTTGTCCGGGCCCGGATTGCAAAGATTAATGCTGTTTTCGGCCCTGCCGGTACCGATCCGGTGCTGGACCGGGACCTTGTTTTCGAAGACATTGCTTCTTACAGTACCAATGCCAGCCGCCGGCATTTTGCCCTGGCCCTGTCCCAGAGACTGGGCATAACCGACAAAAACACCATCAACCGGATTATCGGCAATGACAGCCCTGCCTACCTGCCCTCAGGTATCGGGCTGGATGCAGCAGGCGCTTTTATCAGAAAGCAGCAGCTGGTAGCGGTGCTGGCCCATCCGGCGGCCGGTTCTTTTACCGGAAAAGGCCATTACAGAGAAGTGCTGCCCCCCATAGACACGGTGAAAATCCTTCTGCCCGAATTTCTGGCTGCCGGCATCACAGGCATTGAGGTATATTATCCCGGACATACAAAAGAACACCAGGCTGTTTTACTGTCCTGGGCGCAAAAACACCACCTGCTGGTGACGGGCGGATCTGACTGCCATGACAGCAAAGAGCGTCCTCCGGCAGCGGCCGGCATATCGGAAGCAGATTTCCGGATTTTTCAGGCGGCATTGTCATGATGGTATCAGGCAAGAAATCTTAAAGAATCTGCCCTTTGCAACTGCAGCCATAAAGCTGCTATTGCGTTTTTGAAAACCGGGCAAATCCGGCTGCCATGCAGGCCAGGGCAGCAAGGGTACACCCGCCGGCAATGATACTGATGGCCGGTATGCCGGTATGGGACCAGAGCAGTCCTCCGCAGAAAGCCCCTGCCACCCGCCCCAGGCCTCCGACAGCGTAAAAGGCGGACATGGTGGAGGCCCGCAGCTCCGGCACAAGTTCCGTGGTCAGGCCCATGGCCGTCACAATGGTGAACTCAAAGCACAAAAACACAACAAATAAGCCCCCCAGCACATACGGCACCCCCCGATCCAGAACCGGCAGCAGAAAATAAGCCCCTGCTGTCAGAACCATTCCGATGAAAATGGTGCGCAGCAGCCCCACCCTGTCGGAAAAAAACGCGGTGATGGCCTCGCCGGCCACCTCAGCCATACCAATGAGGATGGTGCCCAGGCCGATGGCGGCCAGAGACAGGCCATAAGACTGTTCCAGCCAGGCCCCGTAAACCACAAACAGGGTGTCAGAACCCAGGGCCATGAAAAAGGCAAACCCCAGAATTCCCAGAACCCGGCGGTTTTTCATGATCTGTTTCCAGTTTGCCGCCAGTATTGCACCGGATCCGGTATTTTGCCGGTCTGCCGGGCCGTCTGCCGGCATGAGCCGGAGGATCAGAAAAAAACAGGCCCCTCCCAGCACCCCTATGGCCAGAAACGGGGTCTGGAAGGAAAATCTCTGGATAACCAGCCCGGCCAGGGGGATTCCTAAAAGCGTGGCCCCGGCCCATGCCAGCTCGGTAATACCGATGAATTTTCCCCGTTGTTCAAAAGGAATATGGGTGCCGATAAAGGCCTGGAAGCTGGGATCAAAAATGCTTTTGGCCAGGCCGGCCAGAAACAGGCTCACCACCAGGACCCAGTAAAGGGGAACAAACCCTGCGGCAAAACAGCCCAGGCACAGCAGCACCAGGGCAATGAGTATGAGTCTTTTGTTGCCGTACCGGTCGGCAAAGGATGCCCCTACAGGCCCCAGGACAGCGGTGGCCTGGTTAAGGGCGATCACGGATGTTATGGCGGCCAGATCCACACCAAGCCCCCTGGCAAAGGCCGGGGCAAAGGGGTAAACCATCCGCCTGGCCGTGTTCAGGAGCAGTTTGGCCAGTGTGGTGACGATGATCAGACTGTAAAATTGTCTGGAATTTTTTGTCATGGCAGGGTATCCGGTCTATGCGGCAACCAGTAAATGAAATTTGTCAAAAATCAGCAGCAGTCCCATGAGAATCAGCAGGGCCCCGGCCACTTTGTTGATGACGGCAATGAACCGGGTGGCTTTTTTCATGAACTCCATAAGAGAGGTGATAAAAAAAGACATGAGAATAAAGGGAAGCGCCAGGCCTGCCGAGTAAACAGCCAGCAGCCATACCCCTTTGGCAAGGGTGTCCTGGTTGCCTGCCACAATGAGGATACTGCCCAGCAGAGGCCCGATACACGGGCTCCAGCCTGCCCCGAATGCCATGCCTATGATAAAGGTGCCCAACAGGTGCACAGGCTTTTGTTTCATATGGATCCGTTTTTCAAAGGACAGGGCCGTGATATTGATGACACCCAGCAGGTGCAGCCCGAAAATCACGATGATACCCCCGCCCAGGTACCGTATTACATAGGCGTACTCAGTGAAAACAGATCCCAGAAATGAGGCGGATGCCCCGAACATGATAAAAACAAAGGAAAATCCAGCCACATAGGCCAGGGTTGACAGAATTACTTTTTTTCTGGTTTCCTGTCTGCCGGCGGTGAGTTCATCTAAGGAAAGCCCTGTGATGAAGGAAAAATAGGCTGGTATCAAAGGCAGGATACATGGAGACAAAAATGACAGCAGGCCGGCGGCAAAGGCGGCTGGAAAGGTTATGGTTTCAGTGAACACGCAGCAGTTCCTTTTCTTATAGGGGGATTGTACAAAATGTATCTGCCAGACTACTGCATTTGCAGCCTGGTTTCAAGGTCTGCATGGTCTGTACTGGATATTTTTTATGAACATCCAGGGTTTTCGACCGGTCTGTACAGCATGCTGTCCCGGCC
>DATFKQ010000056.1:0-41694 GCA_035268565.1 Desulfotignum sp. | reverse complement strand
GGCCCGGGGCAAGGTCAGTATCAATGATTTTTTTTTGTTCAAAGGTAGTGTGCATTATATAACGACAGGCAACGGGCTATTGTTTGAAAAACCTTTTTTGCTCCAGAACAGGGGTCATGGGGTTTCCTTCCATACAGGGATGTACTGTTTGACCCAGGTTATCACCTCCAGGTGTTTGATTCAAGTGCGGGATGATTCAGCTGACGGTCCGTTCACAGGACACCACCAGGGGCCCCCGGCATCTGGACGATGAAAATTTTGGGAATTGTTCTGACACAAGGTTTGATCCAGCAATTAATTTTTTCATCGGTACATTTTTTGCTAACTAATTTTTACTGATTGCGGAGCTATTGGCTTACAAAGATACATAAATAGACTGAAAAACAAGGTCAAGAGCTGTTTGGCAGCACCCTGGCAGCGCATTTTCTGATGACCTTGAAAGACGGGAAGTGACAAAAAATCATGATGGAACGTAATTCTGCCCATGTGATCAGCCGGATAAATCATTTTTCAATTTCAAAAGATGCTTCAGCAGCCGGCATTTCCTCTGATAAACCCGGCCCTGAACCGGGCGGTTTTCAAGCGCTGCTCCAGAAGGTTTCACAAGCGGCTGCACCTGATGCGATGCAGCCGGATAAATCCCGGCTCACCCTGGATAAACAGGAGGCAGTGGCCCTGTGTGAGCACGTGAGATTACAGATGAATGAAAGCCTGCTTTCCCTGCTGGCAGATGATGATAAAGAAACATCCTCCCCCGGCATCTCCCTGGTGGAAGGATTTGGGCAAATGGTTTCCAGGGGGATGGAACCGCCGCAGGCCCTGTCAACAATTGGGCGGCCTGCGTCAAAAAAGCAACTGTCAGCATCTTTGCCTCCGGAGGACGGCCCCGGGCTCACATATGCGCCTGGAACCACAATTGCCGGAAAACCGGAAACACCGGTATCCGGAACGTCCGGCATCAATGAGATCATTGCCTCTGCCGCAGAAACCTATGGGGTGGATGCAGATCTCATTCACCGGGTGATCCAGGCGGAAAGCAGTTTCAACCCCGATGCCGTGTCCCCTGCGGGTGCCCAGGGCCTGATGCAGCTGATGCCGGAAACAGCAAAGGAACTCGGTGTCAGTGATGCATTTGATCCAAAAGAAAACATCATGGGCGGCACCCGCTATTTGCGGCAGCTGCTGGACCGGTATGATCAGGATATTCCCCTGGCTCTGGCTGCCTATAACTGGGGAATGGGCAATGTGGATGCAAAGAAAAGACCCATGCCCGAAGAAACCCGCAACTATATTGCCAGAATCACCGGTATTTCGCTGTCCTGATCCAGGGTTTGACTGAAGCGGCCATATCGCTCCCTACAGCTGTCTGCCGGCATGACAGGCGGTAATAAATTTTCTCATGGTTGACAGACAGATCCGCCTCTGGTATGGAATATTCACAATACAGGCATGAAGTCTGGGTTACAACTGAAACTGCACGCATAATATACATCATCTGCCATGAAGGCATGATCCTGAATGGGATTGTTTTTCATGGCTTTTTTTATTGCAAAGGAGAGTGCTGCATGCATACTGCTGCTTTCACAAAAAAAATGCTGCAAAACAGTTTGGCCGGCCTGAAGGAAAAATTTTTTCAGGCTGGTACCCACGGCCTTGCGGCAATGGTATTGGCTGTTGTTTTCATGGTACCCCATATCTGTGTTCCAGAGGAAGCCCTGGGCAGTGAGATCCGCATTGCGGACAGCAAAGGTGACTGGGGATATCCCACCCCTTTCCGCCACTATCCCAGGGGGCCGGGCTATGTCCGCATGTCCTGGGTATTTGATACACTGGTCTGGAAGGACAAAAACGGGTATGTCCCCGCTCTGGCTGATTCCTGGTCATATGATCCAGACACAAAGGCCTTTGCCTTCATCCTCAACCCCCGGGCAAAATGGCATGACGGCCGCCCTGTGACAGCGGCGGATGTGGTGTTTACCATTGCCTATTTTAAACAACACCCCTACCGCTGGATTTCCACCCATGCCCTGGACCGGGCTGAGGCAAAGGATGACCACACAGTGGTGATTTATCTGGCCAGGCCATATGCCCCCTTTCTTTCGGATATCGGCGGCACCATGCCGGTGCTGCCGAAACATATCTGGAAAACGGTCGCAGACCCCCTTATGTTTGATGATCCTTCAGCCTTTATCGGCAGCGGTCCCTACATGTTCAAGGATTTCAACAAAACCCAGGGCACCTATCTTTTTGAAGCGTTTCCAGATTATTACCAGGGTGTGCCCAAAAAGGAGCGCCTAGTTTATGTCAGAAGCGGCAAACCCATGATGTCGCTGATGACCGGCCAGGTGGACCTGGCCAATATCCGGCCTGATATGGCAAAGCCCCTGAAAAAAAAGGGTCTGGCCGTCATTGAAAATGAACACGGCTGGAACAAGAAAATCATGATCAACCACAAAAAGCCCCCTTTTGACAACCCTGTCTTCCGCCGGGCCCTGGCGTATGCCGTCAACCGGCAGGAGATTATTGACAAGGCACACCGGGGTTTTGCCACACCAGCATCCCATGGCCTTCTGAGTATTGACCATGATATGTACAACCCGGACACCCCCCGATATCCCTGGAATCCCGAAAAAGCGGCAGACATGATTGCCTCCCTTGGATGGACCAAAGGCGCGGACGGTTTTTTTCACAAACACGGCCAGGTGCTGGAAATCGAACTGATATCTTCCAATCTGACCGTGGCAGGAGAGCGTGTGGCTGACCGGGATGGGGAGATCATCAAAAAGCAGCTCACCAATATCGGTATCTTGGTGCATCTGCGCAACCAGGAACAGACCACCACAGACAGCCGGGTGAAAAACTGGGATTTTGATCTGGCCATATCCGGACACGGGGGCATTGCCGGAGATCCGCGCATTCTCAGTGAAATGATTTCTCCGGTTTACGGGGCAGGCTCTGTGAACAGCGCCAGGTTTGATGACAGCCCGGAACTGAACCGGCTGCTGGAAGCCCAGCTGGTTGAGATGGACCCTGACAGGCGCAGACAGATAGTTTTTAAAATCCAGACACTGTATGCGGATCAGATGCCTGCCATATCCCTGTACTATCCTGATACCATGGCAGCCTTTAACAAAGGCAGAGGGGTTGCCTGGTTCTATACCAGAGGCGGCATCAGCAAAGGTATTCCCATTCCCCAGAACAAGATGTCTTTGATCAGGTAACCATGCGTATCCGGGGAAAAAACTGGTCCACCCCTGCTTTGGTATATCTGGCAGCCGCCCTGATCATGGCCTATGCCAGCTTCCGTCTGCCCCAGCTTCTGCCCGGCGACTTTGTCACTGCCATGTATGCCGGTTCTGATGTCACCCTCAATGCAGAACAGGCAGCAGAACTTCGGGCCTTTTACCAGGATACACAGGGTTTTCCAGGGTATCTGCGTAACCTGGCAACCCTTGACTGGGGATATTCCCATGCCTTTATGGCACCGGTATCCCAATTGTTTCTGCAGGCCCTTCCCTGGACCCTGCTGCTCATGGGAACCGCCCATGTGCTGTCCACCCTGCTGGGATTTGTCCTGGGCGTGGAAGCGGCCTGGCGCCGGGGAAGCCTTATGGAAAAGGCAGGGGTGGGTATCATGACCGTTCTGGAGGGTGTTCCGGAAATCTGTTCCGGGGTTCTGCTGCTGCTGGTCTTTGCCCTCTCTCTGGGATGGTTTCCGGCGGCCGGGGCGCAAATGGCCTATGCAGATCATACTTTCGGCCAATGGATTGCTGATGTGTTACACCATCTGGCCCTGCCCCTTGCCACGCTTTTTCTGGCTTATCTGCCGGGTAATTTTCTGCTGGCCCGGGCCGGCATGGTCATGGTCCTTGAACGTTTTTTTGTGGTGGCGGCCCGGGCCAAGGGCCTGCCACCCCTGCGGATACGATACGCCCATGCAGCCCGCAATGCCCTGCTGCCCATGGTCACCCGGTTCGGTTTGCGGTTTGCCTTTATGATCACCGGTGCTCTGGTGGTGGAAACCATTTTTTCCTATCCCGGCCTGGGGACCCTTTTGTTCAATGCCATTGCCTTGCGGGATCTGCCCCTGGTCCAGGGCATTGTGCTGTTTTCTTCCATCATGGTGCTGGTGATCAACCTGGGCATGGAATATGCCTATAATCTGCTGGATCCACGGGTGGGCCATGCATCTTGATGCGGGCCGGCACATTGGTAAGGATTCCTGGCTGGTCACGGGCATCAGCATTCTGCTGTTCCTGGGTTTCCTGGCTGCGGCCGGCCCGTTTCTGGTGCCCCATGACCCCTATGATATCTCTTTTTCCCCTTTACGTCCCCCCTCTGCAGACCACTGGCTGGGCACCAATGACGGGGGTATGGATATTTTGTCGGAACTGGTATTCAGCCTGCGGAACACCGTGATATTCGGGGTCACCGCCGGTACGGCCGGACTGGTGCTCGGGGTGGTGACAGGCCTTTTTTCCGCCTGGGCCGGCGGGTGGACCGACCAGGTTGTCATGCGCCTGGCCGACATTGTTCTGGCCATTCCTTCGGTGATGGTTCTGATCCTGGTGGCCGCTTTTTTTCAACCATCCCCTGTGGTTTTGGCCCTGGTCCTGGCCGGTCTGGCCTGGCCCACCACAGCCAGAGGGGTCCGGGCCCAGGCCCTTGCCTTGAAAAACAGCCTCCACATAAAAGCGGCACAGCGCATGGGCGGATCAGGCAGGTATATCATTGCCCGGCATCTCATGCCGGAGCTGTTTCCTTTGTATCTGATAAATTTTGCCGCCAAAACCCGGATGGCCGTATTTATGGAAGCATCTTTGGCATTTCTCGGGCTTTTTGACCCGGGTGAAAAATCTCTGGGCCTGATGATCAGCTATGCGCTGCAGTACTATTATCTGGATATCTGGTCCAACTGGCTGATGCCGCCGATTATGCTTTTGTCCCTGCTGATCATGGGGACTACCTTTGTGACCATCAGTCTGGAAAAAATGTTTGACCCGCGTTTAAGGAAAACAGTGTGACAACACAGATAAAAGATCTGACCGTCAGTTACCAGGACCATGACCATGCGCTTCTGGCCCTGGACCGTCTGGACCTGGTACTGCAACCGGGAAAGATTACCGCCCTGGTGGGGGAATCGGGCTCCGGAAAGACCACTCTGGGAAAGGCACTGATGGGCATTTTGCCGGAAAATGCCCGGGCAGAAGGCAGCATTTCACTGGGCAGTGCACAGATCCTGGGTCTGGATGAACCATCCATGAACCAGCTGCGCTGGTCACAGGTGGCCATGGTGTTTCAGAACGGAGCAGCCAGCCTCAATCCGGTGCACTGCCTGATAGACCAGGTGGCGGAACCGCTTGTCCAGAAAGGCATTGTACGCACAAAAGCAATGACTGCGGCCCGGGACCTGCTGGGCCGCATGGGAATAGATGCAGACCAGGCCGGGCGGTATCCCCATGAACTCAGCGGCGGCCAGGTCCAGCGGGGGCTGCTGGCCATGTCCCTTATTCTTGATCCGCCGGTGCTGGTTCTGGATGAACCCACAGCTGCCCTGGATGCCATGACCAAACTCTTTATCGCCCAGGTGATCCGTGACCTCAAAAGTGCGGGCAAAACCATTCTGCTCATCACCCATGACCTGGATCTGGCCCGGAATCTGGCAGATGCCATTGCAGTGCTCTATCTGGGCCGGATCATGGAATATCTGCCCGGAACCGATCTGGTTGACAGGCCATGTCATCCCTATACCCTGGCCCTGGTCCGGGCATTTCCCTTCATGGACGGGATGCGGGATCTGGGGGGGATAAGGGGGGATGCCTTCTACCGTATGGTGCATGCCCATGCCCGGGAAAACGGCCGGACCCATGCGCATGTCCATGTGGCAGCACCGGATGCGGTGCACCCGGGCGGGCATGCCCCGCCCCAGGGGTGTCTTTTTCAGCCCAGGTGCACCCAGGCTGTTGCGGCATGCAGCATTGGCGATATCGATTTTACCCCCTGTGACACCCACCAGGTGCGCTGCATCAGAGGAGGGATCGCCCGGATACTGTCCTTTGAAAAGGTGGCCAAAAGCTTTGGCAGGGTCAAGGCCCTGGCCCCGACAGATCTGACCCTTATGGCGGGCGAGGTGTTCTGTCTGGTGGGGGAGACCGGTTCCGGGAAATCCACCCTGGCTGCCATTGCAGCCGGGGCGGTCGTACCGGACCAGGGCCGGCGGATATTCCAGGACCGGGACATGGACACATGGATGAAAACCGATTTTGCCTCCCTGGCACCGAAAATTGGGATGATTTATCAGAATCCGGCGGAATCGGTGAGCCACAGGTTTACGGTTTTCGACATTGTGGCCGAGTCCCTGCGCATTCAGAAACCGGTGCCTGACCCTGAAACAATGCGCGCCAGGGTCCTGGCAGCTTTGGCTGATGTCCGGCTTTCCACAGCACCGGAGTTTTTAAAAAGGTATCCCCATGAACTGAACATGGGCGCGATTCAGCGGGTCTGCATTGCCCGGGCCCTGGTGCATGCACCTGATCTGCTCATTGCAGATGAGCCCACATCCGCTCTGGACCCCAGTGTCCAGGCCAAGGTGCTGAAAATGCTGCTGGGGCTGCAGATTGAAAAAGGGCTGACCCTGCTTTTTGTCACCCATGATGTCGGCCTGGCCAGGAAGGTGGCCGACCGCATCGGTGTCATGGCCAGGGGCACCATCATGGAAACAGGTCCGGCCGCCCGGATTATCAACCACCCAAAACAGACCTGCACAAAAATGCTCATCAACAGTGCCAGGGGGATGAGCAGCCAGTCCCTGGCATCCATCCCAGATTATGAAAAGGAAAACATATGTCGGTTTTAGCATCTACACCGGTTTTCAGTGACACTGAGGCAGCAGAATTTGCTGCAGACTTTTTCGGAATGTCCGGCAGGGTGACCCTTCTGCCTGGTGAGCGGGATCAGAATTTTCTGGTGACCGCAGAAAGCGGCAGATCCTGTGTGTTGAAAATTGCCAATGCTGCAGAAGACAGATCCATACTGGAGGCACAGCACCATGCCATGGATTTTCTGGGGCAGCACATATCTTTTTGTCCAAAAACCGTGCCTGCACAAAACGGTGACTATCTGGTGGAGGTGCGGTCGGAAAAGACCGGCACCCACCTGGTGCGCCTGGTGTCTTATATCCAGGGTACGCCTATGGGTCTGGTCAAACGCAGATCCCCTGAGCTGTTTATGGACCTGGGCCGCAGCCTTGCGCGCATGGACAGTGCCCTGGCCGGGTTTTCCCACCCGGCTGTGCACAGAGATTTCCACTGGGACCTGGCCAATGCATCAGGGGTGGTAAACCAGTATATAACCCATGTGACCGATACCCGGCTGCGTGATCTGATACAAAAGTGCACCCGTGAATTTGAGAACACCACGCTTCCTTTGCTGCAAAGCCTGCGCAAAAGTGTGATCCACAATGATGCCAACGATTACAATGTGCTGGCAGGCGGCGGCACTGATCTGTATTCCAAAAATCAGTCCGTGACAGGCATTATCGATTTCGGGGATATGGTATACAGCTGTACAGTGTGCGATCCTGCCATTGCCGCAGCCTATGCAGTGCTGGATATGCCCGATCCTTTGCAGACAGCGGCACAGGTTATCAAAGGGTATCATCAGACATATCCCCTGGGGGAAACAGAGATATCCGTGCTGTTCAACCTGATCTGCATGCGGCTGTGTGTGAGTGCCTGCCTGGCCGCCATTCAGCAGAAACAGCGGCCCGATGACCCCTATCTGCGGATCAGCCAGGCCCCCATCCAAAAAGCCCTGCCCATACTGGCAGGTATTGATCCGCAATTTGCAACTGTTGTTTTCAGATCTGCCTGCGGCCTGGATCCATTTCCCACAAACCGGACGGTGCGGACGTGGCTGGCCAAAAACCGGCACCTGTGTTTCCCGGTGATGGGAGAACCCCTTACCCGGGAAACCTGTACGGTGCTGGATCTTGGCGTGGACAGCCCGCTGGTGTCCGGGGACCCCACAAAAATGGCAGGAGATGATTTTGTCCGGCATCTGTCTGCCCGGCTGAAACAGACAGGTGCCAGATACGGTATCGGCCGTTATAAGGAAGCCCGGCTGCGCCAGTCATCATTTTTTCAGGCAGATCCTGTGCCTGAAAAAGGGACAACCCCGTGCGTGCATCTGTGTATGGAAGTGGTTGTCCTGAAGGATGCCCGTGTGTATGCCCCTTTTGCCGGCAGAATTTACAGTATGACAAAAACAGGAACGTCAGAGGATCAGGGCACAGCCCTTGTTCTGGAACATACTCCTGGCCCGGGCATTGTTTTTCATACCATTTTCAGGGGGCTCAGCAGCAGGTCAACGGCCTGTCTGTCTCCAGGAGAAAAAATTGAAAAAGGGCAGGCATTTGCCGCCATCGCTTCCAGCGCTGAAAACGGCGGGTGGCCGCCCCATGTAAGAATACAGCTGGTGAACAGTCTTATGGGATACGGCTGTGATTTTCCCTCTGCGTGCTGCCAGGACCAGGCCGCTGTGTGGACACAGATCTGCCTGGATCCCAATCTTGTTTTACAGGTTCCGGACAGCTGCTTTCCCCTTCCCAGACCGACCAAACAGGAAACCCTGGCTGCCCGGCGCCGCTGCATCAGCGACAACCTGAGCATCGGGTACCATGATCCTGTGAAAATTGTCCGGGGGTGGCAGCAGTACCTGTTTGACGACACCGGCCGGCAGTTTCTGGATGCATACAACAACGTACCCCATGTGGGCCATTGCCATCCGGCAGTCATCCAGGCCGGGGTAAAACAGATGAAATGCCTGAACACCAACACCCGGTATCTGCACGATACCATCATTGCCTATGCAGACAAGCTCTCAGCCACCATGCCGGATCCCCTGGAGGTGTGTTTTTTCCTCAACTCAGCCAGTGAAGCCAATGAACTGGCAGTGCGCCTGGCAAAAGCCCATACCGGGCAGAACGATTTTATCGTTCTGGAAGGGGCCTATCACGGCAACACCAGCACACTGATTGATATGAGCCCCTACAAGCACGGCGGTCCGGGGGGAGAGGGGCCGCCAAACTGGGTGCATACCGCACCGGCAGCTGATGTGTACCGCGGTCCGTACAAAAACGATGATCCCCTGGCAGGAAAAAAATATGCCGACCGCGTCCGGAACATTATCCAAAAACTGGCAGCAGACAACAAAAAACCGGCTGGATTCATTGCAGAATCCTATCCCAGCGTGGGGGGGCAGATTGTTTTTCCGCCGGCATATCTGGCCGGGGTATATGATCATGTACGGGCAGCCGGCGGGGTCTGTATCGCAGATGAGGTACAGACCGGATACGGCCGGATCGGCAGCCATTTTTATGCTTTTTCGGCCCAGAATGTTGTGCCGGATATCGTGATTCTGGGAAAACCCATCGGCAACGGCCACCCTGTGGCTGCCCTGGTTACCACAAAAGAGATTGCCCAGTCTTTTGTCACAGGCATGGAATTTTTCAGCACCTTTGGCGGTAATACGGTTTCCTGTGCCATCGGCCTGAAAGTGCTGGAGATAACCCTGGCTGAAAATTTACAAAAAAACGCACAAACGGTGGGAACCCATCTGCTGGCGCGGCTGCGTTCTTTGAAAAAAAGATTCCAGATTATCGGAGATGTGCGGGGTTCGGGGCTTTTTATCGGCATGGAGCTGGTACGAAATCACCAAACCCTGGAGCCGGCAGACAAAGAGGCATCCTTTGTCGTCAACCGCATGCGGGACAAGGGAATTCTCATGGGGACGGACGGTCCCCTTCACAATGTGGTAAAAATCAGACCCCCTCTGGTGATTACAAAGCAGAATGCCGACACCATCGCAGATACCATGGAAGCGGTGTTTGCAGAGGATTTTGCCTGACCTCCAGGCAGACAGATTTCTGACAGTTTAATTGGATCTTTGCTATACTGAAGTGGGTCGGACTTGGGACATGCCATGGACAAATAAAAAACTGATGCACGCATGACAAATATCCAGGGTGTAAAGATACCGTTTATTTTTATGCTGTTTTGCGCTATTAATGTATAATACTGATCACCCGGGGAGGCAAAAAAATGATCAATGTCAATGAAGCATCAGCCAGGGCCGTAGAGCACTTGAAAAAACTGTATCCTGATAATGACCTGGGTAAAATACTGTTTGAGGAAGCGGAACTGACGGATGATGATAAATTCTGGGTTGTTGTTCTGAGCTATAAAAGCCCTGTCGCTGCAAGCGGGGTCGGCACATCAATGTTCGTGGGAGACCGGGGCTACAAAGTCTTCAAGCTGCTGGCGGAAACCGGTGACATTCGTTCTGTCAAGAACCGGGAATCCAAATAACCCCCATGCCCTGGCGGGCAAAAAAAATGATGAAAGTATAAGCAGTCAGCCGTCAAGTATTCGCGTAACACTTAACACTTTCATACAAATCCGGTGTGAAATAAGTGCCCAGATTAAAAAATTAAAGGAATTACAGATTATGGACATTGTCTTTCACCCCATCGGCCGTATTCGCACCCCGTTCACCACTGTGGGCGATCCCCCCCACCAACCAGATCCCGACGCGCCGGGAACATTTTATATTGAACTGCATCCAGAGCTCACAGACGGGTTGTATAAACTGGAAACCTTTGCCTATATTCATGTATTCTTTTATCTGGACCGACCGGACAAACCAGTCACCCTGCATGTGAAACCCCCAAAAGCAGGCGGCATTGAAGTGGGGCTTTTTGCCAGCCGCTCCCCGCGGCGGCCCAATCCCATCGGTCTGAGCACGGTCAGGCTCAAAAGCATCACCGGCAGCCGCCTGGATATTTCAGGCATTGATGTTCTGGACAAAACCCCGCTTCTGGACATAAAACCCTATATCAAAAGGCTGGATATAAAAGAGGATGCTGATAACGGCTGGGGTTGAAACCATTGCCTCCTTGAAGAAAACAATGCTGTTACTGCCCTTGCAGGCGAAAAGATTGAGAAACAACCTGAATCATGGGGTGTGAATAGCGGCAGGCCAGAGCGAAAATGGCCCGGGGGCTTATCTTTCATAGCCTTCTATGGAAAATAAAAAATGCATCAAAGGATTTAAAAATCCCTTGGTAATATCCTGAAACCTGGTTCCTACCGAGATTTGCTTTTGTTCACGCTTGACATTTCTGACAATGGCCATGGCCCCGATTTCATTTGCGATACCCGGTAACCGGCAATAAACCCGGAGCAGGTCCCCTTCCTTCAGCATATTGATATTTTTGACATCATGGTATGTGAACCGGCAGCCCCTTTTGCTGATATCAAATATCACGATGGGAAACTCGGTTTTTTTGGCTTCCACCCGGCCGGGAATCACCACATTGTTGCGCTTGACTATGCGCAGTTCGCGCTGTTGAACTATTTTCGGGTATTCAATGGCAAGGGTCCGGATGGGATTGGTTATGAGCTCTATTACACTGGTCTGGAATGCGAACACACAGCCGTCATACAGGTATTTCACCACCATTTTGCTGCCTGGATACAATTTGTTTTTAACACTTCTGAACCGTCTGGGAAGGGTGACAATCAAAAATTCATCTTTCAGAAGGCCGATAAAGATACTGGTAACCGTAAAGTCAACTCCGTCAATATCAATATACACCTGGGTGCCGATGTCAATATAAATGCCTTCTGATTCCTGTAATTCAAAGATTTCTTCCATCTCCTCCATCAGGGCTTCCTTTCAGTGGGGTGTGTAATTTAAAATCAGGAAAAAAGACAGCTGGTCTCTTTATCAGGTTTAGAATCTACCTATTGTTTCACATTATGTTTGTCAAGCATTAAAAAGGGTTTTTCCTGTTCCTCACCTGTTTCAAAAAACCATTCTGTCAGGTAGCGTTTTTAAAAAATTGATTTATATTATTGTGTAATGTGCATGCGGTTTGTGAAAATCAGCCAGGAAAAGATCAATCAGCCCTATAATTGTCTATGGGTAGGGTCATTGCAGGAGGGATCATCATGAAAAATGCTTCAGTCAACCAAACAAAACCGGCAACCGATCTTTTTACCGCGCCCCAGCCGGGTGCTGAACCATATGATGCAGATGTGATCCAAAAGTTTGAAACCGCTGCCGCACTGCGCGGGCCGGATTATCAGCCCCGTACCAGGCACCTTCGGTCCGACGGATGGGCCAGATACACCAACCGGTTGTTTCTGGAATCCAGCCCCTATCTTCTCCAGCATGCACACAATCCGGTCAACTGGTATCCCTGGTCAGATGAGCCCTTTGAAGCAGCAAAAAAGGATAACCGGCCGGTTTTTTTGAGCGTTGGATATGCCACATGCCACTGGTGCCATGTGATGGAAGAAGAATCATTTGAAGATGAAGAAATTGCAAAATATCTGAACCAAAATTTTGTATGCATCAAGGTGGACCGGGAAGAACGGCCGGACATCGATGCCATCTACATGACCGCGGTCCAGGCCCTGACCGGCAGGGGCGGATGGCCCATGAGCGTGTGGCTGACACCTGACCGCAAACCCTTTTACGGGGCCACCTATTTTCCGGCCCGGGACGGTGACCGGGGGGCGGCTGTCGGCTTTCTCACCATCCTTGAAAAACTAAACCATAGTTTTCACCTGCAGGATGGGCGGGTGGAAAAGGCAGGCCGGCAGATCACCGAGGCCATTCGACAGGCCATGATACCCCCATCCGGTAACCGTATTCCGGGCAAAGAAATACTGCAGAAAGCAGCTGGTTTTTACCGTAAAAATTATGATCCGCGATTCGGGGGTCTTTCCGGGGCACCAAAATTTCCCTCCAGTCTGCCGGTGCGGTTTCTGCTGCGCTGTTACCGGAAGACCCGTGATCCGGATGTGCTTGAAATGATAGAAAATTCTCTTTTTCACATGGCCGGTGGCGGAATATACGACCATGTGGCCGGCGGGTTTCACCGGTATTCCACAGATGCGCAGTGGCTGGTACCCCATTTTGAAAAAATGCTATACGACAATGCCCTTTTGGCGGCAGCCTATCTGGAAGCCTGGCAGACCACAGCCAATGCGGATTTTCAGCGGGTGGTCAATGAAATTCTCACATATGCAGGCAGGGATATGACATCGCCTGAAGGGGGGTTTTATTCTGCCACCGATGCGGACAGCAAAAACAGTTCCGGCCATATGGAAGAGGGCTGGTATTTTACCTGGACTCCGGAGGAACTGGAAACAATTTTAGGCAAAGAGCGGGCAGATATTGTTAAAAAATATTATGCCGTGGAGGGGGCACCCAATTTTGAAGGTCGGTATATTTTTCATACCCCGAAAAGCCGCACAGACATTGCCGCAGAACTGCACATGTCTAAAGATGACCTGACCGCGGTCATTGAGAAATCCAAAAAACAGCTTTTAAATGAAAGGAACCAGCGGCCGGCTCCGTTGCGGGATGAAAAAATTCTCACTGCATGGAACGCGCTCATGATTTCGGCCTTTGCCCGGGCAGGCCTGGCGTTTGGTAATGGTGAATATACGCTCCAGGCACAAACTGCGGCCCGGTTCATACTGGATCATCTGTACATCAACGGCAGACTTTACAGAAGTTATAAAGATGGTCAGGCCCGGCACAATGGGTTTCTGGAAGATTATGCTTTTTTCATTGCCGCATTGATTGACCTGTATGAAGCTGACCATGATATCCGGTGGCTGAAAAAAGCGCTGGCGTTGGATGGTGTATTGAAAAAATTTTATGAAGACCAGGAAAGCGGCGGCTTTTTTACCACCGGCACTGATCATGAAGCCCTCATTGCCCGGGAAAAACCCTTTTATGACGGAGCGACACCCTCGGGCAACGCAGTGGCAGCGTTAAATCTTCTGCGGCTGCATTCTTATACCACGGACGATCAATTCCGGATACGGGCGGAAAAGGTATTTAAAGCATTTTATCAGCGGCTGACCGAGACCCCTTCTGTCTTGTCTGAAATGCTTGTGGCCGTGGATTATTATTTTGATACCCCGGCGGAAATTATTCTGATCACCCCTTCTGAAGACCCTGATGCAGCAGTGCCTTTTGTGGACAAATTCCGGGAGCAGTTTATTCCCAACCGAATCCTTGTGGCTGCAGATGAAAAACAGGCTGCTGCCAATGCAAAAATCATTCCCCTGGCTGCCGGGAAAAAAGCAGTGCATGGCAGGACCACTGCCTATGTATGTGAAAACAGCACCTGTTCTCTGCCTGCTGAAACACCGGAAGAATTTATCGTCCGGCTCAGACCATAAAAAATGGATACACAGCAGGTACAAAGCGCTTTTGAAAATAAAAAAAGGAATTGTCAGCCAAAGCTGAAATTCCTATGATATTACTGGCTGGGTGACTAGGATTCGAACCTAGATTGACGGAGTCAGAGTCCGTAGTCCTGCCATTGGACGATCACCCACCATGACTGAATGTCCGGGGTATATACACCAAAGCCCCATACGTGTCAAGGGTTTTTTGGGGATTTGCCATACATGGGAGGTGGGAAAACCTGATGCGGGAATATAAATCTGATGAAGAGTTATGCATGGTAAAAGAGACATCACACCAGGTAGATGATGAAAAAATACTGGTGCTCAAGGCTGGTTTAAGAAATTTGAAAACTGTGGCCGTGGCCTTTTCCGGCGGAGTGGATTCAGCCTTTCTTCTGGCGGTGGCAGCTGCATCCGGCCTGGACCGTCTGATGGCGGTGACCGTGGATTCAGCCTTTGTTACCAGAGAAGAAATCCAGCGGGCCCGGCAGGTGGCACAGGACCTGGGCGTGGATCACCAGGTCCTGTCGGTCAATATCCTGAACGATCCCCGGGTGGTGGAAAATTCTCCTGAGCGTTGTTATCACTGCAAAAAAACAGTGTTTTCTCTGATAAAAGATGCTGCAGCCAAGGCTGGCATAGCCCATCTGGTGCACGGGGTGAATACCGATGATATGGCTGACTTCCGGCCGGGTATGCAGGCTGCCGTAGAACTGGGATTTGTATCTCCGCTGCTGGGTGCCGGGTTTTCAAAGCAGCAGATTCGTATCTGTTCCAGGCAGATGGGTCTGTCTGTCTGGGATCTGCCTGCCCAGTCCTGTCTGGCCACCCGGATTCCGTCTGGAGATCCTATTAATGGTGCAGTCTTAAGTCGGATAGAACAGGCGGAATCCTTCATAAAATCTCTGGGATTTGTCCATGTCCGGGTACGCTGCCACGGCAGTATGGCCCGCATTGAAACAGATGAAAAATCCATAATGCCCATGATCGGCCTGGGGCAGCAGATTTCAGCCGCCCTCAAAAAACTGGGATTTGCCTTTGTGTGTATGGATATGGACGGATACCGCACCGGAAACATGAACCCGCGTTAATATTAATTCAGATGATGGATGCCACCGGTTTTGATATGCGCGTTCCCTGAATGCATCTTTGCGGGCAGTTTAGGGGATATGGAAAATTCCCAACTGTGGTCAGATGTTTTTTGGGGTGACAGAAAATATAAAAGCGCAGCCAAATTGAGGCTGCGCTTTTGGGGCAGGTCGTGCGGGTCCGAAATGTTCCCGGTCAGATCTTTTCGGATGGGTCACACCTGGATCGCTTTGCCGCGGATCTATCGGGCCTGGATCTCCAGGCTGTTGAAAAAATAGCCGATTTCAAAGGCTGCGGTTTCCGGGGCATCAGATCCATGGACCACATTTTTTTCAATGTCAGTGGCATAGTCCCGCCTGATGGTGCCTTCTTCAGCTTCCTTGAAATTGGTGGCACCCATGAGTTTGCGGTTTTTTGCGATCACCTCTTCGCCTTCCAGAACCATAACCACGATGGGACCCGAGGTCATGAAATCGGTGAGGCTGTCGAAAAACGGGCGTTCCTTGTGTACTGCATAAAATCCCCGGGCCTGGGTTTTGGTCAACTGGAGCATTTTCATGGCAGCGATTTTGATACCTGCTGTTTCAAATCGTTGGATGACATCACCGATAACGTTTTTGGCAACCCCGTCAGGTTTGATAATGGATAATGTTCTTTCCACGTGCGGTTTTCCTTTCTGTAAATTGTAAAGAATTTGGCAAAACAGGACCAATGGCTGCGTATGCAGTACAGGGCCCCATAATTATTATGATACTGTCTGAACAGGGTTGAAAAAATACCACATCCCTGTATTATAAGTCAATATGATGGCGCATCCAGATATTGTGAAAATCGGTGTGACAGGCTCTGCAGGGTCCGGAAAAAGCCTTGTTTTAAAGGCCTTTGCATCCCTGGGTCTGGTGACCCTGGACTGTGATCAGATTGCAAGACAGGTGGTGGCCCCGGGACAAAAAGGGTATGCAGGTGTGGTGAATCTTTTCGGCCCGGAGGTGGTAACCGCTGATAAAACCCTGGACCGGTCAAGAATGCGGCGCATGATGATGGACAGGCCTGAACTGCGCCGGCAGCTTGAGGCCCTGCTGCATCCGCTTATTTTTGAATCATTGTTCACCCAGATGGCAGCTGCGGATTACGGCCCGGAAAAGGCCTGTGCTGCAGAAGTGCCCCTGCTGTTTGAAACAGGGGCGCAGGAAAATTTTGACGTTGTGGTTGTGGTGGCAGCCCCTGAAGATGCACTTGCCCGAAGAATTGCTGACAGGGACAAGGTGGACCCTGCAGAGGCAGACAAAATTTTATCTTTGCAGATGGCCCAGGAAAAAAAAATAGCACGCGCAGATTATGTGATTCAAAATCAGGGAAGTCCGGGTGAAGTCTTTGAATCTGTTGCTGATCTGTACGCTGAAATTAAAAAAGAGTTCTTGACAACAAAAAGTTAATGCACTATTAGTCAGAACGTTATCCAGAAAATACCAGCCATCTGTCTGCATTTCCGTATGTGTTTGAGATTTCCAGACTATCGAACGGTATCCCCTATAAACACAATTGGTCCTTGCCAGTGATCCGTAAAAACCGTTTAAAAAACATAAACACAAAATCCATACCGGAATTTAGAAAAATTATTTACATTTGGGAGCGCGAATGAACCTTGTAGACCTTAACAAAATGAAAATCAGTGAGCTTACCAAGCTTGCAAAAGAGAATAATATCAAAGGTATCGGCGGATTAAAGAAACAGGAACTGATCTTTGCACTGCTCCAGGCCAACATAGAAAAAAGCGGCCAGGTATATGGCGAAGGCACCCTTGAAATTCTGCCTGATGGATTTGGTTTTCTGCGGGCCCCGGGATACAATTATCTGCCCGGTCCGGATGATATTTATGTATCACCTTCCCAGATCCGGCGGTTTAACCTGAGAACCGGTGATACCATTTCCGGTCAGGTGAGGCAGCCCAAGGATTCAGAAAGATATTTTGCTTTGCTCAAGGTGGAGGCGGTAAACTTCCAGAGTCCGGAACTGGCCGCAGAGACCATTTTGTTTGATAACCTGCTGCCCCTGTATCCAGAGCAGAAGATGAACCTGGAGGCGGAATCAGACAACTATTCCATGCGGGTTATTGATCTGATGTGCCCTGTGGGGTTCGGCCAGCGGGGGTTGATTGTCTCCCCGCCCAAGGCAGGCAAAACCATGCTGCTGCAGAATATTGCCAATTCCATGATCGCCTCCCACAAGAGCATCGTTCCCATGATTCTGCTTATTGATGAACGTCCTGAAGAGGTCACTGACATGACCCGGTCCGTGGACGCGGAAGTGATCAGTTCCACTTTTGACGAGCCTGCAGAGCGCCATGTGCAGGTGGCGGAAATGGTGATTGAAAAAGCCAAGCGTATCGTGGAGCAGGGCCATGATGTGGTGATTCTTCTGGATTCCATCACCCGCCTGGCCCGGGCCTACAATGCGGTAATGCCCCCGTCAGGAAAAATTTTGTCCGGTGGTGTGGATTCCAATGCCCTGGACAGGCCCAAACGGTTTTTCGGCGCTGCCCGGAACATTGAAGACGGCGGCAGCCTTACCATCATTGCCACTGCCCTGGTGGACACGGGCAGCAGAATGGATGAGGTGATTTTTGAAGAATTCAAGGGCACCGGCAACATGGAGCTGGTTCTTGATCGAAAACTGTCGGACAAGCGGGTGTTCCCGGCCATTGACATAAACAAGTCCGGCACCAGAAAAGAAGAACTGCTGCTGGATCCCATGACATTGAACCGGGTCTGGATCCTGCGAAAATTGCTGTCCAGTTTAAATTCTGTGGACAGTATGCAGTTTTTACTTGAAAAAATGCAGGGAACAAAGGATAATAAAGAGTTTCTAGAATTAATGAATTCTTGAGCACCATTTTTATGAATCAGCTGTCTTGCCAAAAAGACTGATGTAAGGAGTGATAGGAAAATGAAAAAAGAAATACACCCGAAGTATGTCAGAACCATAGCTTCCTGTGCCTGCGGTGCCACTTTCGAGGTAGGTTCCACCAAAGAAAATATCAAGGTGGAAATCTGTTCCAGCTGCCATCCTTTCTTTACCGGAAAACAGAAACTGGTAGATTCAGCCGGCCGCATCGACCGGTTCAAAAGAAAATATGCCGGGTTTGATGCAACCAAACTTGTATAACTTTATATTCAGTGGAATTTTACAAAAGGGGGCTTGCCTTGTGGCACCCCTTTTGGATTTTGTACCATGATAGAAAAATTAAAAGGCATTGAAGAACGGTATATAAAACTGGAACATCTCCTGAGCGATCCTGAGGTGATAAAAGACCAGCACAAATACCAGAAGTATGTAAAGGAACACGGTGAGCTCCACCGGATCGTTCCGGTGTTCAGGACCTATGAAGGGGTTATGGCGGAACTGGCAGAAGCCAGGGAACTGCTCAAGGACACAGACCCTGATATCCGGTCCATGGCCAGAGAAGAGATCGCGTCTCTGGAAAACCAGATGGAAACCCTGACATCCAGACTCAATACATTGCTCATGCCCAAAGATCCCAGGGATGAAAAAAACGTGATTCTGGAGATCCGGGCCGGTACCGGCGGAGAAGAAGCCGGTATTTTTGCCGGAGACCTTTTCAGAATGTATTCCCGGTATGCTGAGACCAGAAACTGGAAAATCGAAATTATCGAGAAAAATGATTCCGGTGCCGGTGGATTCAAAGAAGTCGTGTGTCTGGTCCGGGGCAGGGGCGCGTTCGGTGCCTTTAAGTTTGAAAGCGGCACCCACCGGGTCCAGCGGGTGCCTGAAACCGAAACCCAGGGCCGGATCCACACCTCTGCGGTGACCGTTGCCGTGCTGCCCGAGGCCGAAGATGTGGATATCGACATCAATCCGGCAGATATTAAAGTGGATGTTTTCCGGGCCTCAGGCCCGGGAGGCCAGTCAGTCAACACAACCGACTCCGCCGTCAGGGTCACCCACGTTCCCACAGGGGTGGTGGCCACCTGCCAGGATGAAAAATCCCAGCATAAAAACAAGGCCAAGGCCATGAACGTTCTCAAATCCCGTATCCTGGATGCCAGAATGCAGGAAGAAGAAGCAAAGCGGGCAGCTGACCGCAAGGGCCAGGTAGGCACCGGGGACAGAAGCGGGCGCATCCGCACCTATAATTTCCCCCAGGGCAGGATGACCGACCACCGCGTCGGACTGACCCTGTATAAACTGGACAGCATCATGGAAGGGGATATCCAGACCATTATCGATGAGTTGAAAACCCACCACCAGGCCCGGGCCTTGCAGGAAAGCCGTGTCCTTGCGTAATGGAATGGACCGTTTTCAAACTGGTTGCCTGGACAGAAACCTATTTTAAAAAACACGGGATCGACAGCCCCCGCCTGACCGCTGAAATTCTGCTGGGATTCTGCCTGGGAATCCGGCGCCTGGATCTGTATCTGCAGCATGACCGCCCTCTGGAAAAACAGGAATTAACACGGTTCAAGGCCTTGATTCACCGGCGCATAAACCATGAACCAGTGGCCTATATCACCGGCGAAAAAGGGTTTTTTGAATCCCGGTTCCAGGTGGGGCCAGGTGTGCTCATTCCCAGACCGGATACGGAAACCCTGGTGACAACCACCCTGGATCTGCTGGCCCGGGAACCTGAAAATGTAAAAACCATCCTGGAACTGGGTGCAGGCTCCGGCGCCATTGTTGTATCTTTGGCAAAAGCCGCTCCCCAAAACCGGTTTTTTGCCGGCGATATTTCAAAAGCAGCCCTGGATACGGCCCGAAAAAATGCCGGTCAGGCAGGGATGCCAAATATCTGTTTTTTCAAGGGGTCCTGGTTTGCTCCCCTTTCCCCCGGACCTGTTTTTGATATCATCGTATCCAACCCGCCTTATATCCCCACCAGCGATATCACCGGTCTGGCACCGGAGATAAAAGACCATGAACCGGTTTCTGCACTGGACGGCGGACGGGACGGACTGGATTGTATCCGGAAAATTCTGTCATGTGCCTGTGATTATCTAGTGCCCGGCGGGCATGTGCTTCTGGAAATCGGGTATGACCAGAAGCACAAGGTCATGGCTTTTGCAAAAACCTGTCCTGGATATGACACCATTGCATGTGTTAAGGATCTTACCGGTCATGACCGGGTGGTGCACCTTAAAAAAAAAATTGATTAATTGCCTGGTTTTTGCTATAGATGATAGGATTTGTGAAGATTATCAAAACACACACCCATGGACCCGGGATCCGGTGCTTGTAACAAAGTTGATTTACGGGAATGAAATGGGTGAAGGACAAAAAACCATTAGAACAATTTGGAGAACAAATGGCTTACATTACGATCAGAGAACTGTTGGAAGCAGGTGTGCATTTCGGACACCAGACAAAACGCTGGAACCCCAAAATGAAAAAATATATTTTCGGGGCCAGAAACGGCATTTACATCATTGATCTGCAGCAGACGGTCAAACTGTTCAAACAGGCCCATGATTTTATCAAGGGTGTTGCCGCCGAAGGCAAGGATGTCCTGTTTGTGGGTACCAAAAAACAGGCATCAGAAGCGATTTATGAAGAAGCCAACAGAGCGGAGATGTTTTATGTGGAAAACCGCTGGCTGGGAGGCATGCTGACCAATTTTCAGACCATTAAAAACAACATTACCCGGTTTCACTTTCTCAATTCCATTGAAAATGACGGCACCCTTGAAAATTATCCCAAAAAAGAACAGTCAAAAATGCTCAAGGAAAAAGAAAAACTGGAATTTGCCATCGGCGGTATCAGCAACATGAAAAGGCTGCCTTCCGCCATTTTCATCATTGATCCCAAAAACGAAGCCATTGCGGTAAAAGAAGGCAAGCGTCTGGGTATTCCCATTGTAGCGGTGGTGGATACCAACTGCGACCCTGATGATATTGATTATGTGATTCCCGGAAATGATGACGCCATCAGATCCATCCGTCTGTTTACGTCCCGCATTGCAGATGCCTGCATTGAAGGCCGCCAGATCTATGAAGAAAAGATGCAGGCCCAGGCAGACGGCGACAAAAAAGAAGACACAGGTACAGGTGAAAAGAAAGTTGCCATTGAAGTGGTGTCAGACGGCAGTGACGGGCCGGTTGTGGAAAAGATCAAACGAAAAGTCACCCCGGCTGCACCAGTTGAAGAAACGGTTGAAACTGAATAACATAAATTTAGGAGCAAATATAAAATGGCTGATATTTCCGCAGCAATGGTAAAGGAACTCAGAGAAGCGACGGGTTCGGGTATAATGGATTGTAAACGGGTGCTTGCCGAAGCAGACGGCAACATGGAAAAAGCCATAGAGCTTTTGCGCAAAAAAGGCCTGGCCAGGGCTGCCAAACGGGCCGGCCGTTCCACCTCAGAAGGGGTGGTCTATTCCTACATCCACACCGGCGCCAAGCTCGGGGTGCTGGTTGAAATCAATTGTGAGTCAGATTTTGTGGCCAAAACAGAGGATTTTCTCACCTTTGCCAAGAACATTGCCATGCATATTGCAGCGGCAAATCCTGCCGGACTGACCCCTGATGATGTGGACAAGACCCTGGTGGAAAAAGAGCGCGAAATTTTCCGTGCCCAGATGCTGGAAGAAGGCAAGCCTGAAAACATCATCGACAAAATTGTGGACGGCAAAGTGGAAAAATTCTACAAAGAAGTCTGCCTCATGAGCCAGCAGTATGTGAAAGATCCCCAGAAAACCATTGAAGAGGTGGTGAAGGAAACCATCGGCAAGATTGGTGAAAATATTCAGATCAAGAGATTTGCACGCTTCCAGATAGGAGAATAAAATCTTGGACAACCTGCCTGAGTTTAAACGGATTCTGATCAAGCTGAGCGGGGAAGCCCTGATGGGAAATCAGGGCTTTGGCATCACCCCGGAGATGATTCACTATGTGGCAGAAGAAATTGCCAAGGTGGCCCGCATGGACGTCGAAATCAGCGTTGTGGTGGGAGGCGGAAACATCTTCAGGGGGGTTGCCGGCAGTTCCGCAGGCATGGACAGAAGTTCTGCCGACAACATGGGCATGCTGGCCACGGTGATCAACTCTCTGGCCCTGTGTGATGCCCTTGAAAAGCGCGATGTTCCCACCCGGGTGCAGTCTGCCATACGCATGGACCAGATTGCCGAACCTTTTATTAGGAGAAAAGCCATCCGCCACCTTGAAAAAGGCCGGGTGGTGATTTTTGCCGCTGGGACGGGGAATCCGTATTTTACAACAGATACGGCAGCAGTCCTCAGGGCCCATGAAATCCGTGCCCAGATTCTGTTCAAGGCAACCCAGGTGGACGGTGTCTATGACAGGGACCCGGTGGTGCATGAAGGGGCTGTGATGTTTGATGAATTGTCCTATATGCGGGTGATTGAAAAACAGCTTCATGTCATGGACATGACTGCCATCTCCCTGGCCATGGAGCATGACCTGCCCCTCCAGGTGTTTGATCTCCACAAGGCGGACAATATCCGCAGGGCGGTTATGGGAGAGGATGTCGGTACCCGGATATACAACAAATAGCCAGAAACCGGAATAACAAGGCCGGATGCTGACACCAGAACCTTTGCATTCCGGCCTGTTTCCGGCTGTGGCGCTTTTATTTCTAAGGATGGGCTGCGATGATTGATGAAGTGATAGAAGAAACCAGAGACAGGATGACAAAAACCGAAAAGGTGTTTGTCAAGGAAATGACAAAAGTCCGCACCGGAAGGGCTTCCCAGACAATGCTGGACAATGTGAAAGTGGATTACTACGGTACCCAGACCCCTTTGCCCCAGATGTCCACCATATCCATCCCTGAAAGCCGGTTGATCACGGTGAAACCCTGGGATATCAGTGTGATCAATGCTGTTGAAAAAGCCATTCACAAGGCCAACCTCGGGTTGACACCGGCCAATGACGGCAAATTGATCCGGATTTCCATCCCGCCGTTGACCGAGGAACGCAGAAAAGAAATTGCAAAAAATGTGTCCAAGATCTGTGAAGACCATAAAGTGGCCATACGCAATATCCGCAGAGACTCCAATGAAATGCTCAAGGAGCTTCAAAAGGATGGTGATATCTCTGAAGATGACAGCTTCAAGGGGCAGAAAATGGTCCAGGAACTGACCGACCAGTACATCCAGCGTCTGGATGACCTTTTTGCCCAAAAAGAAAAGGAAATCCTTGAAGTCTGATTCCCCTGTGATATCCGGCCTGGATCTGAACAGACTGCCGGTCCATGTGGCCATTATCATGGACGGTAACGGCAGATGGGCCAGAAAACGGCTCATGAACCGGGTAACCGGCCATGAAAAAGGCTCCAGGACAGTCAGGACCATTGTGACTGCCGGCAGAGAACTGGGGATCAAGTACCTGACCCTGTATGCGTTTTCCACTGAAAACTGGGCCAGGCCGAAATCTGAAGTTTCTGCACTTATGCAGCTGCTCAAAAAATTTCTGGTGTCGGAACAGCAGGATCTGATGGAAAAAGGCATCTGCCTGCAGGTGCTGGGCCAGATGGGAAAACTGCCTGAAGACGTCAGGAAAAAAGCCCTGGAAACCATAGAGGTAACCAGAAACAACCGGGAGATGACCCTTAACCTGGCTTTGAGTTACGGCAGCCGCCAGGAAATCACCGATGCCGTGCAGGTGGTTGCACAAAAAGTTGCAGCAGGAGAACTTGCGGCAGAAGATATATGTGAAAAAACCGTTACTGATCATCTGTATACCAGGGGTATGCCTGATCCGGATCTGGTTATCAGGACGTCAGGGGAATTTCGGCTTTCCAATTTTCTGCTCTGGCAGTCTGCCTATGCGGAAATCTTTGTCACCCATACCCTGTGGCCGGATTTTACCAGGGATGAATTTACTGAAATACTAATCAATTACCAGAAAAGGGACCGACGGTTCGGTAGAGTGGAATGCAACATGCCCAGCGATGGATCACCACAATAATCCTGGCGCCGCTGATCTTATGGATTTTGATCAAAGGCACCCCGATACTTCTGGCCGCTCTGGTTTTCACAGTGGCTGCCTGTGCCATCCGGGAATACCTGCGCATCATTTTCAGCCGGGAACACGGCCCTGTGTCCCTGGCAATAAAAACCATTTCCTATATTACCTGTTTTTTTCTGGTGGCAGGCGCAGGAACCGGTTCCTGGCAGTTCATGTTTCTGGTCCTGGCCCTGAACTTTATTCTTTTGTCTGTGTTTGTTCTGTTCCGGTTCGCTTCCCAGACCCATGTATTTGATATCATAGCCAGACAGGTTCTGGGTATTGTCTACATTCCCCTTTCCTTGTCTTTTCTGCTCTTTTTGAGAAATGCACCGGACGGGATCTTCTGGGTTCTGTGGCTGCTGGTTGTATGCTTTATCAATGATACCGGTGCGTTTTATACCGGTTCCTACCTGGGAAAAAACAAATTATCCCCCCATATCAGCCCCAATAAGACCATTGAAGGGTCCCTGGGCGGTATTGCTGCAGCCATGACCGCAGGGGTGGTGGGTGTTGTGATATTTTTCGGCCGGGTGGATCTGGCCCTGGTAATGCTGCCCTGTGCCTTTCTCATCGCCGTTGCCGGACAGATCGGAGACCTGTTTGAGTCTGCACTGAAGCGGGCCTCCGACATTAAGGATTCCGGGCGCATCCTGCCGGGACACGGCGGCATGCTGGACCGGATTGACGGACTTTTGCTGGCCATTCCCGTTTTGTACGGATACCTTATGGTGGTGGTATGAAGCATCTTTCCATTCTGGGGGCAACTGGATCCATCGGCACCTCTGCTTTGGATATCGTCAGAATGCATCCGGACCGGTTTCAGGTCAAAGCCCTGACCGCTGCCAACAACCTGCCGCTGCTCTGCCGCCAGATTGCAGAATTTACACCGGATATGGTGGCGGTACTGGATGCTGCCAAAGCCAGAGAACTGACCCGCATGCTCACAGGACCCTGCCGGCCGGATATTGTGTTCGGAAACACAGGGTATGTCCAGGCTGCTGCCTGGGATACCACAGACATTGTCCTGCTGGCCATGGTGGGGTCAGCCGGACTGAAACCGGCCCTGGCCGCCATTGATGCACAAAAAGACATTGCCCTGGCCAACAAGGAAACCCTGGTGATGGCCGGGGATATCATCATGTCCAGGGCCAGGGAAAAAAAGGTTTCCATTTTCCCGGTGGACAGTGAGCATTCCGCCATTTTTCAGAGTATCATGGGCAACCAGGTGCGGGATGTGAAACAGATTTTTCTCACCGCCTCGGGGGGGCCCTTCAGGAACACCCCCAAAGAGGCATTTGCAAAAATTACCAGAGAAGATGCCCTGAACCACCCCAACTGGTCCATGGGAGACAAAATATCCATTGATTCCGCCACCCTCATGAACAAGGGTCTGGAGCTCATTGAGGCGGTTCACCTGTTTGGTGTCTGCCACGAAGATATCCAGGTGCTGATTCACCCCCAGAGTATTGTACATTCCATGGTGGGGTACCGGGACGGCGCAGTCATGGCCCAGATGGGGGTCCCGGATATGAAACAGGCCATTGCCTTTGCCCTGTCCTTTCCGGACCGGCTGGGCCTGGACATGGGGTTTCCTGATTTTGCACAATTACAGTCTTTGACCTTCCATGCGCCGGACACCCGGCGGTTTCCCTCCCTGGAACTTGCCAGGGAAGCCTGCAGACAGAAAGGCTCCCTGCCCGCGGTGATGAATGCGGCCAATGAAGTGGCTGTCCAGGCTTTTCTGGACCGTCGCATGGGTTTTGTGGATATTTTTCGTATTATTTCGGCCACCATGGCCTGCCATACCTGCATTGACAATCCCGATCTTTCAGGTATTATTGAAGCCGATCAATGGGCCAGGGCTAAAGCCGAATCCCTTATATAAACAAGAGAGGTAATAGTGGGTCATTCTGCTGTCGCATTTGTTATTGTCATTGGTGTTCTGGTGTTCATCCATGAGCTGGGGCATTTTCTGGCTGCCAGGTTTTTCAAGGTTGGTGTGGATGTGTTTTCCCTGGGTTTCGGTCCCAAAATATTTACAAAAAAACACGGCCGCACCGAATACTGTATTTCTGCCATTCCCCTGGGGGGATATGTGAAAATGGTGGGAGAAGAATCCGGCAAGCCTGTGGATCCAAAGGATACCGCCGTTTCCTTTTCCCACAAACCCTTGTCCCACAAAAGCCTGATCGTGGCGGCCGGACCGGTGTTTAATTTTTTGCTTGCCATTGTTATTTTTTATGTGCTGTACCAGTTCTCCGGTCTCTATCTGGCAAAACCTGTCATCGGTGAAGTGCTTGACAACACACCGGCACAGGAAGCAGGGCTTATGCCCGGGGATGTCATCCAGAAGATTGACAACAGAAAAATCCAGTCCTTTGAAGACATTACACAGATAGTTGCCACCTCACAGGGACAGACCATGGAGATCCAGGTGAGCCGTGACGGCCGGCCTGTAAGCATCTCCCTGAGGCCCAAAAAAAGCGAGGCAAAAAATGTGTTCCAGGAAACCGTGGACCGGTATGTCATCGGCATTAAAAGCACCGGAGAGGTGTTCCACAAATCTTTGAATCCGTTCCAGGCCATGGGCCGTTCCATTTCCGATACAGCCGGGCTGGTGAAACTGACCATTGTATCTGTGGGTAAAATGATCTCCGGCAGCCTGTCAGCGGACAATCTGGGCGGCCCCATCATGATTGCCCAGATGGCCGGAGAACAGGCCAAAGCCGGGGCCGTGAATTTTGCCTGGTTTATTGCCCTTTTGTCCGTCAACTTAGGTATCATCAATCTGTTTCCCATACCGGTTCTGGATGGCGGTCATCTGCTGTTTTTCGGCATTGAAGCGGTCACAAAAAAAAGTGTGAGCGACAAACTGCGGGAAAAAATGATCCAGGTCGGGGCAGCCATCCTGGTGGCCTTGATGGTCTTTGTTTTTTACAATGACATTTTACGGATTTTCAGTGGTGAATAAGATGATTTATAATATGGAAATAGCATTGAAACCCCAATTGCGTGATGCTGAGGGATCTGCACTGGTTAAAAAAGCTGCCGCCTATTTTGGTATAGGTATCCAGTCGGCACGCAGTATTCACATGGTGACCATTGAGGCGGACATTGCCCCAGACGACATGGAGCGGGTGCGCCGGGAAATTTTCACCAATCCGGTAACCCGGGTGTCATCTTTGACACCGGTGGACATTGATTTTGACTGGTGTATCTGGATCGGGTTCAGGCCCGGGGTAAAGGACAATCCCGGCGCCACTGCCATGGAGGCCATTGCCGACCTGCTGGGCAAGTCATTCGGGCCGGATGAAGGCATCTATACCTCCCGGCGCTACTGCCTGAAAGGGCAGCACCTGACCCGTCCGGATGTGGAGAAACTGGCAGAACAGCTGTTGTCCAATCCCATTATCCAGCGGTATAAAATTTTTTCCCGTGAAAAATGGGACCCGGTAAAAGGGGCTGATGTCAAGCCGGCCCGGGTGATTTTGAACCACACCCCCTGTTTTGATTTTATTGATATTGATTCAGACCAGACCCTGGCCCAGATCAGTGACCAGCGGAATCTGGCCCTGCATGCCAGAGATATCCCCATTATCAGAAACTATTTTCTGGATCCTGATGTACTGGCCCAGCGGCGGAAAATGGGGCTGTCCAGACCCACGGATGTGGAACTGGAATATATTTCCCAGGCCAGAAGCGACCATTGCAACCACAACACTTTCAATGGCGTCTTCCGGTACAGGGATGTGCTGTCCGGCAGGGAGACCATTGAATATTCTTTGTTCAAGACCTATATCCAGCAGCCCACCCTGGCCTTGAAGGAAAAAAAAGACTGGGTGGTGTCCGTGCTCTGGGACAATGCCGGGGTAGGGGAGTTTGACAAGGAAAACAATTATGTGATCACCGGCGAAACCCACAACTCTCCTTCCAACATGGAAGCCTATGGCGGAGCCATCACCGGCATTGTGGGGGTGTACCGGGATCCCATGGGAACCGGTCTGGGATCCAGGCTGTTCATGGGCAGTTTCGGGTTTTGTGTGGGGGATATCGCCTATGGGGGGCCTCTGAAACCGCCCCTGCATCCCAGACGTCTTCTGGACGGGGTGGTTGAAGGGGTCAAGGACGGGGGCAACAAAAGCGGGGTTCCCACCACCTTCGGCCAGACCCTGTTTGATCCGGGGTACATGGGCAAAAGCCTGGTGTTTGTCACGGCCCTGGGCATCATGCCCAGACAGGTTACAGGCAGACCCAGCCATGAAAAGAAAACCGCACCCGGGGATCTGATCATCATGAGCGGGGGCCGGGTGGGAAAGGACGGTATCCACGGGGTGACCGCCTCTTCGGAAAGTTATTCGGAAAACACCCCGGCCGGGCATGTGCAGATCGGGGATCCCTATACCCAGAAAAAAATGCATGATTTCCTCCTTGTGTGCCGGGATGAAGGCCTTATCCGGTTTATAACCGATAACGGCGGTGGGGGGTTGTCCTCTTCCATCGGTGAATCCGCCATGATATCCAACGGGTGTGTGGTGCATCTGGACAAGGTGCCCTTGAAATACGAAGGCCTGGATATGTGGGAAATCTGGGTGTCGGAATCCCAGGAGCGCATGACCATTGCCGTTAACCCCGTCCATCTGGACCGGTTTATGGCACTGTCAGCCGAACATGGGGTGGAAAGCACGGTGATCGGTGAATATACCGATTCCGGCAAACTGCACATATTATACCATGATAAAACCTGTGCCTATGTGGACATGGGTCTGCTGGACAAGGGATTTCCCGCCTGGGAGTTTGATGCTGTCTGGCTGCCGCCTGAAACCCGGGGGCTTTGTGAACCGGTGATCCGCACCCCAAAGGATTTCAACCGTCTTTTGACTGCCATGCTGGAACGGCCCAACATCTGTTCCAAGGAATGGATCATCCGCCAGTATGACCATGAGGTCCAGGGCGGTTCGGTCATCAAGCCCCTGGTGGGGGTGAACCACAATATTCCGTCTGATGCCGCTGTAACACGGCCTGTGCTCACCGGCAAAAAAGGCCTGGCCTTTTCCCAGACCCTGCTGCCCTGGTATTCCAGAATTGATGCCTACCACATGATGACCTGCACCATTGATGAAGCAGTGCGCAGACTCATTGCCGTGGGCGGCAGTTTTGCCCATATCGGCGGGGTGGACAATTTCTGCTGGCCCAATATTGCGTATGATGCCCGGACCAATCCTGACGGCCCTTTTAAAGCGGCCCAGCTGGTAAGGGCCTGCCGGGCACTGAAAGAAGCCTGTGTGGCTTATGAGATTCCGCTATTATCCGGCAAGGATTCCATGTATGTGGACGGCCATTTGGAAGGGGCGTTCGGAGAACGCATCAAGGTGTCAGCCCTGGAGACGGTGCAGTTTTCCGCCACATCCGTGATCGATGATGTGATGCGCTGCCTCACCCTGGATCCCAAAGCAGCCGGAGATTATATCTATGTGGCCGGCACCACTGGAGATGAACTGGGGGCCTCGGAATACTATGACATGTTCGGCAAAACAGGAAGAAATGTTCCCCGGGTGAAATTTGCCGCCAATAAGATTTTATACAAAACTGTGGAAAAAGCCATTGGTCTGGAAATACCGGCATCCTGTCATGGGGTCGGCAGAGGAGGGCTGGGCATTCATCTGGCCCTTATGGCCATGGCCGGTGGTCTGGGCATGGAGATTGATCTGTCGCAGGTACCTGCCGATACCCATGGCCTGACAGACGAAGTGCTGCTTTTTTCCGAATCCGCCGGCCGGTTTATCCTGACCATGGCACCGGATCAGGCACCGCTGTTTGAAAAACTGTGCAAAGGCCTGCCTGTCTGCCGCGTGGGCACGGTAGCAGCAAAAAAAGACAGCCTTAAGATAAAAGGCACCCGGGGGGATGTCCTTGTGGACCTGTCCTGTTCCGCCCTTGCTGCAGCGTTTAACAAACCCTTTGGAGACATGATATGAAACAGGTGAAGGCACTTATTTTAACCGGTTTCGGATTGAACTGCGACAATGAAACCGCTCTGGCTTTTGAACTGGCAGGGGCCCAATCCCACAGGGTGCATATCAATGCATTGATTGCCGGAAAGGTGCGGCTTGCGGATTTTCATATCCTGGCGCTGGGGGGCGGCTTTTCCTGGGGGGATGACCACGGGGCCGGAGTAATCCAGGCGGTAAAACTCAAAAACCACATCGGCGGTGACCTGCTGTCCTTTGTGGACCAGGGCAAACTGGTCATCGGCATTTGTAACGGGTTCCAGACCCTGGTTAACCTGGGGCTTCTGCCCGGCCTGGACAAAGACTACACCAGACGGTCGGTGGCCATCACCTATAATGACTGCGGCAGCTTCAGGGACCAGTGGGTGCATCTGGCTGCTGTCCCGGAAAACCCGTGCGTGTTTACCAAAGACATGCCGGCAGCAGACTTTCCCGTGCGCCACGGGGAAGGAAAATTCATTGCAGATCCGGATGTGGTATCTGCCCTGTTCGCCAGCCGTCAGGTGGTGTTCCAGTATGCAGATGAAAAAGCACATCCGGCCGACGGGGTGTTTCCTTTGAATCCCAACGGATCTGTGCAGGACATCGCCGGTATCTGTGATCCCACAGGAAAGATATTCGGGCTCATGCCCCATCCTGAAGCCTATAACCATGTGACCAACCACCCGGACTGGACCAGACAAAAGCAATTGCAGATACGTGCAGGAAAGGCTTTTGGCATGCAGGATACTAAAGGCATCCAATTGTTCCGCAATGGTGTGGATTACATCCGGGAAAGGGTTTTATAAATACCATGCTGGGAACCATAGTCAACTGCCTGGCCATTGTTGCCGGCAGTCTGGTGGGCCTTTTGTTTAAAAACGGCATTCCGGAGCGCTACAATAAAACCGTGATGCAGGGCATCGGACTGGCCGTGCTGTTAGTGGGCCTTAAAACCGCCATGGTTACAGATGATCTGCTGGTGATCATCATCTCCCTGGCCACAGGTGCCCTGGTGGGGGAATGGATCGGCATTGAGGACCGGCTGGACAGGCTGGGAACATTTCTGGGGAAAAAATTTTCCAAAGGATCCGGCGGGTTTTCCCAGGGATTTGTCACCGCATCCCTGATGTATTGTGTGGGGTCCATGGCCATTGTGGGGGCCCTGGAGAGCGGGTTGTCCGGCAGCCATGGCACCTTGTTTGCCAAATCCTGCCTGGACGGGATTGTGAGTATTATTTTAAGCTCTTCTCTGGGAATCGGGGTGATTTTTTCTGCTGTGCCGGTACTGGTCTACCAGGGATCCATCACCCTGCTGGCATCGGTGCTCAAACCGCTGCTGGTACCGGCGGTGGTGGCCCAGATGTCAGGTGTGGGCGGTCTTTTGATCCTGGGCATCGGCATGAACATGCTGCGGGAAAAAAAGATCAAAGTCGGCAATCTGCTGCCGGCAATTTTTATTCCCCTGGTGTGGTTTATTGTGCAGGGATTATACACCCGCTTTTTGTAAAACCGGATACCAGGGCTGTTTTAACATGACCTTGTCCGGAATACACCAGGAAAATAACACAGGGATAGACCAGGAAAATATAACATGTCCATGAAAAATACACTGCTCTATGTGGTGACCATCATCATCTGGGGATCCACCTGGATCGGTATCAAATTTCAGCTGGGTGCCGTGGATCCCATGGTATCAGTGGTGTACCGGTTTGCCTTGTCAGCTTTGCTGCTGCTGCTTTTCTGCAAAATGCGCGGACATACCCTGAAATTTTCATTAAAAGACCATTCTTTCATGGCTTTGCTGGGGCTTTTGCTGTTTTCAATCAATTACTGGCTGGTGTATGTGGCAGAGGTGTATCTGACCTCCGGCCTTGTCGCGGTATTGTTTTCATCCATTGTGTTTATGAATATTGCCAACGGTGCCTTTTTTCTGGGCACGCCCGTGGAAAAGAAAATGATTTTCGGTGCAGCTGCCGGCATCCTGGGGATCGGTTTGATCTTTATGCATGAAATTGAAACCTTTGATTTCACAGACAACAGCCTTATGGGCATAGCCTTTGGTTTTGCCAGTGTGCTGCTGGCATCTTTCGGCAATATCACTTCTGCCAGAAATTCAAAACACAATATTCCGGTGCTCCAGGCCAATGCATTCGGCATGGGGTACGGGGCCCTGGCACTGGCAGTTCTGGCTCTGGGCCTTGGCAAGGAATTTTCCTTTTCTCTCACCCTGCCGTATGTAACCTCTCTGGTGTACCTGGCGGTTTTCGGTTCCATCATCGCCTTTACCAGCTATCTGACCCTTATCAGTTCCATAGGGGCCGACAAAGCCTCTTACAGCATCATGGTGGTACCGGTGGTGGCGCTGGTCATATCTTCTTTTTTTGAAGGCTATCTGTGGAGCCTCTCCGCCATAATCGGCCTTATTCTGGTGATGGGTGGCAATTTTCTGGCACTTCACAGGCGGTCGGTTCCTTCCTGACCCCGGGACCGCCCCGCAACAGCATCACCCCTGACAAGACACCATGGCCCTGCACCATTTGACAAACCCGTTGCAACGGCCAGGGGATCTGTGGTAATTAGATCTGTTATGAAACAATATGTTATAGACGGACTGCGGCCGGAAGACTATGTTCTGCTCAAAGAATACCTGGACCGCTACACTGAAATTGCCGGTATTGTCGGCATCTACTGGCTGGCCCTGGAAAAGGCTTTGCTGACACCGCTGCAGGCAGATCACCGGGACTGTGCGCCCCATGTGGTTGCCTTGAAACTGGAACAAACGTCTCTGTCCTGTGAACTGCTGGTCAGAACAAAAAAAAACATACGGTGCGAATGTATGGCCTATGCCACCAAAAAGCAGCGCAGCTGGTTGATGGACCAGATTGATGCTGTTCTGGAAATGCTGGCCATCCGCATATGAGCGTATTTTTGGGAAAATTATGTTAAAAGTAATACCTTTGGGAGGCCTGGGGGAAATCGGTCTGAACATGATGGTTGTGGAATACGAAGATGTCATGTTCATCATCGATGCCGGACTCATGTTTCCAGAAGACTATATGCTGGGAGTGGATATTGTGATCCCGGCCATGAACTATATCCGGGAAAACCGCCACAAAATCCACGGCATCATTATCACCCATGCCCATGAAGACCATATCGGGGCACTGCCCTATCTGCTGAAAGAAATACGGATACCGGTCTACGGCACTGCCTTTACTTTGGGGATTGTGAGAAACAAACTGGTGGAATTTGAACTCAACGCCCATGTGGACCTCAATATGGTCAGCCCCGGGGAGACCCTGTCCATGGAGCCTTTTATCATTGAATTCATCCGGGTGAGCCATTCCACCATTGACGGGGTGGGACTTGCCATCCAGACCCCGGAAGGGGTACTGATCCACACCGGGGATTTCCGCATCAGCCACAATACCGATCCCATGAAAAATACAGACCTGTCTTCTTTTGCCAGGTATGGGGAAAAAGGGGTGCTGGCCCTGTTTTCCGACTCCACCAATGTGGAGGTGGAAGGCTATACCATGTCTGAACAGGAGGTGGCAAAAAATCTGGGAAAAGTGATTTTTGCCGCTCCGGGACGGGTGATCGTGACCCTGTTTGCCTCCAATGTTTTCCGCATCCAGCAGGTCATTGACATTGCCGTTAAAAACGGACGAAAGGTGGTGTTCAACGGCAGATCCATGGAGCAGAACATTGCTGTGGCAGACAAGCTTGGACATATCACCTGTCCTGCAGATACCATTGTTGATATCAAGCAGATCCGCAGCCTGCCCGACTCCAAGGTGCTGATTATTACCACGGGCAGCCAGGGAGAGCCCATGTCCGCGCTGGTGCGCATGGCATCGGGGGTGCACAAGCACATCAGAATCAAAAAAGGCGACAGCGTGATCCTGTCCTCCAAAAATATCCCGGGCAATGAAAAAGCCATTGCCAGTATCATCAACAAACTCTACCGCAGGGGAGCGGATGTGATCTATTCCAAGGCGGCAGAGGTGCATGCCTCAGGACACGCCCACCAGGAGGAACTCAAGCTCATGCTCACCCTGACCAAACCTAAGTATTTTATCCCCATTCACGGGGAATACAGACACCTGGTGGTCCATGCCCGGCTGGCGGAAAAAATGGGGCTGCCCCGGGAAAATGTGCTTGTTGCCGAGGATGGCAAGGTGATCGCCTTTGATGATACCGGGGGCCGCATTGAAGGCCAGGTTAATACAGGCCGTGTGCTGGTGGACGGCAAAGGGATCGGAGATGTGGGCAGAAGTGTGCTTAAAGAGCGCAGGGAGCTTTCCGAAGGCGGCCTTGTGGTGGTGACCATGATCATTGATGAGGAAACCGGGGTGGTCCTCTACGGCCCGGAACTGATTTCCAGGGGGTTTGTGTTTGATTCAGCCACCGGCCACCTGGTGGATGATGCCCAGTGTGTGATTCTCGAAATAGTAGAAGAGATTGAAGCAGGATTCGCATCCCGGGTGGAACTGATCAGAACCCGCCTCAAAAAGGCATTGAAGCAGTACTTTGCCTATACCATCAACCGCAGGCCCCTTATTGTGCCCATTATTATCGAAGTATGAAAAAAGAACTGATCACCCTGGTGCTGGTTTTTCTGATTATCCTGACAGGTGTCAGCCTTTTTTCCTTTCATGCCCGGGATCCGGCACTGGGACATGGTGTTGCCGCGGTGCCGGATACCATCCACAACCAGTTCGGCCTGCTGGGTGCCCATGTGGCAGGATTTTTCATCTTTTTGTTCGGGATCGGTGCCTTCTGGGTACCGGTGCTTCTTGCACTTTTCACCCTGTGGTATGTAAAGGAAAAATCGGCAAAAATCATCTGGCTGACCTTTGCCGGGGGCATGATTCTCATGGTGTGCACCGGGGCCGGGTTTTATCTTTTCAAGGATGCCTATGCCTTTTCCACCACCCTGGTGCCGGCAGGCGGGGTTCTGGGCACGGCAGTTACCACATTTTTGCTCACCTATGCCAATATTGCCGGATGCATCATCATTCTGGCGTTTTTTTCCATCATCGGGTTTATCCTCACCACCGGCATTTCCATGCTGGCCCTGGTGCGGTTTGTCAAAAAAAAGATTCTGGATCTCCAGGCTGCCGTAACCGCAGAATGCAAAGAAGGTCTGGACTATCTGAAGCAGCTGATCGACCAGTGGAAAGCCAGGCGGCGGGCTGGCCGGAAAACCCCGGACATCCTGGATATCTCACCGGACATGGCTGACAACACCCTGCCTGCGGTCTGGCATAACAATGGCCCGGATGCCCCTGATGCTGATTTTTCCGGTGCACAGGGATCTGATTCACAGGAATCTGATGCCGGAAAAAAGGAACAAAATCCCGGCCAGAAAGATTTGTCCGCCCCCAACATTGTGGCCCCGGATATTGATGATACAGAATATGCCACAGACAGGGTGCTGGAAGATATTCGGGAAACAGAAGCATTTAAACTGCCGCCTTTGCACTTTCTGGATGAGAAAATCAAAATCAGGCGGGAGATAGACACGGACAAACTGCAGAAAAAAGCCCGGATACTGGAAACCAAGCTCAATGATTTCCAAGTCAAAGGCGAGGTAGTGGAAATTCTGCCCGGCCCGGTGATCACCACTTTTGAATACCGGCCGGCGCCGGGTATAAAACTGTCCAAGATTACCGGGCTTTCCGATGATCTGGCCCTGGCCCTGAGTGCGGTGAGCATCCGCATTGTGGCCCCGATTCCCGGCAGGGATGTGGTGGGCATCGAGATTCCCAATGATGAACGGGAAATGGTGAACCTGCGGGAAATGGTGGCTTCCAGAGAATTTATCACATCTGAATCCGTGCTCACCCTGGGCCTGGGAAAAGATCTCATGGGCCGCCCGGTGATCACCATGATGGACAAGATGCCCCATCTGCTCATAGCCGGCGCGACCGGTACCGGCAAGAGTGTGGGGCTCAATGCCATGATCATCAGCCTTTTATACAAGGCCACCCCGGATGATGTCAAATTTGTGATGATCGACCCCAAACGCATTGAATTGTCCGTGTACAATGATATCCCCCATCTTATCTCCCCGGTGGTGACAGACATGAAAAAAGCCACCAATGCCCTGTTCTGGGCGGTAAAAGAGATGGAGCGGCGGTATGCGCTGCTGGAGGAAAACGGGCTGCGGAACCTGGCCCAGTACAATGACATGGTAAAGGAAAAAAACAGCGGGGTCCAGGCCGGTCCGGCTGCCGGCAGCGACGATGACAGCGGTACAGACCCGTTCCTGCTGGAGACCCTGCCCTATATTGTGGTGATTGTTGATGAGCTTTCCGATTTGATGATGGTGGCATCCAAGGATGTGGAGTTTGCCCTGACCCGGTTGGCCCAGATGGCCAGGGCAGCGGGCATTCATATCATCATCGCCACCCAGCGGCCGTCTGCTGATGTGCTCACCGGCACCATCAAGGCCAATTTTCCCACCCGGATCTCCTTTCAGGTATCTTCCAAGATCGACGGCAGGATCATCATGGACCAGGGCGGGGCCCAAAGCCTTCTGGGAAATGGCGACATGCTTTTCTGCCCCCCGGGCACAGGCAAGCTCATGCGTATTCAGGGGGCCTATATTTCTGAAAAGGAAATTGCGAAAATAACCGGGTTTCTCAAGGAACAGCGGCAGCCGGACTATGATGAAGAGGTCACCAGAGGAGATGAAGACCAGGAAAACAAAACGTTTGACGAATCTGAATATGATGAAAAATATGATGAGGCAGTGGCAGTGGTGACCCAGTCCGGTCAGGCCTCCATCTCTTATGTGCAGCGCCGGCTGCGCATCGGGTATAACCGGGCTGCCAGACTTATTGAAATCATGGAGCATGAAGGCATTATCGGACCCCAGATCGGCACCAAACCCAGAGAAATCCTGGTGAAAAATTATGGAGAAGACGGATTTTAAAAATTTGGATTTTACCCTGCTGCATACCATCAAGGGATTCATGGCAGATGCGGAAGCGCTCAGGCTTTATGAACTCGCCCTGGATGCGGCAGCCAGGGGCCCGATTCTGGAGATCGGCTCCTATTGCGGCCGGTCTGCGGCCATCATGGGATGGGCGTGTAAAAAAAGAAACGGGGTCCTGTTTTCCATTGACCACCACAAAGGATCTGAAGAGCAGCAGCCCGGACAAGCCTATTTTGATCCGGACCTGTATGATGACCGTACAAAAGGGGTGAATACCCTGCCGTTTTTCAGGGAGACCCTGGAAAAAACCGGGGTGACCCACCATGTTATCCCCATGGTCTGCACATCTGCTGTTGCCGGAAAAATGTGGAAAACGCCTTTGTCCCTGGTGTTCATTGACGGGGGACATTCTTTTGATGCCGCATACAGCGATTATTCAACCTGGTCCCCCCATCTCATGGATGACGGGTTTCTGGTGATCCATGATATTTTTTTTGATCCTGGAAAGGGGGGTCAGGCCCCCAGGCAGGTGTATGAAAAAGCTTTTAAAACAGGAGATTACAAAGAAATTCCCCTGACCCATACCCTGGGGGTGCTGCAAAAAAAACCGGTCACATAAGGAAATCCCATGAAACAAGCTGTGCTGGAACAGATCAGGTCCTATTATCTGGATTTTCTGCCCTTTAACAAAGTGCTGGGCATTGCAATCGATGTGCTGGATTATGACACAGGGGATGCACAGGTGCGCTTTCCCATGAAGCCGGAACTGATCGGCAATTCTGCTGCCGGTATTCTCCACGGCGGGGTGACGGCTGCGGTGATTGATTTAACCGGGGGGTTGAGCGCCCTTATCTCCTGTGTAAAATACCATGAAAAAGAGTCCCTGGAGAAGCTGTACAAGCGCTTGACCGCATCTGCCACCATTGACATGCGGGTGGATTATTTGCGGCCGGGCAAAGGGGATGCATTTGTGTGCAAAAGCCGGATTATCCGGGCCGGATCGCGCATTGTGGTATCAAAAATGGCATTGTCCAACCTTCAGGATGTGTGCATCGCCACCGGCACCGGTACCTATCTTGTGGGCTGATTTTATGGTTTTATCAGCTGATCATGATCAATCAGCTGCGGATTTCATTTTTTCCAAGGACTTTTTAAATGCCTTGCAGGGGTCTTCATAAGATACCCGTGGGGTCAGCCAGATATAGTCGGCCGGGGGAAGGGGTGCAAATCCGTTCAGGTCCAGCGGAACAGTATAATCTTCTATATCAGCCGGTTTTGGTCTGACCTCGGTCAAGGCCAGGTTCACCTGGGACAGGGCAGGGTTTAAAAATTTTACCCGGTCCATAACCCCCAGGCTGTATTCTGTATGACCATTGCCGATGATCACCACAACCGGCCCGGTGGTTTCTTCTGCCAGCAGGGTGATGGACCGGGCCATGGTGTCATTTCTGGCGGTCCAGGTATCATAGAGCCTGTCCTGCATATCGGCATTTCCCATGCCGCAGTGCACTTTGGTGAAAACCGCTTTCATGTGCTGCGCATAAACCGGGTTGTCATAGCCGGTGGAAAATATCTGTTTTTTTTCAAGGCGTGTGATGCCGGCCAGGCCCTTGCGGGTGATCCTGCGTTTCAGGGGGCCGGGCAGGTCAAGGCCGGCTGCGGTAAGGGTGTTGTCCCTGGCCAGTTTCAGCAGATCAAAATAATACTGCCACATCCGGTCGGACTGCCGGTTCCAGTGCAGCTGCCTGCGCATATCGGTTTCCATCATGGCATTGATTTTTTCAGAATGGTCATGACCGCCTGCATCCACAAAATTCAGCAGCAGCGCGGTGTCATAAAAGGCAAAAAATTCAAATCCCAGGGCAGGGGACAGACCTGTATCCAAAAGGTGCTGGATGATCCTGTGCTGGATGGCATGGTGCATGGGGTTGTCATGTTTTTCAGACAGGTATATCACCTTGTGGTCCATGAGATCTGCCATGAGGCGGGAAAAGGGTATTATGGCGCCGGTGCGGGCATCCACAATTTTTCCGGCAAGGGGGTCCTCCGGCTGTACCGGTTTTTTACCGGTTGCGGCACAGGACTGGAGCAGGAGAACCAGGCAGCATGCGGCCGGGATCAAAAATAATCGTATCGTGTGATGAAGATCTGAAAACATGTTTCCAGATTACACTTTTTTAAAATACAATACCAGACTTTTTCCCAGCACCGGGTTCAGAAGATGATCCATGAATGCAGTGATGCGCGGTTTTTCCATCATATCCCAGACCAGCAGTCTGTGGTACAGATTCACCAGAGGCACATCTGTGCGGTCAGGGCCTGTCAGACATTTCAGCCACCAGAGGGGGGTGTGGATGCTGTGGGCAGCATGGGAACCGGTCAACACCATGTTTTTTGCGCAAAATTTTGCCTTCAGATCTTTTTTGCAATAGATTCTCACATGTCCCCCGGGGGTGTTTGCATAATCATCCGACAGCATCCAGCAGATTTTTTCCGGCCAAAACCTGGGCACACTTACCGCCAGTATCCGGCCGGGTTTGAGGATGCGCACCAGTTCAGACACTGCCTGGTCATCATCAGGAATATGTTCGAGTACCTCGGAACAGATTACAGCATCAAAACTGTTGTCCCCAAAAGGCAGGCAGGTGACATCCATTTTGGACAAAGAAAAACTGCTGCACGCAAGGTCATCCAGGGCCTGGTGAAAAGCAAGCTTGTTCCTGGTGGATACCAGGTTGTCATAGCCATAATCGCCTCCCACACAACAGGTGCCGGGCTGGCGGCAGGCTGCAGCCATGTGCCGGCCTTCACCGCAGCCGATATCCAGAACCCGGTGGCCGGATCCGATATTCAAACGGGTGAAATCAACGGTGATCATGGATGATTTCCCGGTAGGCCTGCACAGTTTTGCGGGCCGTGGCTTCCCAGGTAAACTGTGACAATACCCGTTCATAGCCTTTTTCGGCCAGGGTTTCTCTTAAGGCTGCATCATCGAGCAGTTCCAGAATGGCTGATTCCAGGGCCTGGCTGTCACCCGGGGGTACCAGTTTTGCCGCATCACCGGCCACCTCGGGCAATGCCCCGCCTGTGGTGCAGATCACAGGGATCCGGCAGGCCATGGCCTCTCCCACCGGCAACCCGAACCCTTCATACAAAGAGGGCACCACAGCAATGCTGGCTTTGGCATATTCTCTGATAAACCGGTGCTGGTCGATGCGGCCGGTAAATTCCACATGTCTTTCCAGGTCCAGCTGCCGCACCAGCCGTTCAATACCCCCTTTCTTTTTAGGGGTGCCGATGACCACCAGATAAACACTGCGTTTTTTTACCATGTTTTTTATGGCATGCAGCAGATGGTACAGCCCTTTGAGGGGGGTGTCAGCAGAATTGGTGACAATAATCCGTCCAGGGATCCTTCTCACCCTTTCCAGGGGATAAAAACTGCTGGTATCAATGCCGTTGGCAATGGTGGTAAACCGTGTTTGAGGGATATTGAATTCCGTTGAAATATCCTGTTTTGAAATGTCTGACACCGTGAGAATCCGGGGCAGTTTTCTGGCCACCCTTTTTTGCATGTTTATGAAGGAATACCAGCGCAGGGCTTTTATTTTCTTGATAAAGGAACGCGTGGTCTGTACCGCCAGTCTGCGGTCCACGGTCATGGGATGGTGAATGGTGGCGGTGACAGGCACCTTTTTCATCAAGGAAAGCAGGCCGTAGGACAGGCTCTGGTTGTCGTGGATGATATCATATTGGTTTTCTTTGCCCTTGAGATGCCGGACCACCCGCATGCCGAAGGTCCAGGGTTCAGGATATCCCATGGCAGATACATCCAGCCATTCCAGCAGATTTATCATGTCGGTGAGTTCCGACAGCCGGGGGGTGCGGAACAGATCGTCCGGGTTGTACAGATCCAGGGTCTTGAGCATGGTCAGCCTGCCATGGCCGTTCAGCTGGGGATCAGGCGGGCCTGCAATGATTTCCACCTGGTGGCCCAGTTTGCACAGGGCCTGGCTCAAATGCCGGATATACACGCCCTGACCGCCGCAGTGGGGGTTGCTCCTGTAGGAGAGCAGTCCTATTTTAAGAGATGATTTCATGGGGAAAATGTTTGGTGCGCCCGGCTGGAATCGAACCAGCGATTTTCAGCTTCGGAGGCTGACGTCTTATCCACTGGACTACGGGCGCATAAAAACAATTGCTGTTATACCAGATTATGAGATAAAATCCATATCAAATTTTTCTTTTGCCTCGCCTGCCACATACAGGGATCCTGCTATACACACGGCATCTTCATCAGAACTGGTTGAAATTGCAAGATTTACCGCTTCTGCCACATCTTCTTTCACCTGGATGGTACCGGAAAAATTTTTTTTTGCAGCCGCCGCCAAAACATGGGTGGGCAGGCTTCT
>DATFKQ010000055.1:0-2216 GCA_035268565.1 Desulfotignum sp. | reverse complement strand
TAATTTCAGTTCCTGCACAAGGCTGAAAAATTGGTTTTAAGACAGATTCAGGACAATGAGCTTTTCCCGGGTCATATCTTTTATGGAATATCCGATACCCCCTGTGCCCAGTCCGGATTGTTCAGCACCGCCAAACGGCATCCAGTCAACCCGGAATGCGGTGTGGTCATTGACCATAACCGCCCGGGCCTTCAGTTTTTGAACCGCATCAAAGGCAACATCGATATCCTGTGTGAAAACGGCTGCCTGGAAACAATAAGGCAGTGAATTTGCCTCTTTTATGGCATCATCCCTGGATGAATAGGTATAAAAGCAGACCACGGGACCGAAGATTTCCTGTACAGAGACTTTGGCGTCTTTGCCGGGGTTCAGGATGATGGTCGGTTCATAAAGTGTATCAGATATCCGTTTTCCGCCGCACAGTATTTTCCCGCCGGACAGAACCGCTTCATTGACCCATTGTTCCACCCTGTCCACCTCTTTGGGAGAAATAAGGGGCCCCACTTCTGTTTTTTTGTCCAGGGGATTTCCCACGACCAGATTTTTTACCTGAGGGGTGAATCCGGCCAGTACCTCATCTGCAATGGACTCATGGACATACACCCGCTGGACAGACACACAGACCTGCCCGGCGTGGTAATAACCGCCCTTTAAAAGGGAAGGGATCATTTTGTCCAGGTCTGCATCTTTTTCAACAATTACCGGCGCCGCACCCCCATGTTCCAGAGCGCAGTGAACGCCGGGGGCGACCATGGCGCGCAGCCGCCACCCGACTTTTCCCGATCCGATAAACGTTAAAAAAGAGATCCGTTTGTCAGATACCAGTTTTTCTGCATCTTCCCGGGTGGTGATCAATGCCTGGCACCAGGCTTTGGGCAGACCGGCCCGGTACAGAAGGTCGACGAAATTCAGACAGGACAGGGGGGTGGTGCTGGCAGGCTTGACGATCACAGGGCAGCCGGCTGCAATGGCAGGTATCACCTGGTGGACAATTAAATTGACCGGATGGTTAAAGGCACTGATGGCCAGTACGACCCCTACCGGCTCAATCGTTGTAAAAGCAAGCCGGTTCTGTGAGCTTTTGGTGATTCCCATGGGAATCTGTGTGCCGGATAAGTTTTCAATTTCATTTATGGCGGTGTGGATTCCCTGTATGGCCCTGTCCACTTCCACCTCGGTATCCATCCAGGGTTTTCCCCCTTCTTTCACCGCTGTTTCAATAATGGCCTCTTTTTGGGCGTGCATCAGGTGAATCATTTTCTGAAGGATCTCAATCCGCTTATAAGGGGGCAGCTTCTGGTCCTGGTTTTGATGTGTCGAAAAGGCAAGTGCTATGGCCGCTTCCACCTGGGAAGGTGACGCAACCGTCAGTTTTTTCAACTCCTGATTATCAAAGGCGGCAGCTACATGCAAAAGGCTCATTTGTTTTCTCCTTATGGCTTACAGTTTTACAGTGTGCAGGTAATTTTTTCAATTTCCCTGATCAGAACTTTGGAATTTTCTTTGTATTCAATGGGCAGATCGATCAGGTGAACCCCTGGCTTTTTTAGACATTGCTTCAGGCATTCGTAGAATTGATCCGCCTCAGTGATGCGGTATCCATGGGCGCCATAGCTTTGGGCATACAAAACAAAATCCGGATTGGTAAAATCAAGGCCCTGCACGTCAAGTCCCAGTTGTTCCTGCTTCCATTTAATCATGCCATAGGAAGCATCATTCAAAATAATGACCACAAGATCAAGTTTGCACCGTACAGCTGTTTCCAGTTCCTGGGAATTCATCAAAAACCCGCCATCCCCGCAGATGGCGACTATTTTTTTGTCCGGATAAACCAGTCTGGCTCCTATTGCAGAAGGGAACCCGGCTCCCATGGTTGCCAGGGAATTATCCAAAAGCAGGGTGTTGGGAAAGGATGCCCGAAAATTTCTTGCAAACCATATCTTGTAGATGCCGTTGTCAAGGGTGATGATGCCATCCTCTGGCATTGCCTTTTGCACATCCGCCACAATCCGCTGGGGCAGCAAAGGAAACGCATTGTCCCGGGAACCGGCAGCCAGGGTTTCTTCAATAATTTTTTTCATTTTCATGAAATAGGAAAAATCCCAGTGCGTTTGCTTGTTTATGACCTGGGTCAACAAATTCACATTACCCGAAAGATCCCCCACAACATCCAGTTGTGGAAAATACACATCATCTGCCCGGGAAAAAAAATGATT
>DATFKQ010000054.1:0-32221 GCA_035268565.1 Desulfotignum sp. | reverse complement strand
AGACACCTTCGGGGAGAAACAGATGCGCCTGGAATGCAGCGGTTTGAATTTTGCCTATCCTGAATCCGAGACCATGGTTATTCAGGACCTGCGGTTTGCCATGGACGGGCCCGGTTTTCACGCGGTCTTCGGTCCGTCCGGCGTGGGAAAAACCTCATTTGCAAAACTGCTGGCCAATTACCGGGACAGACCGGAACTGCCCATCCAGACCCTGGGCATTGGTACTATTTTGTATTCCTACAACCTGGAACGGCTGCCCGGCTGGTCTTCCACCGGCAGCCATCTGGACCGGGTCTGCCCTGCAGACCGGCAGGAGCTGAAAAAAGCACTGATCGATATTTTCCAGCTGGGCCCGGTCGTGGGTGCACGGTTTTCCCAGCTGTCCATGGGCCAGCAGAACCGCATGAACCTGATCCGGTATCTGCTCCAGGATTTTGATTTGCTGATCCTGGACGAAAGTCTGGCCAATGTGGATGAAAAACTGCGCCAGACCATTCTGCTGGCCGTAAAAGAGCTGTTTTCCCACAAAATGTTTTTGTATATTTCCCACAACCTCATGGAGGTGGCCCGGTTCTGCAAAGATATCCTGGTGTTGACCCAGCCTTCCCGGAAAAAACCCAGCAAAATTGTATCAGGACAGAATGATACCAGCATTCCTGTCCTGGAAAAACCATCCCTGGAGCGGATCATGCTGGAGGTGATGAATGCTTTTTAGGCGGATTTACCAGTTCATGATCGTGTATGCCGTATTTCTGGGCATCCTGCTGGTGGTGAAAAAGGGGCTGTCCCTGTCTGATTATGTGATCCCCGGACTTTCTTTGATCCTGGAAACCGCTGTGCACATGTCTGCCGGATTTTTCACAGATGTCATGGATACCCTTTCCGTTGCCATTCTGGGCCAGGGCATTTCCATTTTTATGGCATTTTTTGTGGGAATTCTGGGCCGCAAATCCTCCTGGGCCGGATCCATGATCCGGGTGACCGCCTATAATATCCAGGCATACCCCATTGTGGCCCTGGCCCCCATTATTTTCATCCTCCTGGGGGACGGGTTTTTGTCCCGGCTGCTCATTGCCGCCATGATCTGCTATTTTCCGCTGCTGCTGTCGGTACTGGGGGTGATGGCCGCACCTGTGGAGGATATGGAACATTTTTATATCGCCACCGGCCGGATGCGCTGGCAGCTGGAGGTAAAAATACGGGCCTTTGAAAATCTGAGCAAACTGACCACTGTCATTGCCGGCAGTGCCACCCTGGCCATGGCAGGCACCATTGTGGCGGAATTCATTGCCGCCAATGCCGGCATCGGTTACAGTATCCGCATCGCCCTTTACCAGAGCAATCTGGCCGCAATCCTCACCGCCCTGTTCATGATCGGCATTGTCATTTCCGTTTACCAGGGTATCCTGGAAACCCTGGGAGAAATGGTCAAAGCCAAATGGGGCTCTGAAAACAAAGGAGTGCTGTTATGAAATATACAAAAAGTTTACGCCTATTATCAGGTATGATTGTCTTTATATGCATTGCCGGGGTGTCTGACAGCCGGGCAGAGCAGGTATCTTTGAATTACCGGCTCAAATGGCTGTTCAATACCAGCGTGGCCGGCGACATTTTTGCCATGGAAAAGGGATTTTTTGCCGCTGCCGGTCTGGATGTCACTGTCAAGGAAGGCAGTCCGGAAAAAGATGCCATCAAGGAGCTGGAACTGGGGTATGCGGATTTCGGGGTGGCTTCGGCGGACCAGGTGATCCGGGCCCTGGAAAAGGGGGCCGACGTGGTGGTGCTGGCCCAGATTTTCCAGACCAACCCCATGCAGTGGATTTACCGGGACGATCAGGTACAGATCACCCGGCTCTCTGATTTACAGGGCTGCAGCCTGGGGATCACCTACGGGGGCAATGATGAGACCGTCATGAAAACCCTGCTGGCAAAGGCCGGTCTCACTTTCAGGGATGTACAGGTGACCGGCGTGAGATTTGACTTTACCCCTTTTTTAAAGAAAAAGGTGACCCTGTGGCCGGTGTACAGAAATTCCCAGGGCGTGATCCTGGCAGGACAGCTGGCCAGAGAAGGCGAGTCAGTCCGGTTTCTCAACCCCGCTGATTTTGGGGTGGATTTTGTGGCCAATTCCGTTGTGACCTCAGGTAAGATGGCGGCTGACCATCCGGAACTGGTGCGGCAGTTTCTGTTTGCCCTGCTGGATGCCTGGGAAGCAGCCATGGACCCGGCCAACCAGGAACAGGTCCTGGCAGCAGTAAAAAAGTATGACAAAGGCACCCAGGGAGAAGTGCAGAAAGCCCAGCTGGATGCCACAAGAAATCTGGTCAAACCCCGGCCTGATATTCCCGTGGGGCAGATCCGCGAGCCAGACTGGGCCCAGACCGAAGCCATCATGCTGGAACAGGGGATGATCCGGCAGCCCGTACATGTCACTTCCCGGCTCAGGAACCCGGCATCCTTTCAATAAGAGATGAAAGACAAAAGGAGATTTGCCATGAAACAGATCCGGCTATTTTCGGCACTGCCGGTCCTGGTGATGTTTTTTTTCGTTTCTGTGCCTCATGCAGATGCATTCCAGGCCCTTTTTGCCGGCCAGCAGACCGTGGATGAACAAAACGCGGTGGCTGTCACATTTTCTGCGGATCTGGAGCCCACCCAGCCCCTGGACACCTATCTGGCCATTTTTGCTGACAATGATGTGCCGGTGGAGGGTGCCTGGATCCTGTCCAAAGATCCTGCCACCGTGTATTTTCCCAATATTCAGCCCGATACCCGGTATGTGGTATCCATATACAAGGGATTGACATCCCGGTCCGGGGACGAGCTGGCATACCCCCGGACCTTTGTGGTGAAGACCCGCCAGGTGGAACCCATGATCGGATTTGCCACCAAAGGATCGGTTCTGGCCTCCGGGCTGACAAAGGGGCTGCCCGTGGTCACTTTGGACATTGATCAGGCAGACATCGATTTTTTCAGGGTCAAACCGGATAAGCTGGCCCCGTTTATAGAGGTTTTTTCCCGTGACAGCAGAATGTATTACTACCAGAGCCCGGAGCTGCAGCAGTTCACAGACCTGGTGTATTCCGGCCGGTGGGACCTTGAAATCAACAGACATCTGAGAACCCGGACCAATATCCCCATCACCCATATTGCAGCCCTGCAGAAACCCGGGGTGTATTTTGCCGTGCTCAAGGGCGCCGGGATATATGACTACGGCTACAGTGCCACCTGGTTTTCCATCAGCGACCTGGGGCTCCATGCCAGAAAATATGACAATGCCCTGCAGTTTCATGTCCAGAGCCTTGAAACTGCAGCGCCCGTGGCCGATGTCCGGGTGACCGGTGTTGACAAGGACGGCAGGACCCTGTTCCAGGCCCGCACAACACAAAAAGGCACGGCAAATGTTTTCGGCGCATTCACAGACCTTGTTCTGGTGACGGCGGCAAAAGAATCCCATGTAAGCCTGCTGCCCATGAACGTTCCTGCTCTGGATCTTTCCGAGTTCCGCACTGCCGCGGCCAGGTACCGGCCGGTGGAACTGTTTGTCTACGGGCCCAGGGATATTTACCGCCCCGGTGAAACAGTTTCCATGGACGGCCTTCTCAGGAACCAGGACGGGGGCATGGTGCCAGCGGTCCCCATTCAGGCACAGGTGCTTGCCCCTGACGGCCGGATGATCCATGAATTTTTGTGGCAGCCCGGGCAAAACAATTACTATACTACCCGATATCAGCTGCCCGGCAACGCCCTCACCGGCAACTGGGAGGTGCGGTTTTCCCAGGCCGGCACCCCTGTGACAGCCTACCGGTTCCTGGTGGCGGAATTTCTTCCCGAGCGCATGCGCTGCGATATCAGCAACCCCCCTGGTCAGACAGACATTCTGCACAGGGACCAGGATCTGAAAATACAGGTATCAGGCGAATTTCTCTACGGGGCCCCGGCAGCCGGAAGCAAAGTGGATGCAGCAATCCACATCTCCCCTGCCCGGAAACTTTTCAAGGAAAAATGGCCCGGCTTTGAATTCGGTCACATCAAAGACCTGGTCACCCACGCGTTCACCACTGAAAAAACAACCCTGGATACGCAGGGCCAGGGGGTGCTGACCGTACAATCCCAGTGGCACAATGTCACCTCCCCCCACTGGGTCACTGCCAATGTCAGCCTGTATGATGCCGGGGGCCGGCCCGTGGTGCGGAACAAATCCTGGCAGGTATGGCCGGCAGAATCTTTGGTGGGTATCCGGAGCCTGGCTGAAAAAGGACAGGTGGACAGGGATACCATTGCCCGGTTCGAGATTATGCGCGTTGATAAGACCGGCCGGCGCCTGGGGGCTGAAAACCTGAAAGTCACGGTGGTCAAGGAACACAGGGAATATTACTGGGAGTATACAAACGGGGCATGGGAATGGCGGTCCGCCAGCCAGTTTTATCCAAAGGAGCGGTACTCTGTTGGTATCCCGGAGCAGGAAAGCATTGTTGTGGATGTGCCGGTGAAATGGGGGGGATACCGCCTGGAAATTTTTGATCCGGACACCGGGCTTACCGCATCCCATGACATATGGGCCGGGTGGCAGCCCAGGGGATCTGAAGGCATGGACCTGAACCGGCCGGACCGGGTGGACCTGATCCTGGACAAAAAAGCCTATGCACCAGAAGACCGGGTACAGGTGACAGTGAAATCCCCTGAAGGGGGATCAGGTTACCTGTTTGTGGAATCTGACACCAACCTGTTCACCAGGCCCATCACCATACCCCCGGAAGGCACGGATATTTTCTTTGACCTTGATCCGGCCTGGCAGCGCCATGACCTGTATGTATCCGCCGTGGTGGTGCGGCCCGGGGAAAGCCGGTCCAGCAGGCTGCCCAAGCGGGCCGTGGGCCTGGTCCACCTTCCCCTGGACCGCGGGCACCGGCAGCTGTCCGTGGACATCCAAATGCCGGCAAAAGCCGAGCCCGGCCGCCGCATCACTGTGCCGGTGCAGGTGCGCCGTCCTGACGGCACCATTCCGTCTGATGCCCGTATCACCCTGGCAGCCGTGGATACGGGAATCCTCAACCTCACCGGGTATGATACACCGTCTCCCTTTGATTATTTTTTTCAGCCGCGCCGGTATGGCCCTGAGATCCATGACATGTACCAGAAACTGATCGAGACCGGGGATGGCGGATGGGCCAGGCAGCGGTTCGGCGGGGATGCCCCCACCCTCTCCCGGGGCGGGGACCGGCCGGCCACAGACGTGCAGATCATCTCCATACACCGGGCAGCCGTTGCCGCAGATGCAGACGGCATGGCCCTGTTTCAACTGGATATGCCCGAATTCAACGGCCGGGTGCGGCTCATGGCCGTGGCCCATACTGCCGCGGATTTCGGATCCGGGGACCATGAACTGACCCTGGCTTCTCCCCTGGTGACCCAGATGACCATGCCCCGGTTTCTGGCAGCAGGGGACCAGGCCCGGCTGCATCTGGACCTGCACAACCTCACCAATACCCCCCAGAACATCTCTCTGGCCCTTACCGCAGGCCTGCCCCTGGAAATCCGGGGACAGGCAGATCTCCACCTGGACCTTGCCCCGGATGAAAAGCAGTCGGTATCCATCCCGGTGGCAGCCACAACCGCCCCGGGCAGATCCACCATCACCTGCACCATCCAGGGACTTGTGAAGGAAGGAGCCCAGCGCACCCTGGAGCGGTCCTGGTTTCTGGAAACCCGTCCCCCCTATCCTGCCATAACCACAGCATGGCACACAACCCTGGCGCCGGGGGCATCCTTTGTAACGTCACCTGCCCGGAACATGATTCCGGAGACCATTGTCCTGCGGGCAAGCCTGGGGTCTGCCCCGCCCATCCCCGTGGCAGAACATGTCAGAACCCTGGATGCCTATCCCTACGGCTGCCTGGAACAGACGGTCAGCAGCCTGTTTCCCCATGTAATCCTGGGCAGCGCAGACATGGCGGAGCTGGGGATAAGGTCTGTATCTGATGATGCCGTGTATGGTAAAATCCGCCGGGGCATCCAGCTGGTGGGGGAAAAGCAGAAAACCACCGGCGGGTTCAGCCTGTGGGACAGCAGCGGCACGGAAAATGCCTGGTTGACAGCCTATGCCGTGCATTTTCTGATCCTGGCGGGCCAGGCCGGATATGCGGTACCGGAACAATCCCTGCAGCAGGCCCTGGACCGGCTGCTGTTTTTTGTCCGGCGGCCCGGGGCCATCCCCATTGAAAGATACTATCCTCCCGGTCCTTACAGGGCATCGGTGCAGGCCTATGCCGCTTTTGTCCTGGCCATGGGCCGGTCTTTGACCCTGGGGGATGCCCGGGCGGTTTTCCAGGCGGCACAGGATCAGATCCAGGGCAGCCTGGCTTTTGTCCATGCCGGCGTGGCCCTGCATCTTGCCGGCGACATGCTCCTGGCCGAGCATGCATTTGACCGGGCCCTCCAGACCAGGCGGCCGGAAAACACTTTCCTGGGGGATTTCGGATCTGATCTCCGGGACCTGGCTGCCGGCTTTTACCTGGTTTCTGTGCATGCCCCGGACTACCAGCACCGGAACAGTTTCCTGACGGCACTGGTGCCCCTTGCTTCCGAACACAAATGGTTCAGCACCCAGGAACGCAGTGCCATGGTCATGGCAGGAGCGGCACGGCTGAAAACCCCCCAGAAAAGGTGGCAGGCCAGGGTTCTGAATAACGGCATACCCAGGAATCTGGCCCACACCAGCCAGAAAGAGGTGGCCTGGTCCGGGGATCGGGCCGGCCGGGAAGTGGAAATAACCAATACAGGGCAGACAGATCTGTTTGTGCATGTGGTGCGGTCCGGATATCCTGACCAGGCACCTGGTCCGGAATCCCGGGGAGTGACAGTAGCCCGGCGGTATCTGGATATGAACGGACACCCTGTTTTTCTTGAACAGGCTGCCATGGGGGACAGGTTCCTGGTGGAACTGACAGTCAAGACAGAACAGGATATGCCCCACTGCCTGGTGGTGGATCTGCTGCCGGCAGGCATGGTACTGGAAGATCCCCATCTGTCAGGCAGCTTTGTTATTGACGGCATAATGGTGGATGAAAAGCCTGTGGCAGACTGGCACAAAGCCCATGGCACCCGCCACACCGAATACAGGGATGACCGGTTTGCAGCAGCCCTGGATCTTCGGGCCGAACAGGAATACCGGCGGTTTTACGGGGTCCGCCTGGTGCACCCGGGCCGGTTTCAGGTGCCCCCGCCCCTGGTGGAAGACATGTACAAACCCTGGATCAGGGCTGTCGGCTCCGGCGGCAGCATACTGGCAATACCGGATTTTTAAACCTGATGGCACCTGCTGAAAAACAGGGGACTGCCCACTTTGAAAGACAGAGGCCGGCCCCTGGCACGCGCCTCCTGCTGTTCAGTCTGGCTGGCGTGTTTCTGCTGCTTGTCCTGCCGGCTCTTCTGGTGTGGGGGCTGGACAAATTGTTTCCGCTCCAGTTAAATCACCAGCCCATGGCCACAGTGGTAACCGCTTCCGACGGCACGCCCCTGCGGGCCTTTGCCGATCCCTCCGGGATCTGGCGGTACCCGATCACCCCGGACCGGGTATCCCCTCTGTATCTGCAGGCCCTGCTCACCTATGAAGACCGCTGGTTTTACCACCATCCCGGGGTGAATCCTTTTGCCATGATCCGGGCATGTTTCCAGAACCTTGCCGCCGGTACCATTGTGTCCGGAGGATCCACCCTGACCATGCAGGTGGCCAGAATATTGTTTTCCACCCCGGAAGAAGGGCTCTGGACAGCCAAGTTCCGGCAGCTGTTCCAGGCTTTGCAGCTGGAGATGCAGTTTTCAAAAAAACAGATCCTGGGCCTCTACCTGACCCATGCCCCGTTCGGGGCCAACATAGAAGGGGTGTGGGCCGCTTCCCGGACCTGGCTGGGCAGGGATCCCAGGGACCTGACCCATGCCGAGGCAGCCCTGCTGGCAGTACTGCCCCAGGCTCCGGGTTTTTTGCGTCCCGACCGCCACAGCACCAGGGCCAGTCTGGCCAGGAACAAGGTGCTGGACCGCATGGCCGCGTTCGGGGTATGGACAGACGACCAGGTGCTGGCGGCCCGTCAGGAGCCGGTTGCGGCCTTCCGCTTCCAGGCCCCCATGGCGGCCCCCCTTGCTGCCCGGCGGCTGGTCCGGGAATATCCGGACCGGACTGTGATCCGGACATGCCTGGATTATGACCTCCAGGTGCATGTGGCATCCCTGGTGAAATCTTATGTGTCATCATTTGCCGCCCACCAGTCCGGTGCTGTGCTGGTGGTGGACCATGACACACTGGCAGTCAAAGCATATGCCGGTTCAGCAGATTTTTTAAACCCCCGGGGTGCCGGGCATGTGGATATGGTAACCGCCCTGAGGTCTCCGGGCTCCACCCTGAAACCCTTTGTATACGGCATGGCCATGGATAAGGGCCTGATTCACTCCCATTCTCTGCTCCTGGATATCCCCCGCTACGGACAGGCGTATCAGCCGGACAATTTTACAGGGGGCTTTCTGGGACCGGTGAGTGTGGCAAAGGCACTGGATCTGTCCCTGAATGTGCCGGCAGTGCAGGTGCTGGCGGCTTTCGGTCCCCGGACATTCCATGACCGGCTCACAAACGCCGGGGCACAGCTGTCCCTGTCCGGTCCTCCCAACCTGAGCATGGTTCTGGGAGGGGTGGGTACAAACCTGGAATCCCTGGTGACCCTGTATACCGGTCTCAGCCGCCAGGGAATTTCCGGCCGTCCCAGATTGACAAAAGATGCACCAATACAGGAACGGTTTCTCATGGGCCCGGGGGCTGCCTATATCATAAAACAGCTGTTGTCCCGGCCATTGCCCGGCACAGAAGGGGTCAGCCGCCTGGCCGGGCAGGTAACTTTTGCCTGGAAGACCGGTACCAGTTACGGATTCCGGGATGCATGGGCCCTGGGAATCATGGGCAGCCATACGGTAGGGGTCTGGATCGGCCGGCCTGACGGCACCCCCTCCCCAGGCCAGTTCGGGGCAGCCACGGCACTGCCCCTGCTGAATTGCGTGATGGAAAGCCTGCCCGGATCATCTGACCGGGAAACCCCACCTGCAGCAGTTACCAGACAGACCATCTGCTGGCCCATGGGGCTTGCCCCTGACCACACACCCGGACCCTGCCCGGTGCGCCATGAGGCCTGGATTCTGAACAACTGGGTTCCCCCCACCCTGACGGAAACGGGCCAGGGTCCATTGCGCCTCACCTTCTGGGTTGATGACCAGGGCAGGCGGGCAGGCCCTTTCTGCGGCGGGGTTTCGAAAACAACCAAAGACCTGTGGCCGGTGGGCGCTGAACCATGGCTGCCGCAGCACTGGCGGCGCAATCAAATGATGCCGGAAACGTCAGATGCCTGTCCGGATCTGGCTCCTTTGTCCGGAAATCAGGTAAAGATCGTTTCCATCAGCAACAACAGCATGCTCACCCGGCCCCCGGGGAAATCTGACCTGCCCCATATTCCGCTGCAGGCCATGGGGGGACAGGGTTCACTGGTGTGGTTTTTAAACCGGATCCCCCTGGAAAGACAGAACACCCGTGGCTTGCCCATGCCGGAACCAGGCAGCTATGATCTGGCTGTCATGGACGGTGCAGGGCATTATGACAAAATCTCTTTTACGGTTATCCCCGGCGGCTCCTGAGCTGTGCACCCCGACCGCGATCCATATGGCTCTTTGCCTGCTGGATCGATTCTGATGAGAATATCCGGAATGGTTTTTTCGGGTCACCCGGAACTGTTTGTTCGGCATAAAAAAGACATCTCCTGTTTTCATCCTTGAATATAGTCCGACAAAAGGTATAATAGGACAGGATTAATAATAACGAGTTGACTTTATTATGAAAAATATAAAAATCGTGGTTGAAAAGCATCCTGATACATATGTTGCATACCCTTTAGGGCTTAAGGGTATAGTGGTCGGCCAAGGGGATTCTTATGAATCAGCATTAGATGATATTAAATCAGCAATACAATTTCACCTGGAAACATTTGGATCCGAAGCTTTTGAAATGGACCCTCCAATAATCGAAGCGTTCATTGCAGAAGCGGGAATTGCTGTCTAATGACAAAGTTCCCAATTGATGCGCCTCTTCGAAAAGTTATTACATCTTTAGAGATACTTGGCTTTTCTATGATTCGAAAAGGAAACCACATTGCAATGGTAAGGAATAATTCAGATGGCACAAGAACCCCATTAACAATTCCAAACCATCCCACTATAAAGAGTTCAACTTTAAGAACAATCCTTACGCAATCTGGAATCTCTCGAAATGAGTTTTTAGACGCTTACTATAAAAAATAACCCGTAATTCGTAACTGTAAAAAAAAAGTGATCCCGGCCCCTCGGCTACAAACTGGCGGCAGCGTGATGTCGCCGCAGGATGCAGTTGGCACCCCTCTGTTATTATCTATTTTGCCAGGTCTGGATTTTATCTCTTCGATCTTCCGCGTTAGTTCTCTTGGGTCCGATTTTTCAACTCCCCGGCTATAATGCGCAGCCCGTCCAGGGTCAGGGACTGGTCCACAGCTTCAATGGTGGTGGAAAGACCGGCAATGAGGGGGGCCAGGCCCCCGGTGGCAATGATTTTCGGTGGCTGATCCAGTTCTTTTTTCATCCGTTCCACCATGCCGTCCACCATGGCGGCATTGCCGTGGATGATCCCGGACTGCATGCTTTCAATGGTGTCGGTACCGATCACTTTTTTTGGCGGGGAAAATATTTCCACTCTGGGCAGCCGGGATGCTTTTTGAAAAAGGGCTTCTGAAGAGATCATCACCCCCGGGGCAATGGCGCCCCCCAGATATTCCCCTGCCGGAGAAATAACATCAAAGGTGGTGGCTGTACCAAAATCAATGATAATCAAACCGGTTCTGTACTTGTCATAGGCAGCCACGGCATTTACGATGCGGTCGGCCCCCACTTCATTGGGATTGCTGTACAGGATGGGCATCAACGTTTTGACTGATGCAGGCTTGATCCATTCCGGGGTCAGATGCAGGTATTTTTCGCTGAATCCGTTGAGAATTGCCACAGAAGACGGGACAACCGATGACACAATCACCTGGGTTATGGCGGACAGCGGAATGCCTTTGTCGGAAAACAGGGCTTTTGCCAGCACATTGAACTCATCTGCCGTGTTATCCCGGACCGTGCGTATCCGCCAGCTGTGTTTCAGTGCATCCTGATCATACACACCGATAACGGTGTTGGTGTTGCCCACATCAATTACCAGAAGCATGGGGGGACTCCTTATTCAATTGTAACGGTAAAAACCCGGGGATCCGCCTGGGTCATGACCAGGCCCACAGGTATATTTATTATGGCATTCCGGGCATAAACCCCGGGCGGCAATCCCTCCAGGTCGATGAAGGCAGATATCTGATCCAGCAGGTTCTTGTTTCCCATGGCTGCAAAAGGCCCTTTGACCGCAATGGTGATGGCAGGCGGTGCAATGCCGGCTGTGAAAGGACAGTTTTTAATCTGAATGGGAATATTTTCAATAATTTTTTCCACCTGTTCTTCCTGAATCTGCACAGTGACCACGATAATGGGAGCAGAAGCCGAATACAGATGGGGATTTTCCAGGTCCAGGGGCACCTCCTTTTTAAAGGTCTCCTGGGCACCGGTCAGGTCAACAGGTTTGGTTTTCAGCACCTGGATGCCGTCATCAATCAGGGAACGGGGGCCGGACAATATCACAGAGGCCGGTTCTGCAGAAGGTTCCAGAACAATATATCCCTGGGCAGGCCTACCTGTATAGGGAACATTCACTTTAAAAGTGCGGGTGGTTATTTTTTCCAGATGTACACTCAGATAGGAAGGGGAGATATCCAGTATCGTTATATGCGGATCCACAGGTATCCGTTTTTTGTCCACCGGCAGCACATAGTGCCCCGGTACAATGGAGTCGGAAGCCCCTGCCGGATCAATATCCAGGTCAGTATACAGATCAGCCGGATACTGGATATGTTTCTCATTGATTTTTTTAATCAGTTCAGGATCAGCTTTGATACGGATTTCAATTTTATCGGTGTGGAACTGGGTGAGGACCATGCCTTCCGGCACATTGGAAAATTCCACCGGCAGCAGCAGGTTGGTTTCCACCGGTTCTGTGGTGCACCCGGAAAAAACAAAAAACAGAAAAACAGCACAGCATAATATATGGTTTTTCAGTTCAGGCATTCCTGATGGCATCAAAGACCCGGGTAAACGTAACTGCGCGCACCACATCATGCACCCGGACAATGTGGGCGCCTGCGGACAGGCAGGCCCCCACTGCTGCCAGGGTGCCTGTTTCAATTTTTTCCGGATCTTTTTTGGTTTTATCAGGCGAATGTTTATTCAAAATATTCTGAATAAAGGATTTTCTGGAAGGCCCCATTAAAATGGGAAATCCCAGGGCCTGCAGTTTTTCCAGGCTGTTGATCAGTACCAGGTTGTGGTGAACGGTTTTGCCGAAACCAATGCCGGGGTCCAGGATGATATGCTGCCTGGGAATGCCTCTGGAGACGGCAAATGCAGCCCTGGCAGCAAGGTAGTCGGTAATTTCGGACATAAGATCATCATAATCCGGGTTCACCTGCATGGTTTCAGGGGTGCCTTTCATGTGCATGAGCACCACCGGCACCTGGTACCTGGCTGCCAGATCCGCCATGGCCGGATCCTGCTCAAAAGCGGAAATATCATTGACCATTGCAGCCCCGGCATCCAGGGCTGCTTTTGCCACCCCGGATTTCACTGTATCAATGGAAATGGGGATGGGAATTTTTTTGGCCAGGGTCTGGATAACCGGAATGACCCGGTCCATTTCCTCCTGTTCTGATACAGGCTTGGAAAACGGTCTGGTGGATTCCCCGCCGATATCCAGGATTTGGGCCCCCTGTTCTGCCAGGCGGAGACCCTGGGCCACGGCAGTCTCATAGGTGGCAAACCTGCCCCCGTCGGAAAAGGAATCCGGGGTTACATTCAACACCCCCATGACACAGGCCCTGCTGCCCAGGTCCAGGTGAAACCTGCCGAACTCCAGGTGAAAATGCCCCATCTTTTTATTCCCTGTCAGACTTTTTTTCCGGCGTGTCATCCCCGGGCGTATCATCAGAAACATCTTCCGGTGTGTCCTCAGAAGCATGGTCCCCGGAATTTTCCGATTCAGCCGCCTGGGAACCACCATCTTTTTCAGCATCTGTTTTTTTTGGGGAAGCTTGAGATGCGCCGGTATCCGGGGTGGTCCGGACATTTTTGCGGCCGTAAAAATCATAGTCCGGCCGCAGTTCGGCAATAAGATCATCCAGTTCCGGTCCCAGTACCGTTTCTTTTTCAATGAGCATGTCAGTGAGCTTATGAAGGATATCGATATTTTCTTCCAGCAGTTTTTTGGCTTTTTTATAGGCCCGGTCAACCAGTTTGGCAACCTCTGCGTCAATCTGCTGGGCAGTGGCCTCGGAATAGCCTTTGGCCTGGGTCATTTCCCTGCCGATGAAAATGTTTTCATCATGGTCTTCATAGGAAAGCGGGGCCAGGTTGTCGCTCATGCCGAAACTCCGGATCATCCGGTTGGCCAGCTTGGTGGCCTGTTTTATATCGTTGGCAGCCCCGGTGCTGACGCGTTTGAAAATGATCTCTTCAGCCACCCGGCCGCCAAAGGCAATGGCCAGTTCGTTTTCCAGCTGATCCTTGTATTTGAAATCCCCTTCTTCCGGCAGAAACCAGGTAACCCCTGCTGCCCGTCCCCGGGGGATGATGGTGATCTTGTTGATGGCATCGGTGTTGGGAAGAAACCGGGCCACCAGTGCATGCCCCCCTTCGTGATAGGCGGTGGTCTTCTTTTCCTCTTCCTTGATCACCTTGGATTTTCTTTCAAGTCCCATGTACACCTTGTCCTTGGCATCTTCAAAATCCTTCATGAACAGTTTTTCATGGTCCCGTTTGGCAGCCAGCAATGCTGCCTCATTAACCAGGTTTTCCAGGTCTGCACCGGAAAAACCAGGGGTGCCTCTGGCCAGGATAGCCGGATCCACATCAGTCCCCAGGGGGGTTTTTTTCATGTGTACCCGCAGAATGCCTTCACGGCCCCTGATATCGGGCATATCCACCACCACCTGACGGTCGAAACGGCCCGGTCTGAGCAGGGCCGGATCCAGTACATCCGCCCGGTTGGTTGCCGCCATGAGAATAACCCCTTCATTGGCTTCAAACCCGTCCATTTCCACCAGGAGCTGGTTCAGGGTCTGTTCTCTTTCATCATGGCCCCCGCCTAATCCGGCGCCTCTCTGGCGCCCCACCGCGTCAATTTCATCGATAAATATGATACACGGGGCATTTTTTTTGCCCTGGGCAAACAGATCCCTGACCCGGGATGCGCCCACCCCCACGAACATTTCCACGAAATCGGAACCGGAAATAGTGAAAAACGGGACCCCGGCTTCCCCGGCCACAGCCCGGGACAGCAGGGTCTTACCGGTTCCGGGGTGGCCCACCAGGAGCACCCCTTTGGGAATACGGCCCCCCAGACGGGTGTATTTATCGGGATTTTTCAAAAAATCCACCACCTCGGTAAGTTCTTCTTTGGCTTCATTAATGCCTTCCACATTCTCAAACGTGACTTTTTCCTTTTTATCATCCATCAGCCTGGCCCGGCTTTTGCCGAATGACATGGCCTTGCCGCCCCCTGCCCCCCCCTGCATCTGGCGCATGAAAAAAATCCACACCCCTATGAGCACGATCATGGGCAGCCAGGAAATCACAATGGACATGAGCCAGGAAGATTCTGCCGGTGGTTTGGCCTGGATGGAAACACCGTTGGCCCGCAAAAGCTGAATGAGTTCTCCGTCATCAGGGGCATAGCTTTTGTATCTGGTACCGTTGACATCGGTAAAGTACAGTTCCTGTCCCTGGATCACCACATCCTGAACCCGGTCCTTTTCCACCATGGACAAAAATTCCGAATATCCTATATCTGCCTGTCCCACCTGCTGCTGGTAGAAAATATTATACAGCATGACCATCATCAGGACGATCACCAGCCACAGGGAAATGTTTTTATAAAATTGATTCAATGTTGATCCTCTCTCCTTATCTTTAAATAGAACACTAAAACTTACGTATATATAAACACAATTTGCGAATATACAAGGAAAAGTTTTATGGTTTTGTGGGCTTAAGCCTCCGGGGGCAGCTGTCTGGCCTGTTTCTGCATCCTGCCCAGCTGCCGCAGGGGGAGGACTTCTTTTTTAAAAATGATCTGATACCGGGTTTTATATATCCTGATCTGCCCGGGCATATCCAGATGCCTGCCCGGTTCAGCTTCTTTCAGAAGATGCTGGATGGCCCGGACATGGTCATGGGTGATCTGCCTGAGATCTGATTTCACTGACCGGATGGCACAGCGCAGTACCCTGGGGACCAGTGCCCCGGGAAGTCTGGTAACAGCCTTTATGGACAAAAAAACGGCATCTGTGTCTGTTTTTTCCATACAGGTCTCAAATGCCTCTGCTGCAAGGCCGTCCAGAAACCGCTCTTCCTCATACAGGATGCTGCTGATCCGGTGAAGCCCTTCTTTTATGGCGGGATTATACTCTTTTTCCAGCACTGGTATCAACCGGCAGCGGATACGGTTTCGCAGGTACCCAGGGTCCTGGTTGGAAGCATCCATAACATATGCCTGGTCCAGATCATCCAGAAAACCAAGGATTTCTCTGCGGGAGCAGTCGATGAGGGGCCGGATAAAACGGTCCTCCCGTATCGGCGGAATTCCTGCCAGGCCTTTGGATCCGCTGCCCCGCAGCAGTCCCATGAGCACCTGTTCTGCATTGTCGTCTCTGTTGTGGCCGGTGGCAATCCGGGTAAATCCGTGGGTCGCTGCAATCCGGGCGAAAAAGGCATATCTGGCATTTCGACCGGCTTCTTCCACTGAGGTGCGGGTCTGTTTTGCCAGGGCCGGTATCTCCTTTTTTTCCCAAAAAAACGGCAGATTGTACATTGCGGCAAATTCTCTGGTAAATGCCTGATCATGGTCTGCGTTTCCCCCCCGCAGCCCGTGGTGGAGATGGGCCAGGCCGATGCGAAGCTTTCGATCCGGCGCCAGGCACAGCAGCACCCGGGCCAGGGCAACGGAATCCGGTCCGCCGGAAATGCCTATCAACACCCCGTCATGTTCCCGGACCATGTCATGGTTATGCAGGGTCAGTGCCACCTTGCGGCAAAATGTTTTTTGTATCCGGCAGGCCCGGGCCATAGTCTTTGAAAAACTCCATTAACAGGCAAACAGGGACAGATCGGTTTCCGGGATGATCCCGGTTTTCCTGGCATATGAAAAAAACGCCGTAACCGCCTGTTCCCCTGATTCCCCCAGATCCTTTGAAAAATCATTTACATACAGATCAATGTGCTGACGGATTACTGAAGGATCCATTTCCTGGGCATACCGGGTAATATAATCCGCACCCATGTCAGGATTGGCAAATGCATGGGCAACACTGTTTTGGATCAGAGACTGGATCTCACAGGCAGTGTCCGTATCCATATCCCGGCGTACGGCAATACATCCTAACGGAATGGGCAGTTCAGTTCTGGTTTCCCACCACTGTCCCAGGTCGGCCTTCATCTCCAGCCCCATGGACTGGTATATGAAACGGCCCTCATGGATAATGATACCGGCATCTGCTGTCCTGTCCAGTACAGAGGGCATGATTTTTTCAAAAGACATGGGCAGAAGGGTGAAATCAATATCAGGAAACTGGTCAGCCATGAAAAAACGAAACAGGTGGCAGGCGGTGGTGCCCATGCCCGGCACAGCCACTGTCTGTCTATCTGTATGCGAATCTGCCAGGTTCGTACCGGGCCGGGACACCACCAGAGGACCGCATCCCCTGCCCAGAGCAGATCCGCAGCGCAGCAGCGCATACCGGTCCAGCAGGTTCCCCAGTGCGGCAAAAGACAGTTTGGTGATATCATGGCAGCGCTGTACTGCCTGCTGATTCAAGGCCTCCACATCATCAACTCTAATGTCAAACCTGAACCCCTTGAGATCAATCAGTTTTTTTGCAATGGCCTTGAAGATGAAGGTGTCATTGGGGCAGCTGGAATAAGCCAGTTTGAATATGGGGGATGCATGCATGACCGATATATTCACAAATGCAGCCGGCGGGGAGGCTCCTGATCAAAGCCCAACCCTTCTTCAAACAGAGCCAGCAGCCTGGATTTTTCTTCCGGGAATTTATATCCTTCATAATCATGGGTGAGGAGCAGGCTGCCTCCGGGGCGCTGCCAGTAATTCATGGCATGGTCAAAGCACACTTTACCGGTGACCTCCAGGTCCTGGATCATGGCCTTGAGTTCCTCCAGCTGTTCTCTGGCAGTCAGCAGGGTGATGTCACCTGCCTGTACCTGCTGGTGTAGCGGGGTACCGGGAATGGGACGGAAAGGCCGGGACCGGATATAGTGGGGGTTGATGGCATTGAGAACCCGGGCCGTGTTTTTTGCATGGTCATGGGTTTTTTCTTTCCCTCCCAGACCGGGCATCCAGTATTCAGATACCTGAAATCCAGCGGCCACGGCTTTTTTGCCGGCCTTGATCTGGCCGTCTGCAGTGACCCCTTTTTTGATGGCCTTCAACAGATCATCATCACCTGTTTCCAGGCCCAGATGGAGCCGGTCCAGGCCGGCATTTCGGATGGTTTCCAGGTCTTTGGCCGGTTTCTGGGCCAGGGTCCTGGCCCGGGCATAGGTGGTGATCCGTGCAATATTGGGAAAGGTTGCTTTCAGGTGTTCCAAGGCTTTCACCAGATCCGGGGTTTTCATGATCAGGCTGTTGGCATCCTGAATAAAGGCGGTCCTTCCCCCTGCCATGAGCCAGTTGATCAGCATGGCAGCTCCCGGATGATACTCCAGTTCAGGATTTTTTTCCAGCAAAGCCATCACCCCTTCCCGGGTGATGCCGCCGTTGGATGCAGACTTTGCGGACAAGGCTTTTATATCCTCTGTCAGAGCAGCCATGGCATCGATATCCGCCAGGATTTCCGACAGGGGGCGCAGCTGAAATTTTTCTGTCTTGTACATGCTGCAGAAGGTGCAGTGATTCCAGGGACAGTTCCGGGTGAACCGCACCAGCAGGGAGGCGCTTCCCCCTTCACTGGGGGGCCGGTATACCCCGGTTTCAAACCGGTATTTGTCAATGGTCATGGTATCTCCATTTTATTTCACGGGTTAATATCTCATATAATAATGCATTTCTTCATCTAATGCAATACACCTGCATGGCGGGACAACTTCCTTGGGGTGTCCACAGGTTCATCGCGTGCAGAACAGCTGCTGGATGACCGTCGGTCAATTGAGCGGGGTTGCCCATATCATGTCCTCTGTCAATCTTTACATTCTGTCTGCCGTGCTTATCATCTTGGGGTAATTTGAAAAATTTGATCCCCAAAGGATATTAAGATATGGGCGCACAGAAAAAAAACCGGCACCTGTCCACACAGGTGCCGGCATCAGACAGACCAGTACCGGAGATTGCCCCTGCCACGGAACTGGACCGCATCATTGTTAAAGGGGCCAGGGAGCACAACCTCAAAAACATCGAGGTGGAGATCCCCAAAAAACAGCTGGTGGTGTTCACCGGTGTGTCAGGATCCGGCAAATCCAGCCTGGCCTTTGACACCATTTTTGCGGAGGGCCAGCGCCGGTATGTGGAGTCCTTGTCCTCCTATGCGCGGCAGTTCATCGGCCAGATGGAAAAACCCCGTTATGACACCATACGGGGGCTGTCCCCCACCATTGCCATCGAACAGAAGGCAGCCAGCAAAAACCCCCGGTCCACCGTGGGCACCATCACCGAAATTTATGATTACCTGCGGGTGCTGTTTGCCCGGGTGGGAACCCAGTATTGTTTTCACTGCGGCAAAAAAGTGGGCAGAGGCCATGCCCAGGGTATGGTCTCCCAGATCATGGCCCTGCCTGCCGGGTCCAGAATCCTGCTCCTGGCGCTGGTGGTGGAAGACCGCAAAGGCGAACACAGAGAACACCTGGCAGAACTCAAAAAACAGGGTTATGCAAGGGTCCGGGTGGACGGGGTGGTCCAGGATCTGGAAAATGTCCAGTCCCTGGCCAGAAACAAAAAACACCACATCGAGGTGGTGGTGGACCGGCTGGTCGTAAAGGCTGAAGGCGCTTTTGAAGAGCGGCTTACCGATTCGGTGGAAACAGCGCTGAAGCTCGGTGGCGGCCAGATCATCGTGCACATCCTGGGCAGAGAAGATATAAAAATGAGTGAGGCCCGCTCCTGCTGCGGCATTGCCTACCCGGAACTGTCCCCCCAGATCTTTTCTTTCAACTCGCCTCTGGGCATGTGCCCGGACTGCAACGGCATCGGCACACTGCTGTCCATGGACCCGGACAAGGTGGTGCCGGACAGGAATTTGAGCATCCGCCAGGGGGCAGTGAAACCGTGGAAAAACTATTTTCTGAAAAACCCCCGGTACCAGAACGACAACTCCTGGGGACTGGGCCAGCTCACCGCCATGGAGGAGCAGTGGGGCATCGATTTTGACCGCCCCTGGAAAAATCTGCCCAAACCCCAGCAGCATCTGCTTCTCTACGGGTCTGATACCAAAAAAATGCGGGTGAACTGGCAGTCCGCCAAGATCCAGGGGGAGTTCACCCGCACCCATGAAGGGCTGCTCCACACCCTGATGCGGCGGTACCGCAACACCCAGTCGGAAAGCCAGAAAAAATACTACACTGAATTCATGACCGCCTCCACCTGCGCCGCCTGCCGGGGAAAACGCCTGCGGGATGAGGTGCTCAGTGTCCGGATCCAGGAAAAATCCATCATTGATGTGACGGAAATGACGGTAAAAGAGGCCTATCAGTTTGTGTCTTCTCTGAATCTGTCCGGCAGCCGACAGCTCATTGCCGCGGAACTGCTCAAGGAGATACGGGACCGCCTGGGATTTCTGGTGAATGTGGGTCTGGAATACCTGTCCCTGGACCGCAGCGGCCCCACCCTGTCCGGCGGGGAATCCCAGCGGATCCGCCTGGCTTCCCAGGTGGGGTCGGAACTCACCGGCGTGCTCTATATCCTGGATGAACCCAGCATCGGCCTGCACCAGCGGGACAATATCAAGCTGCTCAAAACCCTGCAGCACCTGCGGGACATCGGCAACACCCTGATCGTGGTGGAGCATGACCAGGAAACCATGGAAGCCTCTGACTGGATCGTGGACATCGGCCCGGGGGCAGGGCACCTGGGGGGACGTATCGTGGCCCAGGGCACCCCGTCCCAGATCCGGGCCAACCCGGCCTCCATCACCGGCAGGTTTCTCACCGGTGAAGAATCCATTGCCATTCCGGAGAAGCGCAAATCCCCTGCACCTGGAAAATCGATCACTATTGTGAAGGCAGGTGAAAACAACCTCAGGCAGGTGACAGTAAAACTGCCCCTGGGGCTGCTGGTGGCAATCACCGGCGTTTCAGGCGCCGGCAAATCCACGCTCATCAACCAGATCCTGTATCCGGCCCTGGCAGTGAAGCTCCACGAATCCCAGCTCAGTGTGGGAAAACATGAAAAGATCACCGGCCTGTCCCATCTGAACAAGGTCATCAATATCGACCAGAAACCCATCGGCCGGACCCCCCGGAGCAACCCTGCCACCTATACCAAGGTGTTCGACCCCATCCGGGACCTGTTTGCCATGCTTCCGGAATCCAAAGCCAGGGGATACAAAAAGGGGCGGTACTCCTTCAATGTCAAAGGGGGCCGGTGCGAGGCCTGTCACGGAGACGGGTATATCAAGGTGGAAATGCATTTTCTGGCAGATGTGTTTGTGCCCTGCGAAGTCTGCCACGGCCGGCGGTTCAACCGGGCCACCCTGGAAATCACCTACAAAGGTTACTCCATTGCCGACGTTCTGGACCTGTCCGTGCGCCAGGCCAGGGAGCTGTTCGACGCCCACCCCAGAATCACCCAGATTCTGGACACTCTCATGGATGTGGGCTTGACCTATATCAAGCTGGGGCAGGCCGCCACCACCCTGTCCGGCGGAGAAGCCCAGCGCATCAAACTGGCCAGGGAACTGGCCAAACGGGATACCGGCGATACCCTGTATATCCTGGACGAGCCCACCACCGGCCTGCATTTCAGGGATGTGCGCATGCTCCTGGCGGTGCTGCAGCGCCTCACTGCCGCCGGCAACACCGTGATCATCATCGAACATAACCTGGATGTGATCAAGACGGCGGACTGGGTGGTGGATCTGGGACCGGAAGGCGGGGCTGCCGGCGGTGAGATTGTAGCCCAGGGTTCCCCGGAAACCGTTGCAGCCGTTCCTGAAAGCCATACCGGCCACTACCTGAAAAAAATGCTGGATATGGAAACAGCTTTTCCCGAACGATCAACCGCCTGATTATCAGCTTGAAATGTGGTCAAAAATCTCAGATTATCTTCTCCGTGTTTTTTATACGTTGATTTTTGTCTTGACTTGCGCTGAGCCTCACTGTTACAAATACAGTATATTGTGCCTGTAACAGAGGCGCAGTAATATTATAAACTGTGGGGATTTTCGATACTTTCTTTAGTAAAAAGCGAGTGTATCTCCCCTTTCTACATACAAAAACTCACCGACAGCTTCCGCTGAAGCTTTCCTCCGGAGTGTTCGGAATAACTCTGATCACCATCGCCGCCCAGTTTATTATGGTGGAAAAGTTGGTGTAGGTCTTTCCGGGATGGGTGAACAATTGAGATTCATAAAAATTCTGAAATATACCGGTATTGTTTTGGCCGCATTGTTGATTCTGCTGCTGGTGATTCTCGTCATCTTCGACTGGAACTGGTTAAAACCCTACCTTAATGACCGCCTCAGCGACATCAACGGGCGGTCTCTGGTCATCAAAGGGGATATCAACGTCGACATTGGCAGGACCACCCGAATCGAACTGGAAGACCTGCGGTTCGAAAATGCTGACTGGGGAAGCGATCCTCTCATGGCACGGGTCGAAGCGGCAAATATCGATGTAAAGCTCATGCCGCTTTGGGACGGAGACATCATCCTGACCCGACTTGAATTGAAAAAGCCCTGGCTGCTGCTGGAAATCTCGGAGCAGGGACTCGGGAACTGGAATATCTTTCCGGAATCCGACCCCCAGACCACCGGGGATATCTCTGGAACCGGACTGCCGGTAATCGATTCCCTGATCATCCAGGACGGAGAAATCCGATACCGGGATCCTTTTGCCGGTACCGACCTCAAAGGAACCGCCGCCACAGAACCCGATGAAAACGGCGGGCACCGGATCATTATCGACGCCGACGGGCGGCTTCTGGAGAGCCAACTGGCCTTTTGCTTCACCGGCGATCCCCTGACCGACCTGCAGGAAACCGGCATCACCTACCAGGCCCATATGACCGTCGAGATGGGCCAGAGCCGGGGGGAGGCCGAGGGGGTGATTCACCAGCCCCTTCATTTTCAGGGCATGGATCTGAAGGTCACCCTTCAGGGCCCCGATTTCTCCACCCCGGCGGCTCTCTGGGACGATGATTTCCCGGAAACACCGCCCTACCGGATCGATACCCGTCTGATTCTGGAAAACGGCGTATGGAAGTTGACAGAATCAACAGCCTCTCTGGGGGAAAGCGATTTTTCCGGCCCGGTCATCATCGACCCTGCCGATGATCCGCTTGCCGTCACCGCTGATATAGACTGCGATGTTCTTCATGTCGTGCAGTTGACCGCTCTGTTCGATGACCCGGAACCCAAATTGGATACACCCTCTGAAACGCCTCTGGATGCATCTTTTCTCACCACCCTGAATGCCGATATTCACGTGCGGGCAGATGCCGTTTTTATGCCGAAGGTACCGGTGAGTAGCGGCAGTATTCATCTTCTTTTAGAGGACGGCACGCTTCGCATCGATCCTCTGGCGCTGAATTCGGCCGACGGAACGGTCACCGCATCAGCCACGGCCCAGCCGGCCGATCCCGGAATTCAAGGAAGCGCAATTGTCGATTTCAAAAACATTGATCTGAGCGAACTGGACCTCGAAGGTGAAACGGCAGGGGTGGTGTCCGGTCGACTGGTACTGGCGCTTCCTCCGAGCCGGCACCTGGATGGCATCCGGGCCGGGCTGAATATCGGAAAAAGCCGTCTGCGCTATCAGTATCCTGCTGCGGACATTGATCTTGCCGCCGATTTTCAAACCGGACAAAAAGACGGAGACCGCCGGGTTCAGGCGGATATCTCCGGTGAATACAAAGGCCGGTCCCTGGATTTGTCAGTGTCGGGCGGTGCGGTTTCCGATCTGCTCGACCCGGAAAACCCGGTCTCTCTGTCCGTTTCGGGCACCGTCAATGAAGAGGCAGTTCAGCTGAATGCCGATGTGCTGCAGCAAGAAGGCGCCTGGAACCTGAAAAACATGGATACCCGGCTGGCCGGCAGCGATCTCACGGGTGACATTCGGGTGGATACCGGCGGAGAACGGCCTGAAATTGTCGCAGACCTCACCTCGGAAACCCTTGATGTGAAGCGGCTGACCACCTTTGCAAAAGCGGTGTCAGATGGGGGGACGCCCTTGGAAAAGGTCCTGCCGGAGGGCGGACCGGAAAGCGGAGATGACGGTAAACCCGATGCCCCGGAAACCTCCGGACCGATTGAGTTGGATATGCTGCGTCAATTCAATGCCGATATCCGTATTGAAGCCGATCGGATTATCGCCCCGGACATACCGCTGGAGAATGCCCGTCTTGATCTCGATCTTGAAAACGGTCAATTAACGGTGTTGCCCTTGAAATTCGATCTGCACGGCGGTACGGTCACTGCCGGGATTTCCCTGAATGCTGCCGCGGAGTACTTGAGCGGCACAATGGATGCAGATTTTGAACAGCTGGACCTTTCTAAAATCCTGGACCCTTTCACCGATCTCGATCCGGATGAACTCGGGGTCCTGAGGGGCAATCTTGACATGACCCTCACCCAGGCCGATCCGACGGCCCTGGACCGGGACATCCTGTTTCCCTATGTGGGCATGCTGAAAATCGAAGAAAGCCGGTTCTCTTATGTCAACCCGTCCAAAGATACCGACCTGACCCTTACCGTTCAGACCTATCCCGCCTCCGACCGGGACTGGCCTACCCGAATCATTGGTGACGGCCGATATCGGGGCGAGCCGTTTGATCTGACGTTTCAGGGTGATCCCCTGCTCGACCTGCGGGAGCCGGATGACCCTTATTCCCTCGATCTGGTGATGGAAGCGGCGGCTACGCAGGCAAAAATATCCGGAGAAGTCCGGCGTGCATTTGATCTCAAGGGCTTTGACATCACCCTCGACATGGAAGGACCCAATCCGGCGCGGCTCTATCCGCTGATCGGAGTCTCCCTGCCGGATCTGCCGCCTTATGACCTGAAGGGGCGACTCTCTCTGAACAACAGCGTCTGGAAATTTCAAAATTTCCAGGGCCGGGTGGGAGACAGCGATCTGAGCGGCGACATTCGCATCGACACCGCCGGAGAAAAGCCGGATATGACCGCCGACCTTTCCTCGGAACATCTGGATTTCGATGATCTTGCCGGTCTGGTGGGTGCCGCGCCGGAAACCGGTCCGGGGGAAACCGCATCCGCGGCCCAAAGCCGGCAGGCGGCCCGTGAAGCCAGGGACCCGGAGGTTCTGCCCGAAGAACCCTATGGAATGGAGCGGCTCAAAGCCATGAATGCGGTGGTCGCCTATCGGGCGAAAAAGGTTCAGGCCCCGGATCTGCCCCTGGATGAGCTGAATATCGACTTCAACCTTCAAGCCGGCGGCATGCTGTTCGAACCCTTGAAATTCGATATCGGAGAAGGATCGGTGGATATGAGTCTGTCGCTGGCACCCCAAAACGGCACCCTGCAGGGGATGGTGGAAGCTGAGATCCGACGGGTCGATCTGAAGCGGGTCTTGCGGCAATTCGATATCGCCGATGAAAGCGCCGGTATGATCGGCGGCCGGGCCAAATACTGGTTTCAGGGAATGTCTGTGGCCGATCTGCTGGCGTCGGCGGACGGCGGCGCCTATCTGCTGATGACCGGCGGCAAACTCGACAGCCTGCTGATCGAACTGGCCGGACTGGATGCGGGAGAGGCGGTCATCTCCTATTTCGCCGATACCGAAGCGGTGCAGATCGACTGCAGCTACGCCGACCTCCATGCCAGAGACGGGGTCATGACCCTGGAAAAATTCATTGTGGATACGGCCGATACCTTCTTTTCCATCTCCGGCACGATCCGCTTCGGGGAGGAAACCATGGATCTGCTGATCCATCCCCACCCCAAAGACATCAGCCTGTTTACGGCGCGCTCCCCCCTGCACATCACCGGCTCTTTCGAAAACCCCGAGGTGTTCCCCGACCGCTCGGCCCTGGCTGCCCGGGGCGCCACTGCCCTGGGCCTGGGTCTGGTGGCGGGACCCGCCGCCATTCTGCCGCTGATCGAGACCGGTACCACCGAAGAACCGCCTGTCTGCCAGGGCATAATCGAATTCATCAAAGAAGCCCGATGAGAAAGGAGTCTGCCGTGCACCGTTCTCTTTTTGGATACTTCATCTGCCTTTTGGCAGTTTGTCTGTTCTGGGGATGTGCCGCCGATCTGGACAGTGAACCTGTCGGCACCGAAGATTCGGTCCTGGCGGTCCGGGTCAAGGCGGCCCTGATCCGGTCTCTTGAACTGAATGCCGCCGCCATCGATGTGGAAGCGGCCAAGAACGGCATTCGGCTGCGGGGCTTTGTGGAAAACGAAGCCCAGAAAGCCACTGCCGGACGGATCGCGGGTCGGGTGGACGGGGTACGAAACGTGTTAAATGATATTCAGATTAAATGAATCCTTTCCTTGTCCGGCCCAGCCTGATTTTTTTCTTTGCCCGGAATGTTCAGGACTTTGTCCGGAGCAGTGAATAAAACAATACACCCATGCCGATCAGGAACAAGGCCGTGAGAAAGGAAACCCCGGGTGCAGGATTTATCGCCTGGACATCACGGCGGGCAGTGACCGTGGTGATGCGTTCTCCCGGCAGTGCAGGATCGATCGCTTCCTTTGTCTCCAGGGCTGCTGCCAGGTCCTGCTTCATACCCCGGGGGATGGCCTGCCGCTGACTGCGCAGCCCGCTCACCGGATCTCCGTCTCCCAGCAGTGCCTCTTTTGGTTTCGGACCGGCAAATACCAATTGACTGCCGACAGTTTCAACAGGATCGGTCAGTCTTGGATAGCTCTCCGGCGATATCCGGGATAACCGAAAAAAGGGATACCGGAACTGTCTGTCTTCTAAATTCCAGCCGGTAAGCGGCTGCAGAGACAGCCGGTATTTTTCCAGAAAAAGAATGATCTGCGCATCGCCCGGGGAGGCGAGTGCCAGTACAGCATCAAGTTTTTTCTCTGATACGGCGCGCACCTGCTGATCAACGTTTCCATTAACCAGCGTGATGGTATCGGATTTTCCATAGGCATCCAGTAACATGCCGGCTGCCTTTTCCGAACTGCCGCCGGCCGGACCGACCCCGATCCGGCTGATGCCGGCAAATGGTTTTTTTGTTATTTTTTCCGGCCGCTGCAGAAGATGCACCACCCGGGTTCCCAGGGGAACAACTGCTTCTATGCGTGTGTTCGTTGCCGGAATATTTTCCGGCCGCAGGGTAAAAAAATTTTCCGCTCCCAGGATAGCGATGAAGGCGTCCCCCTCAAACAATGCCCTTACCGGGTCGGCAAAGCTTCTCATGATAACCTGGCGTCCCGGTGAAATCTGCCTGACCGCATTAAGTCCCCGGGCCAGCAGGGCAGAACGATGGTCAAGGGGGGGAACTGCCACTATCAGTTCAGACTTTTCCACATCCAGGGGCTTTTGGGTGATCAAATTCAGCTCCATGAGGTACTCTATTGCCACTGTTCGGGCCTCCAGGCCGTCCAGTTCAACCTTCCGGTTCAAATCCCGCATGGTATTATTGGAGATACGGTTGTGCATCTGTTCCAGAATTTTCTCCAGCGAAGGATACTGATCCAATACTTCCCGGCGCACCACAGGTGCGCATTCATAGGCGGGAAAAAAGTCAAGATTGTCTTCCAGCACACGAAGGTTGAATTCAGCTATCTGCGGGTCCGTCCGCTGGGCAACCGCCACCTGTGCCCTGCCGGTAACCAGGTTGCGGTAAATCTGCTTGAATGTCTGGGCGGTAATCACTTCAGGCTCAGGCGTGAACCCGTAGCGCCGCATCAAGGCCGGATATCCGTCTACCGGCCGGGCCACAAACTCCTCTTCGCAGGACAGTATAATATCATTGGTCTTTCCCGCCAGGTCCCCTATCTGTTTGATACCCAGCCGTGCTGCTGTATCTTCCTGCATAACCAGAACATAAGAATTGTTAAAACCAAGCCGCGGCAGCCACTGAATATCGAACCGGTTAAACCGTTCTCTGGCCTGGTTGAACGCTTTATCTCCATCGCTCATGGCTGGTACGCCCATCATAGACAATCCAGTACCGGTATATTCGGGATAGAGATCCACTTTTTCTGCCTTTACAGCCTCCTGCAGATCAAATGTATTCCCGTAGGGAATGGTCTGGGTAACCGGCAGTCCGTTTTCCCTAACCAGCAGGGCAAACATTTCAGCGATGATTTCATTTTCAGAAAAATTTTTTGATGCCACATGTATGGCTTGCTCCCGTGCACATCCAGGGCTGAAGCATAAGGATATCACTACACAACCAATTATGAACCATAAACCGTTTTTTCTCATCCTGTCACCTCCGTATTTCTGCTGGGCTGGGACACGCCTTCATGTTCATAGTCTGCTGTTCCCTCTTCGGCAGCCAGACTGTAATAGAGACAGGCCACCTGTATAATCATGATGATGGTAAAAGGAAGGGCACCGCTGATGGCGATGGACCGCAGAACGACCACCCCTCCTCCGGTAAAGAGTACCGCTGCAGTAAGCGCCGCAATGATGGCGCCCCAGAACAGTTTGCGCAGTGCAGACGGTTCAAGATCACCACCGCTGGTCATCATCGCCAGGACAAAACCGCCGCTGGCCGCACTGGTACTGAGAAAGATAAAGACCAGCAGGATGGTGATACCTCCCAGTATGCGTGCAAAAGGATAATAAGAAAAGAGTGAAAAAAGCGCTTTGGACGGCTCCTCCAGCACGAGCGAAGCCAGACCGCCTTCCCCGAACCGTTCAATAAAGATGCCGGTACCGCCGAATACGGCAAACCATAACAACGAGAATAATGTGGGTATGAGGATTACGGTTATCACAAATTCCCGAATAGTACGGCCCCTGCTGATTCGTGCAATAAAGATACCCACAAACGGGGCCCAGGCAATCCACCAGATCAGGTAAGTCAGTGTCCATATCCGCGACCACTCGGTTTCCCCGCTGTAGGGATATAAGCGAAAAGACAGATTGATGACATTGGTAACATAATCTCCCAGACTGGTGACGAAAGTGGAAAGCGCAAATGCGGTGGGGCCTAAAAACAGAACATATAACATCAGCATTACAACAACGGCAATGTTGATGTTCGAAAGTACCTTGATTCCCTTGTCCAGTTTCGTGCTGAGCGGTATCATGTAAAAGAGAATGAGCACTGCCAGAATGCCGATCATAAATGAAACATTCTGACTCGGGGTCCCGAACAACTCCCCGAGTCCGGAATTTATCTGAAGAACCCCCATACCCAGAGACCCGGCCAGACCAAAGGCAACCGCTACTACAGCGACAACTTCCGCTGCAAATCCCAGCGCACTCCCTGTCTTTCCGGAAAAAACCGCGGTAATCGGTGCACTGGCAAGCATGGGATAGCCGCGGCGAAAGCTGTAGTACCCGAGGACCAGTGCCCCCATGGCATAGATTCCCCAGGCATGTATGCCCCAGTGGAGATTGGTGACAACCATTGCCCATCGGGCCGCCTCAGGAGTCATGGCTTCTTTTCCCGGCGGCGGCGCCATGTAGTGATGGAGCGGTTCTGCCACTCCCCAGAATAGGAGCCCTGCTCCCATACCTGCGGCAAAAAGCATGGCAACCCAGGAAACAGTGCTGAACTCAGGCGTTTCATCGGGTCGGCCCAGCTTGATGTCTCCGAACCGGCTGAAGCCCAGGAAAAAACTAAAAAAGATGAAAAATGTTATCGAAAGGAGAAAAACCCAGTCAAACGAATCCAGGCAGTACATGGTGACGCGGGTTACAGAATCTGCCAGAGATTGTGGATTGAAAATGCCCCAGATGGCGGTAGCAGCAGAAAATACAAGGGATATGACAAAAACTGCCACCATTTTTCCATGGGAATATTGTTGCTTTTCTTCGGGCAGGCTCTTATTCATATTTGCTCCTTTTCAGATACACAGATAAACGGAATAATTGCACAACTATCTATAATAATAACAAAAAGAACAAACCGATTTGTATGGGGAAAAACCTGTATTTTCAACTTTTAAATCCGGTATCACGGGTGCATTTTGATGGGGGCAGCTGATGCCGCACACACGCCATGATATTCACTCAGGCGGTGCTTCTTTGATATTTCACGAAGGCCGGTCTAACCAGTGCAATATCATTTGATATGTCTTCTCATTCTCGGTCTCATTTAACACTTCATGTCTGGCATGTGCCACCAGTTCCTGTGTGACCTGATTGAATCCTGCCCGATTATAACAATCCACTATTTTTTCAACCCCCTGCCCGAAGTTTCCGACAGGATCTTCAGTGCCGGAAATAAATAAAAGGGGAATATTTTTTCCCTGCCTGATGCGGACCTTCTGATGAAGATTGATGAGACTCTTGAAAAACGCGACATAGAATCCGGGCGTATACGCACACCCGCACAACGGATCTTTCATGTATGTATCAATGGTCTTTTCATCATGGGTCAGCCAGTCAAAGGGTGTTCGGGGATTTTTGTATCCTTTCAGCAGGGAACTGTTGAGCGCCTGTGCCAGAAACAGTGACCGGCGGCGTGATTTTGTCAGAAACTGAACCATCCGTGCCAGGGCTAACGGCCCCCCTGCTGCAGCAAAAGTATAAGGCGGAACCGTGCCCATAATGACGGCCTTGTCCGCCATATCCGGATAGGTGAACAGAAACCGCCGCAGAATAACGCTTCCCATGGAATGGCCAAGGATGAATATGCCCAGATGGGGATACTGTTCTCTGGATGAGCGGATCACAACAAAGGCATCATGGACAACTTTGTCCCAGGTATCCACGGCAGTGAAGATCCCGACATCTTCCTCTCTTGCCACACTGCCACCATGTTTGCGGTGATCATGGGCAACGGTCACATACCCATGTTCTGCCAGAAAACCCATAAACGGCAGATACCGCTCTTTGTGCTCTCCCATACCATGAAAAATGTGAACCACTGCCCTGGGAGTGCCGGGTGGAACCATGCGCACACAGGCCAGCTTAAAATGTTCGGGGGTGTGTATCCAGAATCGCTCCGGTTTCATCTTTTTCTCCCGTTAAGACAGTACATTACCTTTCAGTGCATCCCCGGAGAATGTTACCCGCCAATGCTTCCGGCCTGTAACCGGGCATGATGCATCTATTTTCTATAGTAAAGCAGACCGTAAAACGCAATACAGGAAAAAAACACCTGCCTGTGCGATCAGGTACAAATAGTTTTATACACTCAGGCAAACTTGTGATTATCGGGCTGAATAGATACATAGTTTTTCCTTTTTTTTTGCAGCTGATACAGGGTATACTTTTCCGGTTTGCTTTGCATGGTAAAAAATTATTTTCAGGGAGGGCTTATGCTTTCTGACCGCAAGGTGTTTATGAACGGAAAGTTCACAGCCTGGGAACAGGCCGGCATTCACATGATGAGCCACAGTTTTTCCAGAGGGTCGGCAATTTTCGAGGTATTGAGTGTCCATGATATCCCTGGAACAGGCCCCTGCGTTTTCAGACTGGACAAGCATGTGCAGCGCCTGTTTTCCAGTGCTTCCGCCCTGGGCATGGTGCCGGGCCTGTCACCGGAATCGGTACAGGAAGCTGTGTGCAGGACGGTGCGCGAAAACGGTATCCGTCAGGGGGCAGTGAAAATCATGGGGTATAATCCTGAGATCGCCTTTGACATCCTGCCCTCCTGCAATACCCTGGATATTGCCGTTTTTGTAATCGACCCTGTGCAGGATCTGGGAAAAAGGGTTGTACCAGCATCCGGCGGGGCAGATCTGTGCGTTTCCACATGGTGTAAACTGGACCCCCGGACCGTCCCGGTTACAGCCAAAGCAGCGGCCAATTATCTCAACGGCATGCTGGCCCGTCAGGAAGCAAAAAACAGGGGATGTGACATGGCGGTCATGCTGGACACCCGGGGCTTTGTTGCAGAAGGTGCCACAGAATCCATTTTTCTGGTCAAAGACGGCAGGATCATGACCCCCTCTATGGGAGGCATTTTGCACAGCATCACCCGCAGCAGTGTGATCACCCTGTGCCAGACCCTGGAAATTCCGGTGAATGAAGACCGGATCCCCCCGGAGCTGCTGGAAACTGCTGATGAAATATTTTTTTCCTGCACCCCTATGAAGGTGCTGCCGATAAAAACATGTGAACAGCGCGCCCTTTCTCCAGTACCCGGACCGGTCACCCGCCAGGTGGCAGATGTGATGGCGGATGTGACAGCCGGTCGGAACCGGCAGTTTGAGGACTGGCTCTTTCCCGTGTCCTGATGCAGCTTCCAACAGAAAGCTTGCGCAAAATGCCGGGTGCCGGATCTGCATAAACCTTTTGCAAAATTTTTCTTGACAGGCAGGAAGGAATTTGGCATTTGGTAAAAAAACTGACTTTTAAAAAACTGACTTTTAACGGGGAATACCATTCATGTTGCCAACCCTGCAGGATGCGGTTATCAGAAAAGAGCGGGTGTCTGACCAGATCAAGACCGTGTTGAAACAGGCGATCCTGGATGGGCATTTCAAACCTGGGGACAAATTCCCTCCGGAAGTGGAGATTGCCGCCAAATACGAGGTAAGCAAGGCATCCGCCAGAGAGGCCCTGCGGGAATTGGAGTCAGAAGGCCTGATACAGAAAAAAAGAGGGGTGTTCGGCGGCAGTTTTGTGGCAGCCCCGGGTCCGGAAAAGATCATGGATGTGGTCACCAATGCCTATCTGTTCGGGGATGTCACGGCATCGGATCTGGCGGAGTTGCGGCGGATTCTGGAGCCGGGCCTGGCCGCCCTGG
>DATFKQ010000053.1:0-27206 GCA_035268565.1 Desulfotignum sp. | reverse complement strand
AAGGTCTGCATCTGCATTGCCGTAGTAGCACCCCGGCCCTGCAAATTCAGGTTCCTTGTCTGATACAGATACCCCCATGATGGCGGCAATGGCCTGGGCCACATCATCCCCGGCTGCCACACAGGAGTTGACACTTGCCGTACCTTCCACAATGGCCTGGGCATTGGCCGTACATCCGGGCAGGCCGCAGCCGCCGCAGTTGGCCCCGGGCAGCACATCATCAATGGCCACCACTTTGGGGTCCTCATATACATAGAATGCCTTGGAAGCGATCACCAGGGCTGTACCGATAACCACCCCAAGCCCGCCCATCATCAGAATAGATTGAATCATGTCGTATCCTTATAATATTTACATAATATTTATGCTTGATGAATATTTTTGACAGGGTCAAAAAAGTTTCCTGAATTTATAACCATAAAGGGGGAAAATGTCAACTATACCCCTTGATTTTACCCCATCTGACTGCCCTGCAAGAAAGCGGGTTCAGCCCAAAGGACAGGAAATGTCTGGACCACGTGTGCTGATTTGTGGCTGTTTTACAGACTGATTTTGTTGACACAATGCACGGCTTGTGGTACATGCCATTGCATTGTCAAAGGACAAAACAGGGTCGATGTAAATGTAATAATTCAAGGAAGGATTCACCCATGGATCAAAACAGCATCACCATCAATGGTCACCTCTATGATTTTGCACCAGGCCAGACCATTCTGGAAATAGCGCAGCAAAACAATATTGATATTCCAAACCTGTGTCATCTGAAAGGTACACGCCCTACAGGGGCATGCAGGATATGCATTGTAGAGATCGTAGAATCATGGGGCAAAAAACTGGTATCCTCCTGCAGCACGCCGGCGAAAAACAGCATGGTTGTTCATACAGAATCACCTGAAGTTGTTAAGTACAGGAAAATATATCTGGGTTTGATGCTGGACTCCGGCAACCACAATTGTGATATCGGGTCAGCAGCAGATGAATCCTGGACCGATTTTCAGATTGCAGCCATGGAAAATGACAAAAAAGAAGAACTCTGCCCGGTGTGGGGAGACTGTGAACTCCAGGCCCTGGCCTACCGGTATCAGGTCAAAGGCAGGGTCAGCGGCCGGCACAGAGAACCCCTGACACTGCCGGTGGAGGATGACAATTCTTTTATTTACCGGGATATGTCCCGCTGCATTCTGTGCGGCAGATGTGTTGCCGCCTGCAACGAGGTACAGGTGAACCAGGCCATTGATTTTGGTTTTAGGGGCAACAACGGCAAAATCATTGCCGGAACAGGCACCACCCTGAAGAACTCCAGCTGCGTATTCTGTGGCGAATGTGTTCAGGTCTGTCCGGTGGGAGCCCTTGTGGAAAAGAAAAATATTGGAAAAGGCAGGCCCTGGGAAACCGAAAAAATCAGAACCACCTGTCCTTACTGCGGCGTCGGATGTCAGCAGCTGCTCCATGTCCAGGACAATAAAATTATGAAAGTGACCGGTGTTGAAGATGCAGAACCCAATCTGGGCCGGCTGTGCGTCAAGGGCAGGTATGGATTTGATTTTGTAGGCTCTCCGGACCGGCTGACCACCCCGTTGATCAAAAAAGAGGGCAGGCAGGTGCAGGCCTCCTGGGATGAAGCCCTGGATCTTGTTGCCAAAAAATTTGTTGAGATTCGGGACCGGCAGGGGGCTGATACCATGGGGGTGCTCACCTCGGCCCGGACCACCAATGAAGACAATTACATTGCCCAGAAATTCACCCGGGCCGTGCTAAAGACAAACAATATCGATCATTGTGCGCGACTGTGACACAGCTCCACCGTAGCCGGTCTGGCTGCAGCATTTGGAAGCGGTGCCATGACGAACACCATTGCTGATCTTGAAACATCGGACCTGATTCTCGTGACCGGGTCCAACACCACGGAAAACCACCCGGTTCTGTCCACTTTTATCAAACGGGCCGCGCTGAAAGGCAAAAAGATCTATGTGGTGGATCCCAGGCGGGTCAAACTAGTGGATCTTGCAGAAAAATGGCTGCGGCCCAATCCTGGAACCGACATTGCCTGGATAAACGGGCTGATGCATGTGATCATAAAAGAAGATCTCCATGACAAGGCATTTATTGAAGCGCGTACAGAAAATTTTGAGGCCGTAAAAGAGGTGGTGGCATCCTATACCCCTGAGCATGTGGCTGAAATTACCGGCATTGCTGAAGAAGATATCATTGCACTTGCCCGGGCATTTGCCAAAGCCCCTGCAGCAGCCATCTGCTACTGCATGGGTATCACCCAGCACACCTGCGGCACCGACAATGTCAAATCACTGGCCAATTTGTCCATGCTCTGCGGCCACCTGGGCAAACCCGGCGGCGGGGTCAATCCCCTGCGGGGCCAGAACAATGTCCAGGGGGCCTGTGATATGGGCGGGCTGCCCAATGTTTTCCCCGCCTATCAGCCCGTGACCAGTGACGATGCCAGGCAAAGCTTTGAAAAAGCCTGGAACGTGACCGGCATTTCAGCCAAACCAGGATTGCCTGTGACTGAAATGATTGAAAAAGCCCATGCAGGTGAATTCAAATCCATGTATGTCATAGGTGAAAATCCCATGGTAACGGACCCGGATCTGAATCATGCCAAAAAAGCCCTGGCCAACCTGGAATTTCTGGTAGTCCAGGACATTTTTGAAACAGAGACCACTGCCATGGCAGATGTGGTATTGCCTTCCTTTTGCTGGGCGGAAAAAGACGGCACTTTTTCCAATACCGAGCGCAGGGTCCAGCGGGTGAGAAAGACGGTAAATGCACCCGAAGGTGCCCGGCCGGACTGGGACATCATCTGTGACATTGCCCGGCGCATGGAATATGACATGCAATATGAAAACAGCCATGAAATTTACAAGGAAATATGTGCGGTCACCCCGTCCTACCGGGGCATCACCTGGGAGCGTATCGATACGGACGGTATTCACTGGCCCTGTCCGGATGAAAGCCATCCCGGCACCCCGATTCTGCATACCACCCAGTTCACCAGGGGAAAAGGACTGTTCCATGCCATTGAACACCAGCCCCCGGCAGAGCAGGTAAGTGATGACTATCCTTTTGTTCTGACCACTGGGCGGGTATTGTACCATTACCATTCCCGCACCATGACCAGGCATACGGAAGGGCTGAATGAGATGGCGCCGGAGTGTTTTGTGGAAATATCAAAAGCAGATGCCAAAAAACTGGGTATGGATACAGGGGCGCTTGTAAATGTGTCGTCCCGGCGCGGAAAAATCAGTGCCAAACTGCAGGTTTCTCCCAAGGCAGTGGAGGGAACGGTTTTTATACCCTTCCATTATGCCAGAGCAGCAGCCAATAAGCTGACCAATGCCAAACTGGATCCCACAGCCAAAATTCCGGAACTCAAAGTATGTGCCATCAACATTGAACCGGCAGCATAACCTGAAAACCTGTTTGATCTGAAACAAACACAATAATACAAAAAACTGCCAGCGTTTCTGCCAACATAATATGTCGGGAACGCTGGTTTTTTTTTGAGGCCGAAATTTGTGTGACCGCGCTCTGGGTTCTCCCGTATCCTGATCATCTTTGTAATTGTTTAAGAAATTTCTTTATGGAGACTAGGTGTTTTCCCCAATTGACACAAACCCCCTGTACTGATAGGGGTCTGGTTACAATTAATATTACAGGGATTTGCCGAAACACCAATGAACACCTACACTGAAATCAGTGACTATATTTCTGAATTGATATCAAAAGGGTATTCGTCCCTTGCACGGGAAGCCGGTTCAGGGAACCTTAAAACATTCAAAGAGATACATCATGGGATCGATTTTTTGAGGAATCATACACAGGTTCGCTCACAGGATGTTATAAAATGCATGGTGGTCATACGACTGCTTGTTAATCTCAGGGAAAACATTATACAGTCAGAAGATGTTCCGGATTCTCAAATTCCCAATATATATAAATCCGTGGACATCCTGAATGAGTTGTTGATTAAAAGCGCCTACCAGTCCATCAGAGATGAAAGCCAGGAATCAATTACACGGCAATGTGAAGCATTTTTTCAACTCGCAGATGAAATACGCAAAGACAATAAACTTAAAGGACTTGGTATTCTTGATGGGAAAATGAAAAATGCCATCGGCAGATTGAGAAAAAAAGCAAGTATAGGTTCTATTTTCCAGGATAAAGCAAATGAAAAATATGATGAAATTGTCTCCAGAGCGGATGAAATTTCCAGAGGAGATGATTTGCAGCAAATGGGTGAAAAACGTAAAGAACTGTCCAAAATTATTGAAACATTGGAAAATAGGGCCATCTATAGAAACAGACTGATAGCCTATCAGAGAAGATATGAAACATATTTCATAAAGAAAATAAGTGGCAGGGTAAACAGGCTGTATAAAAAAAGTCTGAATGCAACGGTTTATGATTGCCAGGAAATTCTGGATATATTGTCATCCATGGAACAACTTATAGTATATCATGAAAACAAAGGTGTGAATATTTCCATTCTAAATAGAAAGAAAAAGATACAGCAGGAACGTATCGCACCAGTTGCGACCGCCTTGACAAAGATGAGGGACTATATTCTGGATAATTATCAAAGACCTTTCTGGAAGGATTATGAAGCGCTTTATATACAAACGCATGATGAAGGAGAGGTTTTTTCTGAAACTTTTTATGAATATACCCTCAAAGGGTTTTCTCCTGATGAAATGGTTTCATTTTTACTGGAAAAAATACAAAAATTGAAACAGGTTGGCTTAAAAGAGCTTAAATATATTTCGCTTGAACAGGAGTTTATAGCAAATCTGCTTCAATTGATTCAAACTATCAGGAGTTTACCATTTTATTCTACAAAGAATCAGCGAAAAAATTCAGTTGGCAGATAATATCATTAGAATGTTGGGAAAATCCTTTCCGGACATCAGCTTGATGACCTTCCATCATGAACATGCCGAACAAAAAGATGCCTAACCCTGCCAGAAACTTCCATCCATCAAGCATATCAAGCATTATTTGTCCAGTTTTTCAAAAAAGATCATGAAAAAAACAGCGCCAGAACCGGATGAAACAGCCATTGGTTTCTGGCGCAATAGGAAATTTTTGTCAGGGTTACGTGGTTTCCATTGTTTCAGGTACCGCTGTTGTGATCCGGGGGGATACACAATCCACGGACCTGAATTTTTTTGGGCACTTTTCCATGCAGACCCCGCACTGGATGCACAAAGACTGGTCAATCACATGCACCTGTTTCTTTTCTCCGGTAATGGCGTTCACCGGGCAGTGTTTGGCACATATGCCGCAGCCTTTGCAACGGTCTTCACTGATGACGTAGGAAATTAATGCCTTGCACACCTTTGCCGGGCAGCGTTTATCAAAAATATGGGCTTCATATTCCTCTTTGAAATACCGCAGGGTGGTCAGCACCGGATTGGCGGCTGTCTGTCCCAGGCCGCAGATGGAAGCGGCATGGACGGCATGGCTCAGTTCATACAAAAGATCCAGATCCTCTTTTCTTCCCTTGCCGGCGCAGATGTCCTCCAGGATCTCCAGCAGCTGTTTGGTGCCCAGCCGGCAGGGGACACACTGGCCGCAGGACTCGTCAACCGTGAAATCCAGGAAATACCGGGCCACATCCACCAGGCAGGTCCGTTCATCCATGATGACCATGCCGCCGGAACCCATGATGGCTCCGGCTTCATCCAGAGAGTCGAAATCGATGGGAAGGTCCAGCAGGGATTCAGGCAGGCATCCGCCCGAAGGTCCCCCGGTCTGGACGGCTTTGAATTTGTGGCCGTCCGGGATGCCGCCGCCCAGCTCGAATATGATTTCACGAAAGGTCGTTCCCATGGGAACTTCAATCAGTCCACTGTTGGTGATGTTGCCGGTCAGGGCGAATACGGCCGTACCGGAGCTGGATTCCGTCCCGATATTCTTGAACCAGTCTGCTCCTTTTCTTATTATATCAGGTACATAGGCAAAGGATTTTACGTTATTAAGAATGGTGGGCTTGTCCCACAACCCGATTTCCGTGGTTCTGGGCCTGGGCGCCACCCGGGGCATTCCCCGTTTGCCTTCAATGGACAGGGTGAGGGCCGTGGATTCACCACACACAAAGGCACCGGCGCCCTGGAAGATTTTCAGGTCAAAATTGAATCCCGTGCCCATGATATTATCCCCCAGCAGCTGGTATTTTTTGGCCTGCTCTATTGCTTTTAACAGTCGTTTGACCGCCAGAGGGTATTCCGCCCGGACATAGATATATCCATAGTTGGCACCGACGCTGTAACCGGCGATGGTCATGCCTTCAATGACCGCAAACGGGTCTCCTTCCAGCACGGACCGGTCCATGAAAGCTCCCGGGTCTCCTTCGTCGCCGTTGCACACGATATATTTGGGACTTCCCTTAGCCTGGAGGCAGCCCTGCCATTTTCTGCCGGCGGGAAAACCGGCGCCACCCCGTCCCCGTAATCCGGACTGGGTCACAACATCGATGACCTGTTCTTGGGACATATCGTCAAGTATCCGGGCCAGGGCCTGGTACCCTTCCGCTGCAAAGTACTCGCGGATATCCTCGGGGTTGATCGTCCCGCATTTGCCAAGCACAATGCGCTGCTGGGTTTTGTAGAACGGCACATCATGCTCGGTCACGGATCGGGAACCATCGGGATTCTGATACAGCAGGCGCTCCACAACCGAATCCTGGTCCAGGGTGGCTGTGACGATCTCCTCGACATCCGCGACTTTGACTTTTGTATAAAAGGTTTCTTTGGGCTCCACACGGACCAGGGGGCCCATCTGGCAAAAGCCGTGACAGCCGCCGATGCCGATCCCGGCCTCACTTTCCTCACCCTCATAAAGCAGTTCCACATCCACGGAGATGCCTTTTTCCTCGATAAGCCGTTTGAACTCGTTGTAAACATCCAGAGAACCGCCGGCCACACATCCTGTGCCTGCGCAGACAAGAAACCGGACTTTCTGCCGGGCCAGGGCTGCCTGGCATTGTTCTTTTATTTTGGCCATCTGAGATGGTGATGTTATCTGTACCAAATCAATCCTCCTTCTTGTTCTCTTTGAAATCGTCGAATATTTTTGACATTTTTGATGAATCCACTTGTCCATAGACCTCTTCATTAACAACCACCACCGGTGCCAAAGCGCAGGATCCGACACAGGCGACGGTTTCCAGGCTGTGTTCATAGTCTTCGGAAGTTTCTCCGCAGGCAATGCCGAGTTCACGTTCAAATGTGTCCATGATCCGGGCCGCACCTTTGACATGACAGGCCGTGCCGGCGCAGATCTTTGTCTGGTGCCTGCCGCGTCTTGTGAAATAGAATTGCGCATAAAACGTGGCAACAGCATAGACCCGGCTTTGCGGCAATCCAGTTGTTCTGGCGATTTCCTGCATGGCCTCTGCCGGCAGGTATCCCAGCTCTTCTTGTACTTTCTGCAGTATCGGGATAAGCGCATCCCGTTTTCCTTCATAGGGTGAAAGTATCTCACTCAAACGCTCTTCCATTCTGTCTCCCTCCTTAGCTTGTCGGTCTGGTACAAGTGACGTTTCTTTTGTAAATTGTGGATATTACAATATCTGATGAAAAATATAAATACCCAGTGGAAAAATACCTTTTTTATTCAGATACTGCATACCATAAATATTTTATCAATGCTATGATTATAGCAGGTATTGACCACGTATGTGGCATTCGCCGGAAGGATCTGTACCACCCGGGCTGATATTTTGGTTGACAAATCCGGCGGCCTCATTTACCTCTGAATTATTAATGCCTCATGATCAGATGACAGCAATGCACCATCCATTTACATGAATGCCGGAGAGGAGGACAGCCATGGCCGTAAAATTGATGCACTACTGGACCATCAACCCTGCCAAAAAAGATGCCTATGCCAGCTTCATCATCAAAAAATTCATTCCCGGGGTCAACCGGCTGGGGCTGCATACGGTGGCGGGCTGGTCCGTGCTGGTGGGGTCCTACAGTGAAGTGATCATGGAGACGGTCAGCAGCGATCTGGATCAACTGGAGGCTGCCTTTAAAAACGATGCCTACCGACAGTTGAAATCGGAACTGCTCAATTTTATCAAACACTATAAAACCAAGGTCATGGTCCCCATTGCAAAGCGGGGCAGCTACTCCATGAGCATTGCTCAGGATACCGTCAAGTTCAACCAGATGTGGGATGTCATAACCCTGAAACCGGGTGACTACAAAAATTATGAACAGTTTGTCACCCATGAATTCTATCCGCTGCTGGAAGAGATGGGGGTCCATATTGCCGGTGAATGGGAAGTGTTGATCGGTGATGAACCCCACACGGTCTGTGAGGGCAGGGTAAACAATGTCAGCGAGCTCATTCCCGCCCTCCAGAGCCCCGGGTTCCGCAAAGCCAAAATACAACTCAAACAGTATGTAGAAAATTACCAGAGCCGGATCCTGTCATTTCACGTGCGGAAAATAAAAGGCTACCGGTCCGAAGTATATGAGATGGTGGATCACTGATCTGTTTTCATCAAAAACCTTCGGATGTCACAGACAATCCGGTCAAGTGTTTCAGGTGACAAAGAAAAGCAGGATCATCAGCATAATGATGGTGAAGACTGCTGTGGAACCGATGGTGAACAAAGACCGGTTGAAGGTGTCTGTAAAGCGTTTTTCCGCCCCGTCCGGTCCTTTTACCGTCACCCCGGTCAGATACCATAAGGGCCGGATCAGCAGCAGGCTCAGCCGGGCCGGGCCGGACTGGGAAAATGTGTTGAGGCGGTGGGGAAGTGCTTCTCCAAGATACTGCTGTGCCCGGGTGCTCAAATAGTCCATGCCTCTCTGGGCCCCCAGCAGGAACACCCGCCCCCCCATTCGGTAGAACCAGTCCATGTCCAGACTGATGACCGGTTTTGGTGTCAGTTTCTTCAGAAAGACAAAAAATCCCAGGGCTGTGAACAGCAGAATCTGCAGGGATTCTGTTATATGATAGGCGGTATAGGGCTTATAAACGGCGGCATAAGGCAGCATGTCATACAGATACGGGGTGTGTACCCCGATGAAGATACATAAAAACGCGGCGATTCCCATGGCCAGCTGCATGTGCACAGGTGGATCCTGGGCTTTTTCCCAGGTGTTTTTTGCACAGTTGTTTTTGCCGAACCAGATGAAATAGGGCACTTTGAGTCCTGTGTGCAGAAAGGTGCCGGCCGAGGCCAGGGTCAACAGGAACGCGGCCCAGTAGAGGTGGTCGTCAAACCCGGCCGCCACGATCATGGATTTGCTCACAAATCCGGAAAACAACGGGAACGCGGAAATGGACAGCCCGCCGATCAGGGTGAACACAAAGGCCCGGGGCATTCTGCTGTACAGTCCCCCCAGGTCGGTGAACCGGCTTTTACCGGTCATGTACAGCACTGAGCCGACACCCATGAACAACAGGCCCTTGTACAGGATATGGGCAAAGGCATGGGCACAGGCCCCGTTGATGGCCAGCTCGGTGCCGATACCAACCCCGGCCACCATATACCCCACCTGGCTGATAATATGGTAGGCCAGAAGCCGTCTGGCATCGTTTTCCAGCACCGCATACACCACACCGTACAGGGCCATGACCACGCCTAAGGGAATCAGGATCTCCATACCTGCAAACCCCCGGGCCAGGGCATACACAGCGGTTTTCGTGGTAAAGGCGCACATGAACACGGCCCCGCTCACCGTTGCCTCACCATAGGCATCCGGCAGCCAGGCATGGAGGGGCGGCACAGCCGCATTCAGAATAAACCCGACCAGGATCAGATACACCGGCAGTGTGGGCCGGCTGACATCCAGTTGGTGGAACCCATGGTCGCCGGTGGCATGGTACAGGAGCGCGATGCCTGCCAGCAGGACCAGACCGCCGGCCGCATGGACCATCAGGTACCGGAATCCTGCCCACAAAGATTCCGGACGCCTGCGGAACCACACCAGAAACACCGAGGAAAACGCCATCACTTCCCAGAACAAAAACAGCACCAGAAAATCCCCGGCAAAGATCACCCCCAGAGAGCCTGCCACATAGATCCAGGCTGCTGCCATCTCAAAGGGGTTGTCCACATGCAGGCTGTACAGGGTGCCGATGATACACATCAAGGTCATGATATAGGCAAACACCAGGCTGAGCCGGTCCACCCGGCCGAAGGTCAGGTCCCATTCCAGAAACGGGAAGACCCCGTATACGCCCTGGGGCATCTGCAGGACAGCCCCAAAAGCCAGGACCGGCACCAGCAGCAGATATGGCCGGAAGAGCCGCCCCTTCACCAGCGGCAGGATCAGGGCACCTGCCATCAGGATCAGGCCCGGATGCAGCCACAGATTATTGATCATAATAATCCTCCTGTTTGGTAATGCCCAGCCTGCCGAACCATTTGGAAACAAAGATGATCACCACGCAGGCAGTAAACCCGAACACGGCCCAGAATCCCGGCAGATGTTCCACTGCGGTGTGGGCCTTGTTCTTGTCCAGCAGCAGCGCGTCAAACCCCGCCAGCAGGGCCAAAATGATGCAGCACACCTGGATCACGCGTTTGAGCCGGTGCCGCAGAAATTCGATCAGATCGAGGATCATGATATCACCATCCTTACAAACTGCATCATCACACCGGGAAAAATGCCTGTCAGCAGCGACAGGATTGCTGCCGCCGCAATCGGCACCACCATGATCAAGGGTGCTTCCCGGATGCCTGTACGACCGGGCTGTTCATCCGGGGACCGCCCGAAAAACGCCTGAAAGGTCACCGGTGCAAAATAGACGATATTGAGCATGGTGGAGGCCACCAGCACCAGAATGATGGTGATCTGGCCGGCATCCAGGACTCCTTTGAGCAGGTACCATTTGGTGATGAATCCCCCCACGGGCGGGACCCCGATCATGGTCAGCGATGCCAGGGCAAAGGCCCCGAAGGTAAAGGGCATCACCCGGCCCAGTCCCCCCATCTCAGAGATATTTTTTTTGCGGGTGACCACATACACGGCCCCGGCACAGAAAAACAGGGTGATCTTGGCAAACGCGTGGTTGACAATGTGGATGATTCCGCCCTGGACCGCCGCCGGTGTGAGCAGGGCCACCCCCAGAATGATATAGGACAGCTGGCTGATGGTGGAATAGGCCAGCCGGGCCTTGAGGTTGTCTTTGGTCATGGCGATGATGGAGGCGGTCACAATGGTGAAGGACACGATATAGGCGGTCAGAACGCCCAGATTGAGGCCATCCATCAGATCGGTGCCGAACACGTACAGCATGACCCGGGTGGTGCAGAACACCCCCACCTTGACCACGGCCACGGCATGCAGCAGAGCCGACACCGGGGTCGGGGCCACCATGGCCCCGGGCAGCCAGGCATGCATGGGCATCACCCCGTTTTTGGCAAATCCGAACAGGCAGGCAAAAAACAGGCAGAACACCAGGGTGTCCCCGGTGCCGGGCGGGATGATGCCGGTTTGGATATTGTCGGCAAAGGTCAGGTTTCCCCCCAGGATAAACAGAACGATCATGGCCGGCAGGACCAGTCCCACAGATCCCCCCAGCAGAAAGGCCAGGTATTTGCGGGCCCCGCCCCGGCCTTCTTTGTCCTGATGGTGGGCCACCAGTGGATAGGTGGAAAGAGAGAGCATTTCATAGAACAGGTACAGGGTCAGCAGGTTGCCGGAAAACGCTACCCCGATGGCGGCACACAGGGCCAGGGCAAAGCAGATGAAAAACCGGGTCTGGGCATGTTCGGAAAGGCTGCGCATATACCCGACGGTATAGGCGGCCGCCACAATCCACAGAAAAGAGGACACCAGGGCGAACACGATACCGAAAGCATCCACTTTAAACCGGATAGCCAGCTCCGGCAGCACCTGGATCAGGGTCACCTCCACCACGCTGCCGGCCAGGACCCGGCCGGCCAGCAGTACCACCATGCTGAATTTCAGGGCCGCCGCCGCAAAGGTCCAGAACTCCCTCAGGTTGGGGTGCCGGCGGCTTGCGGCAATCAGGGGCACGGCCCCCAGGGACGCACACACGGCGATCACCGGGGCGGCCTGATAAAATGCGGGGGAAAACATGACCTGTTTGAGATCTCCTTTCTACATCCCGGCCGGCACAGACCAGCGGATCAGGTAACGGACCACTTCATTGGTGTATATCCCTAAACCCAGCAGGGCCGCCCCGGTAAAAACCAGGGGCAGCAGCATGGTTAAGGGTGCTTCATTCAATCGGATTGTCCGGGCCCCTGTATGGGGTTCTTCGCTGCCTGTTGCCATGACCGCATCATCCAGGCGGCCGAAAAACGCTCTCTCCAGCAGCCGGAAAAAAAGGGTTGCCGCCACCAGTCCGGCAATGATCAGGGCAGCCACAAATACCCATTCGCCTGCCTGCACTGCGCCCTGGAGTAAATACCATTTGGAAAAAAAACCACAGGTAGGCGGGATGCCCACAACCGATGCTGCAGCGATCAGAAACACGCCTGCTGTCACCGGCATGCGCTGGAAAATTCCCTCCATGGCAGCGGACGTGCTCACACCGGTCCGGTAGATGATGGCCCCCACCGCCATGAACAGGCACAGGGTCATCAGACCGTCGGCCAGAATATGGTAGACTGCCCCGGTGTAGCCGGCGGTATTGGCCAGCCAGGCCCCGCCCGTGAGATATCCGATCTCCGCCACGATGATGTAGGTCAGCATCTTGCGCAGGTCCCGCTGGGACAGGGCCGTTATCATCCCCAGCACCGCGGCTGCGGATGCCAGATAGATCACCAGGCGGCTCCAGGCGATCTGCTGGAAAACATAGTCAACGGAAAACACCGTGAACATGATCCTGAGCATCACATACACACTGACCTTGGTCATGAGGGGGGCGATCAGGCAGGCGGTGGTGGTACCGGCCCGGCTGTAGGCATTGGGCATCCAGGCATGCAGGGGAAACAGGGCCATTTTTATCCAGACACCCAGAATGATCAGGGTGAAGCCGATGCGTACATTCACCGATGCCCCAAGTTCGGGCCGTTTCAGGATTTCGGCCAGGTCGGCCATGTTCAGCGATCCGGTCATGATATAAAGATATCCCACCCCCAGCAGATAAAAGCTCGCACCGATGGTGCCCATCATCAGGTATCGGAAGGTGGCGTAATATGCCCTGCCCTTGCCCCGGGCCAGCAGGCCGTAACTGGAGAGCGCGGAAATCTCCAGCAGCACGTACAGATTGAACACATCCCCGGTGGCGGTCATGCCCATCAGACCGGCCACCAGCAGGGCGAACAGGGCATAATAGTGATTGAGCCGGTCCGGGTTGTCCTGCCTGGCCGTGTGCATGGAATAGATGGCGGTGAGCAGGGCGCACCCGCTGATCATCACCAGGACCCCGGCACTCAGGTGGTCGATCACCAGTTCAATGCCCATGGGCGGGACCCAGTCTCCCATGCGGTAGTGCACTGCCTGGCCCGTCCAGACCACCTGCACCAGGGTGGCCATTGCCGCTGCCAGGGAACCGGCGACGGAGAGGATCAGCAGGCCGTAAGCAGCCCTGTGGCCCATCGGACCGATCAGGGTCAGGGCCAGGGAGGCAAACACAGGCACCACAATCATGAGGATGGGGGCATGGTCCATCATTTGCGCATATCCTCCAGGATCTCATCCTCTTCAATGGTGCCGTGGACCCGCTGAATCTTCTGCAGCAGGGCCAGGGCCACCCCCAGTACGGCCACTCCCACCACAATGGCCGTGAGAATCAGCACATGGGGAAGGGGATTGGCATAGGCAGTGGCATCCAGCAGGGGCTGCTTATCCAAAGAAAACTTTAAAATCGGCACCGTAGCCCCCCGCTTGACCCCGATGGATACGATAAACAGCAGAATCGCAGTTTGAAAAATCACCATGCCGATGATTTTTTTCATCAGGTTGTTGCGAACGATGATCCCGAACAGCCCGATAAAGAGCAGCACGATGGCGGCCCAGTAGTTGTATTTGGAGATAATGAAATAAAACAGATCATCCATGGCTTTACAACCCGTCTTCCAGATCACCGCCCGAGGCGAGATCATAATACAGAGAAACCATCACCGCCATCACGGTGATGCCCACACCGACCTCCACGGCCAGGATACCATGGGACCGGGCCATCTTTTCGGATACGCCGAGAAGATCCGCCAGGGCCGCATATCCCAGAAAATTCCATCCCAGGCCCAAGCAGGCGGCACCGATGCCGGCATACAGCAGGACCCCGCCGGCACAGCACCACAGTACGGCATGTTCACGAAACCGGTTCATGGAAAATTTCAGGTTGTAGCACAAAGCCAGCAGGATGAAGCTGGCGCCGAAAATCACCCCGCCCTGAAATCCGCCGCCCGGACTGTAATGGCCATGGCACAGTACATACAGGGCAAAAATCTGCATCACCGGAATGATGGACTGGGCAGCGCCCCGCAGTACCGTGTCCCGGCCCTCCCGTTTGGGTCTCAGGTGCAGTACCTTGCGGTGCTTGTGGGAGGTGCGGCGCAGTAATACCATGACCACCAGGGCTGCGGCAAACACCACCACCGCCTCGAACATGGTGTCATAACTCCGGTAATCCGCCAGCACCGCAGTCACCACATTGGGGGTGGCAGTTTCATGATACGCCTGTTCGATATATTCAGGGGACAGATGTTTGCTGGCCGGAGAGGCTGGATCAGCCCAGTCCGGCAGATCCCGGGTCGCATTTAGCATCATCACTGCGCAGATTACCGCAATGACAATGGTAAGCTGTTTGATTCCCTGCTCTCCGGGTCTGTCTTTTTTGATCCATCGGCTGATATACTGGGCCGTACCCAGAAAAATCACCGTGCTGATGGCCGCCCCAACGGCCGCCTCGGTGAACGCCACATCCACGGCCATCATATGGGTCCACATCAGGCAGATAAGGAAACTGTACACCCCGGTCACAATAGCGCTGCTGAGCAATCCTTCCAAAGCCAGGGCAGTAACGGCACAGATCACCATCATTAACAGTACCAGAATATCGAACTGCCACAGCAGGCTGGCATCCCAGGTCATTTTTTTATCCCTTCAAATCTTCCGGGTAGAACCCGTTATCCATGCTTTCCTCATCTCCCTTGGTGCTGTTGTCCTTTTTCGACCTCGTCCAGTAAGGCACCCGAAATTCGTATCCAGCATCGATAATGGCATGGGTGGCTGTGGGACTGGCAATGAAGATGTAAAAAACGATGAGCAGCAGCTTGCCTGCGGTCAGGAGGGTGTCTGTGCCGAAATCCCGTAAAAGAAACAGGATCGCTCCACCCAGAAACAGGGTGGTGGAAAGGGTGTCTCCTTTGCCGGCGGCATGGACCCGGGAGTAAAAATCAGGAAACCGGATGATCCCCACTGTGGTGGCCACAAAAAACAACAGGCCGGTGAGCATTGCAAGAATGACCAGAATATCCAATATCATGGGGTTTCCTTTCGGACGGAATCCGCCACTGCCGCAGGGGTATCCACTTCTTCCACCTCTGGGCCGGCAGATGGCGCCACCAGCGATTCTCTGGGATCACGCGGGGCCGGCTGGGCAAGACGCTGGTAAAACCGGGCCGCAGCAATGGTGGTGATAAAATTGAGCAGGGCATAGGCCAGGGTGATGTCGATGAACAGGTCCACCCGGCCGTCGATGACTCCGATGAGCACTATGAGAACCGTGGTCTTGGTTCCGATGACGTTCATCCCGAGCATCCGGTCGATGACCGTGGGGCCGGCCACCACCCGGTACAGGTTGCACAGCATCAAAAACAGAATGGCCACTGCCATGGCGATAAAGAACGGTTCCAGGTTCATCGGCATCCGCCTTCAAACACCCAGGCCACCCAGCGTTCCATCTCACCGGCCCCCGGACCGGCCAGATCGGCGGAAGATCGCCGGGTGATGGCATGGACATAAAAGATATCATCTTCGATTCTGACACTCACCGTGCCCGGGGTCAGGGTGATGGAGTTGGCCAGAACGAACCGGGCGAAATCGGTTTTCAGGGAGGTCCTGAACTTGATGATATGGGGATCCATTTTTTTTTTGGGGTACAATGACAGGGACAGTCCGGCGATGTGGAAATTGGCCAGTACAATCTGTCCGAAAAGCCACGTCAGGTATCGGAGAAAACAGGCGATTTCAACCAGGGTGGCACCCAGTTTCTTGGTGTGGCCTTCAAACAGGAGATCATGGGACAGCCATGCCACCAGACCGCTGGAAACCACCCCCATGCCCAGGTGAAATAGATCAAATTTTCCGGACAGAGCTGTCCAGAAAAGAAGCATGACAAAAAAGGTAAAAACAGCCGGCATAGTTTTATTTCTCCGGCGTTGTTACGGACGGTTCACCATTTTTGTCTGTTGAGAACCCTGCATAAGTATCCATTCGTTTGGTGTGCCTCCTCGGTCAGCCAATGCCGGCTCTGGGGTAAATGCCAAGTGCCTGTATGATGGATCGAATATTTTTTTATCAGGCGTTGATACTTATTTCACCAAGTCATATCATCAAATTTTTTTCTCTTCAAGGAAAAAGAAAAAAATGCTTTGCAGTCCATGGATCAAGGGACATGCATACCTGGTTTACGCAACCGGCTTTTTCTCTTGGCCTCAATCAGAACACCTTGCATATCCATTCCATTCTTTTTAACATACCTTACGATTGCATACTGACCCTTACGTATTTAAAGGTGGTCAGTTAATCGTTGACATTAAAAATGTCAACCTGTTAAGGTGCGATTTAAGCAACTGGTAGTAAAAATTGAAAAGGGAAGATAATGTAGTTCTTGCAAAGCATCTGTGTTTTTGTAAAGTTTGTTCAGGAGCAGGAGATGGAGGAAATAGACCTCAGAGGATTGAACATTGCCATTATGGGCGGCAGTTATCCTTGTAAAGAATTATTGCAGCTTCTTCTAAGTGACAGCTTGAAAGAGCTTGACTGCAAAATTCTGGCAGTGGCTGATTCTTTCAGCAGAGTTAAAGGAATTAAATATGCCAAAGCCCATAAACTGTTCACGACCCATGTCTACGAGGACCTTTTTGAAATTGAAAACCTCGACCTGATCCTTAAAATATCCCAGGACCATAAAATCTCCGCCATTATCGAAAAGGCCCGTCCTTTGAAAGCCAAACTGGTGAATATCGACCATTCCCGGGCCATGGCGCTGATCAGCCGATTGAAAGTTGAACAAGAAAAGATTAAAATTCAGAAGGAGATCAAACAAGGCAGGATAAACGAGGATAACCTTGAGAATATTTTTGAACAGTTCTCAGACCGCATGGCCCAGATTGCCGAGGAAAGAATAAGCCATTTTCTGAATGAAAGAGAAGACCTGATCAACATCGAAAACGAGCTGCACCAGATGATTCATGGCAGCATGATTCCCACATTCATCATTAACAAAGACCATATCATCACCCACTGGAACCGGGCATGTGAAGAGCTGACCGGAATTAAATCCTATGAACTGGTGGGAACAGACAAGCAATGGAGTGCGTTCAGATCATCTAAAAGGCCGACAATGGCGGATGTTATTGTCGGCAAGATGCCGGAAGAAGAGGTGAGCAGATATTATGGAGACAAGTGGAAAAAATCAATTCTGATTAAAGAGGCATATGAAGCTGAAGAATTTTTTCCCCATCTAGGTGAGAATGGCAAATGGATATTCTTTACTGCGGCCCCCATCAAATCGGAAGATGGCAAGATTATCGGGGCTGTTGAAACATTAAGGGACAGCACCCGGGAAAAAAAAGACCAGGAAGAAATCAAGGTCCAGAATGAAAAGTTAAGCCATTTATATGATCAGTACCGTATTCTTTTTAATAATAACCCCAACCCGATTTTCATTGTCGACAGTCATACCCTGGAGATCCTGGATGTAAATAACAGTGTGGAGGATGATTACGGCTATTCAAGAGAAGAGATGATCGGCAAACCTTTTTTTGATGTGATGAATGCCTTGAGCATTGATACTTCCTTCAGTCCGGAAATGGTCATGCTGTTTAAAGAAAAATCAAAAACGGCTCAGCCTCACCGCCGTATGCCATGGAAGGAAATTACCTTCAGGACAAAAACCGGAAATCAGATTCCTGTCAGATATTCCACAAGCTTTCACCATAAAAAAAACAAACTGGTCGGATGTGCATTTTTCTTCCATGATCTGACGGAAATCAAGCAGCTTGAAAAAGAACTGGTCCAGTCCGAGAGGCAGGCGGCAATCGGCCAGACCATCAGCGGCCTTGCCCATTATATCAAAAATATTCTGATCGGTCTCAAGGGGGGCAGCTACGTCGTGGATATCGGACTGAAAAGAAAGAATATCAAAAAAATTGAAGATGGATGGCAAACCATTAAAAACAATATTGACAGAACATCCAATCTTGTCCAGAATCTGCTGACCTTTTCAAAGGAAAGAAAGCCGGAGTATAAATCCTGCTGTCCGAATGAGGTGGTCAAGGATGTGGTCAACCTCCTGGAAGGGCATGCAAAGAAACAAAAAATAAAGATAATCCAGAATCTGGACAAGCGAATCGGAGAAATAAAAATGGATCCGGTAACGATTCACCGTTCTTTGTTGAACCTGATTTCAAATTCAATTGACGCCTGCCTGGAAGTCGAAGACCCGGACAGGTCATTGCAGATCTTTTTAAAAACCTTCATTGAAAATGAAAATTTGCTCTGTATTGAAGTGCAGGATAACGGGGCCGGTATGAAAGAAAAAGATAAAACCAACCTGTTCAGGCCGTTTTACAGTACCAAAGGCGAAAAGGGGACCGGCCTCGGACTCCTTGTCACCGGAAAGCTGGTAGAAGAGCACAACGGCACCATTCAGGTGTCATCAACCCTTGGACAAGGGACCACTTTTACGATCCGTCTGCCATTTGAATAATGCGGTTATTCCATTTTTCCAATCCAAAAAACACCGTTTTTGTCTGTTGAGAACTCACTATAAGTATCCATATCTTTGGTGTCTGCCTCCTTGGTTAGCCTGTGCCGGCTCCAGGTAAACAACAAACGCCTCAGCTTGGATCGCAGATGATTCCCCATGCGCTGATACTTATTTTTTCAAGTCATCTCATCAAATGTTTTCGCCTTCAAGCAAAAACAAAAAAACATGTCCTGACAGTCGTTGACAAAAAACAGGTTCCTGCCCTATGATGGTTTAAAAAAATACCGATACAGGTGATACTTTTTGCAGGAGCAGGGATAAAATGCCCAGTGCCGAAAATAAAAAATTTTACTACAAGATGGCGGATTTTTTGCCCCAGATCGTTTTTGAATGTGATCTGACAGGACGTCTGACCTTTGTAAACAAAAACGCATTTGACATTTTCGGTTATACAGAAGAAGAATTTGCAAAAGGCCTGAACGTACTTACCGTGATAGTTAAGCAGGACCATCAGCGGGCTGTTGAAAACATACAAGGCGTAATGGAGGGCAAACAGTTCCTGGGAAATGAATACAGTGCTGTAAAAAAAAACGGCACTGTATTCCCGATCATGATTTATTCCTCCCTTATCAAGGAAAACGCAACCCCTTTGGGAATCAGGGGAATTATCATTGATATGACCGATATCCGCCGGTCAGAAGAAGAACGGATTATCAATGAATCAAAATTCAGCGCCATTTACGATCAGACCCACAATGCGGTGGGAATAATCGACCCGGACGGCATTCTCCTGGAAGCCAACAGGGCTGCAAAAAAAGCACTGGGAAAGGAGGATACCTCTTTTATCGGCAAACCCTTCTGGCTGACCCCATGGTGGAAACATTCTCCGGAAACCCGAACCCTTTTGAAAACAAAGATCAAAAAGGCACTGCAGGGGAAGTATCTTCGTTTTGAAACCAGTTACCGGAACCATCAGCAAAAATGGCGGTTTCTTGATTTTTCCATCAAACCGGTACTGGATCAGAACAAAAATGTATACTGTCTGATTCTTGAAGGGATGGACATCACTGAACGGAAAACTACCCAGGAACTGCTCCGCCAGAGTGAAGAAACCTTTCGTGCCCTGGCGGAAAACAGTGCTGATGTGGTCATGCGCTTTGACAAATCCATGCGCCACCTGTATGTCAATCCGGCCGTCAGAAACCTTTTCGGAATGGACCCTGCTTCTTTTCCGGGCAAAACCCATGAGGAAATCGGTTTTCCGCCATACCTGCGCCTGCAGTGGCAGGAAGCTATCCACCAGGTGTTTGTCACCAAAAAACAGCACCGAACCGAATTTCTGCTTCCCAACGGGATCTGGATTGACTGGCTGCTGATGCCCGAATTTGATATTGACAATGAGGTCAAGGCTGTCATCACTTCGGGCAGAGATATCACGGAAAATAAACAGGCAGAACATATCATGCGTCTGGTGGAATACGGAGTGAACCATTCCAGGGACAGCATTTTCTGGGTGGAGACCGGAACACGGATCATCTATGTGAATGAAGCAGCCTGCCGTTCTCTGGGATATTCGCGCGATGAACTGTTGTCAATGAAAGTGTCGGATATTGATCCGGATTTTCCCCGGGAAGCCTGGGAACCCTATATTGAGAAACTGCGCAAACATGGATCCTCCACCCATGAATCCCGGCAAAAGACCAAAGACGGACGGTTTGTTCCGGTTGAAATCACCGGAAACTACGTGGCGTTTGAAGGCATGGAAGGCTGTTTTGCCTTTGTCCGGGATATTTCAAACCGCAAACTGGCTGAAAAGGAACGGGCAAAGCTGCAGGCACAGCTGATCCAGGCCCAGAAAATGGAATCCGTGGGCCGTCTTGCCGGGGGGGTGGCCCATGATTTCAACAATATGCTGGGGGTGATTTCCGGACGGGCGGAACTGGCCCTGAAAAAAGTGGATTCTGGAAGTTCGGTTTACAGGGACCTGACTCAGATACGCAACGCGGCTGACCGATCCGCCGATATCACCAGAAAATTGCTGGCCTTTGCCAGAAAGCAGACCATTGAACCAAAAATACTTGATCTGAACAATACGGTGGAAAGCATGCTCAGCATGCTGCACCGCCTCATTGGGGAAGATATTACCCTGTCCTGGATCCCGGTTCGGAAATTATGGCCGGTTCGAATGGACCCGTCCCAGATCGACCAGATCCTGGCTAATCTGTGTGTGAATGCCAGGGATGCCATCTCCGGTGTGGGAAAACTGACCATTGAAACCGGGATGACGGCCTTTGATTCGGCATACTGTGCAGACCACCCCGGATTTATTCCTGGTGATTTTGTCATGCTGACAGTGAGTGACGATGGTTGCGGCATGGACAAAAATATCCTGAAGAACCTGTTTGAACCCTTTTTTACCACCAAGGATAAAAGCAAAGGTACAGGCCTTGGCCTTGCCACAGTTTATGGAATTGTGAAACAGAATCACGGATTTATCAATGTGTACAGCGAACCGGGCCGGGGGTCTACTTTTAAAATCTACCTGCCCCGGTGCTATTCTGCCGATGAACCCCCGGATCCTGGCCATGGGGAAAAACCGGTTCCGGTGGGGGATGAAACCATTCTGGTGGTGGAAGATGATCCTGCTATTCTTGAAATGACCCGGATGATGCTGGAATATAATGGGTATCACGTATTATCGGCGTCCACCCCTGCCCAGGCGATTGACCTGGCCGCAGATTATCCGGATAGGGTTGATCTTCTCCTGACGGACGTTGTTCTGCCTGAAATGAACGGCCAGGTTCTGGCAGAAAAATTATCCGGGCTCTATCCGCAGTTGACTTGTTTGTTCATGTCTGGCTACACCGCTGATGTGATTGCCCGGCAGGGGGTGCTGGACCAGGGAGTAAAGTTTATCCCGAAACCGTTTTCAATTCAGAATCTGGCGAAAAAGGTGCGCGAAGTACTGGATACCGCCACCGGGAAAAAAGACCCGTAAATACCAAGTCTTTGGATGAAGAAAGCTTATCACTTGCCAACTTTCTCAATCTCCAATAAACAGCACGCAACAATACCTCTATCCAAGGAGCCGGAACCTTGAATCGCTCTGAAAATATTTTGGCCTTTGGGATTCCGGGAGGCGGTGTCGTTAACCTTTGTGGCAGACCGGTATGAGAAAGACAGCCTGATTGATCACCAGCAATCTTACCTTAGATGGTAATTATGTCCAATGCAATGTTCCTCGGAGACAGCAAATGTTAAGCGGTACGTTGGAAAGGTTTTACTCTTGCTGCCTATTTGTTTTCTGGGTTTACTTCATCAAATAAAAAAGACTTCCAGTGAAATGCTGAAAGCCTTGTTTTTTATTGTGGTGCCGGAGGCGAGATTTGAACTCGCACACCCTTGCGGGCGGAGGATTTTGAGTCCTCTGCGTCTACCAATTCCACCACTCCGGCACGAACTCCTTCTATTAATGAAAAAAGGCGGTTTTGTCAATAAATTTTGTTGTTTTTATTGAAGTCGGAAGTTGACTTTTTTTACCGCAAAGGGTTTGACTGATGGTGTCCGATGGTATGGTCCCGTGCCTGAGCATCCGGGGGGGTTCCCGGGTGATGTCCAGGATGGTTGAGCCAATGCCGCCTTTCAAGGTACCGGCATCCAGGACCATATCTGCTGCCTGTATCAATTGCCCGGGCATGTCGCTGATAGAGCTGCAGCCGGGTGATCCGGAAAGATTGGCACTGGTGCCGGTGATGGGACGGCCGGCTGCTTTGACCAGTGCCCGGGCTACAGGATGAGACGGTATCCGGACCCCGATTTTGCCGGTGCCGGCGGTGAGAAGATCGCAGATACCGGGCTTTGCTTCAAACACCAGGGTCAGGCTCCCGGGCCAGAAGGTGTGCATGAGTATCTTTGCCTGATCCGGTATGTGTGCCACCATCCCCTCCAGGACTTTTTTGCTGTGAATCAGGACCAGGAGGGGATTGCTTTTTTCTCTTTTCTTGATGGAAAATATGGTGTCGACTGCTGCCGGATCCAGGGCATCTGCTGCCAGGCCGTACAGAGATTGGGTGGGAAAGATCACCATACCCCGGTTTTTTATGTATGCTGCGGCCTGGTTAACAGCATCCTGGTCAGGGTGATCCGGATGCACCCGGATCACCTGCCGTGTTTTTTTAAACCGGGTATCAGGCAAAGGATGCTGCCTTTTTTGCAACTTTGGCAGCCATGTTCTGCTTGAATGCCACCAGTTTTTCCGCCACTTTCGGATCTGACAGCCCGATGATCTGGGCGGCGAAGATGCCGGCATTGTGGGCACCTGATTTGCCGATGGCCATGGTGGACACGGGAATGCCAGGCGGCATCTGCACCGTTGCCAGCAGTGCATCCAGTCCCTGGAGTGCAGAGGAATCAATGGGAACCCCCAGCACGGGCAGGGTGGTGTGGGCTGCAATCACTCCGGCCAGATGGGCCGCATGACCGGCCCCGCATATCAGCACCTGGATGCCGTCCTTTTTTGCCTGTGACGCCAGCCTGGCTGCCTGGTCCGGTGTCCGGTGGGCTGATGCCACAGTGACATAATAGGGGATATCAAACTGTTTTAAGATGGACAGGACTTTTTCCATGACAGGGAAGTCTGAATCCGATCCCATGATCACCCCGACTTTCGGGGGGACGGACAGGCGCTTGACTGCTTTGGCCCCGATGTCCTTGCGATGGAAATGACCGGTGAACGAGATTTTGTCACAGGCTTCATAAGCCGTGTCAATGGCCTGCTGCACTGTATCCCCCAGGCTGGTGACCCCCAGAATCCGGCCGCCTGATGTGACCACCTGGTCTTTGTCCATGGCAGTGCCGGCATGGAACACCACAGTGTCCTGAACTGCATTGGCTGCATCCAGGCCGGAGATGGCATGGCCTTTTTCGTATTGTCCCGGGTAGCCGCCGGCAGATACCACCACGCATACGGCTGCCCTGGGATCGATTTGTACTGAATGCTGGTGCAGGGTTTCGTTACAGCAGGCTTCCATCAACGGTACCAGATCATTTTTTACCCGCATGAGAATGGGCTGGGTTTCCGGATCCCCCAGACGGGTGTTGAATTCCAGGACCTTGATTTTGTCCTTGTCCACCATGAGTCCGGCATACAGCACCCCCTTGAACGGTGTGCCTTCTTTGGCCATGCCCTGGACCGCCGGGATCATCACCTCTTTCATGGCTTTTGTGCGCAGCATATGGTCCAAAACCGGGGCGGGAGAATAGGCCCCCATGCCGCCGGTGTTGGGGCCTTCATCATTGTCCAGTGCCCGTTTGTGGTCCTGGGATTCGGGCAGGGGCAGTACGGTTTTACCGTCGGTGAAGGCAATGAAGGATGCTTCTTCTCCCTGCAGACACTCTTCCACCACCACAGTGGTCCCGGCATCGCCGAACCGCTTTTCTGTGATCATGTCGTCAATGGTCTGGTATGCCTCATCCAGAGTGGCACAAATTATCACGCCTTTCCCGGCAGCCAGACCGTCAGCCTTGACCACACAGGGTTCCCCTATAAATCTGGCATAGGCCTTGGCTTTGGCAGGATCGGTAAAGGCTTTTCCCATGGCGCAGGGGATATTGTATTTTAGCATATGGTTTTTGGAAAACACCTTGCTGCCTTCCAGCCGGGCAGCCGCTTTGCCCGGGCCGAACACGGCAAGACCCTGTTCTTCAAATACATCGGCAATGCCTTTTACCAGGGGGCCTTCAGGTCCCACCACAGTGAGATCAATATCATTGTCTTTTGCAAATGCAGCCAGGGCCTGGATATCTTCGGCATCAATGGGTACCGCTTCTGCCAGATCCCGGGTGCCTGCATTGCCGGGTGCGCAATAGATTTTTTCAACCAGGGGACTTTGGCTGATTTTCCATACCAGGGTGTGTTCGCGGCCGCCGCCGCCCACTACAAGGATTTTCATTTGCTTCTCCTTAGGTTTGAATTGTTGTGTTCTTCAATCGCCAGCTGAACCAGTTTGTCCAGCAATTGTGAAAAAGAATACCCGGCTGCCCCGGCAGACTGGGGGTACAGGCTGGTGGCAGTCATCCCCGGGATGGTGTTGGTTTCAAGAACAAAGATCTCTTCATTTTTCAGGATCATGTCGGTGCGGGAATAGCCCTTGAGAAAAAGGGACCGGTGTGCTTTTGCTGCCAGATCCTGGACCCGGCCGGTGGTTTCAGGATCAATGCGTGCCGGACAGATTTCTTCGGTTTCCCCTGCCACATACTTGGCTGTAAAATCAAAATATTCATGGCCCTGGCCCGGGATGATTTCAATCACAGGCAGCGCTTCCAGGTTGTCGTTTCCCAGTACACCGCAGGTAAGTTCAATGCCTTTGATGTAGGCTTCCATGATGATGGTGTCATCATGGGCAAATGCTTCCTGAACAGCCTTGTCCAGATCCTGCATTTCTTTTACGATGGTCATGCCCACGCTGGAGCCGGCACAGACCGGCTTCACCACCAGGGGCAGGCCCAGCTTCCGGATCACTTCCGGTATGTCAATGGTATCTTTGTCACCAAAAGAGCGAAAGTCGGGGGTGGGAATACCTGCTCCCTGATACAGGCGTTTGGACAGCAGCTTGTTCATTGCCACAGCCGATCCCAGGACCCCTGCCCCCTGGTAGGGAATATCCAGCAGATCCAGCAGGCCCTGGACTGTGCCGTCTTCCCCGAACGGACCATGCAGGATGATCAGGGCTGCATCGATTTTGGGGGCATCCATGACCAGCCTGGGCAGATCTGTTTTGGGATCATAGCGCAGAATGTCGTATCTGTCCTTGTCAAGGGCATCAAATACCTGATTCCCGCTGTTCAAAGAAACAGATCTTTCCGAGGATATGCCCCCTGCCAGAAGGGCGAGCCTGATTTTTTTCATGGTGAGATCCTTATTCCTGGATAATGGTTTGTCTTGCCTTTTCAAACTCTTCTTTTGTGATCAGATCTTTTTCATACAGGTCATCCAGCTGAAGTATTCTGCGTTCCGCCCTGTCAGCCTCTGTTTCAATGAGACGAAGGTTCCCCCGGTTACCCGGGCTGTCCGGCAGCAGATCGGTATTATTATCCTTTGCATTGATCTTGAATGCTGCAAGTCCCCCAAGCAGACTGACTTCAATGTTCCGGTCCTGCATCCGGGCATTGGAAAGTATATCTTTTATCTGGGAGGAGCTTTTCTGCATCCGGCGGTAAATAAGCCAGGCAATACCAAGCACCAGAACAGCAGTGCCGCCCATGATCCAGGGCAGGTAGGTAAACACCCCTTTCATGAACACCACAAAAAGCCCGATGCCTGCCAGCAGAAGCACATGGAGCAGCAGGATAAAGTACCCGATAAATATATTTTTAAACAATCCTTCTTTGTCAGTATTTTTTTTTGTCATGATAATTTTCTGATGATATTTTCCCTGTATTTGTCTGTGAGCAAAGGAGAGATACCCCCCCGCATGGTATCAAGCTTGGTCAGCAGATAATTGAGTTTTTTTTTGATTTCCAGATGCTGGACAGACGACGTGTCCGTGGCTTCAAGCAGCAGCTCCGCCTCAGTGATTTTTTTTTTGAGTGCAATTTCCGGCGGCAGAAACCCTGCGTTCTTCAGTATTTTGTACGCCAGCCGGCAGTCATCCGGCACCTGGCATTCATCTTCAAAAACAAGGGGTTTTCCCCTGCCTGCGAGATTATCGAATGCCCCTTCTTTCTGGGCATTTTTGATTCTTTCTTCCACAATTTTTTCAAACCCGGGTATCATGGGATCTTGTTACTCCTGAAAACAATGCATATAGTGGTGTGTAAAAAATATTTCTCTCAAATTTAGGGTTATCCAACCAGGGATTATTCAAGATATGGTATTTGGATTTAAGACCTGTAATTTTATTAAACCAGGCCGGGTTTTGCAAGCTATTTTCTTGACAGGCCATAGACAATACTGTATCAAATACCATTTTAAACCACAGTATTAATTGTTACAATTTCATGAAATTAAAAAAATATTTTTCATAAACCAAAGCGTGTCAAAATAAAATTATAAAAATATGAACCAGAAAAAAAATATAGCAAAGATCAGAAATATCGGGATTATGGCCCATATTGATGCAGGCAAGACCACCGTGACCGAGCGGATTCTGTATTATACGGGAAAATCCCATAAACTGGGCGAAGTCCATGACGGCGAAGCTGTCATGGACTGGATGCAGGATGAACAGGACCGGGGGATCACCATCACCTCAGCGGTTACCACCTGCCAGTGGGACCAGTCCATGATCCAGATTATCGACACCCCGGGCCATGTG
>DATFKQ010000052.1:0-29971 GCA_035268565.1 Desulfotignum sp. | reverse complement strand
CGTAGACGGCCTGAAACTGGCTGCCACAGGCAACGTGGATCTGGCCGTATCCTACCAGCCCCAGACCATTATTGCCGCAGATAAGGGCCTGGCACTGAAGGTGGTGGCCCCCCTGGTGAGACATCCCCTGACCACCCTGCTTTTTCTGGCAGACAAGGGCATTGATCACCCCCGGGATCTGTCCGGCAAAAAGATCGGATACACTGTGCCCGGGCTCATGGATGTGCTGCTGCACGCCTTTGCCGACATCAACGGCATAGAAAACTACACCCCGGTGAATGTGGGATTCACCATTTTGCCGGCCCTGGTGTCCGGTAAGGTGGAGGCGGTCATGGGACCGTTCAAGACTTATGAAACCGTGGGCATGGCACAGCATGGATATAAAGCGGCATTTTTTGAACTGGAAAAATGGGGGATCCCGGATTACGAGGAACTGATTTTTGTGTGCAGCCCGGCTGTGCTGGACAAAAAACAGGCTGCAGTCAAAGGGTTTGTTCTGGCCATGGAAAAGGCATTTGTTCATGTGGCGGCGCATCCTAAAAAATCTCTGGCCCTGTACCTGGGAGCCGTGCCCCAGGCAGACAAGCAGATAGAAACCGACGCCTTTGCTCTGACCCGTCCCTATTTTGCCAAAACCCTGGGCCATGATCCGGATAAATGGCAGGCGTTTGCCGATTTTGCCCTGAGCCACGGCCTTATCTCCACCCGGGTGGATGCAGCAGCACTGATTCACACCTGGCAATAACGTATACGGCGGTGACCCCGCCCGCAGTAACCTATGAAGGAGGACGCATGACAATCACCCCGGAAACCATTTTTACAGATGTACAGACCATTCGTAACACCTCTCCCCTGGTGCACAACATCACCAATTACGTGGTCATGAACAACACAGCCAATGCCCTGCTGGCCCTGGGAGCCTCCCCGGTGATGGCCCATGCCCAAGCAGAAGTGGCGGACATGGCCGGTATTGCCGGGGCCCTGGTGATCAATATCGGCACCCTGAGCGATCCCTGGATCGCCGCCATGTTCACGGCAGCAAAAGCAGCACAGGCCAAAGGCATTCCCATGGTACTGGATCCTGTGGGTGCCGGCGCCACAGCCTACCGCACAGATACGGCCAGAAAAATCATGCACCAGTTTCATCCCGCTGTCATCCGGGGCAATGGCTCTGAAATCATGGCCCTGGAAAGTCAGGATGCCGTCACCAAAGGCGTGGACAGTGCAAGTGCCGCGGATACGGCCATTGATACAGCCAGAGCCCTGAGCCGGAAATACGGCAGTGTGGTGTGCATCACCGGAGAAATTGATTATATTGTGCAGGCAGATGCAGTGATCCGGATCAAAAACGGCCATGCCATGATGCCCAGGGTAACAGGCCTGGGCTGCACGGCCTCGGCCCTGTGCGGCGCGTTTGCCGCTGTCAACCCGGACCCTGCAGCTGCTGCCGCCCATGCCATGGCAGTCATGGGCATGGCCGGAGAGATGGCCGGCCGCAGCGCCAAAGGGCCGGGCAGTTTTCAGATGCATTTTCTGGATGCCCTGTACGGTATATCGCAACCGGATATCCAGTATTTGTTCAGGAAATAAGGCCATGCAGGGTATCTATCTTGTCACCGACCAGGACCTGTGCCTGGGCAGATCCCTGGCAGCTGTTGTGGAAGCTGCGGCCGGGGCCGGCATTGCCTGTGTCCAGCTGCGGGAAAAAACGTTGCCCACCCGGTTTTTCCTCAACCAGGCCCTGACCTTAAAACCCATTCTCGCAGCAGCCGGCATCCCCCTGCTCATCAATGACCGGGTGGACATCGCCCTGGCTGCCGGGGCGGACGGGGTCCACCTGGGCCAGAGCGACATGCCCTGTGAGGCGGCCCGGCGCCTGCTGGGCCCTGATGCAGTCATCGGACTGTCCGTGGAAACCTGGGAAGATGTGACCGCTGCCCAGGACCTGGACGTGAATTATCTGGGGGTAAGCCCCATATTTGCCACCCCCACCAAAATCGATACCAAAACACCCTGGGGTCTGGAGGGCCTGGCCAGAATCCGGGCCTATTCCCGGCATCCCCTGGTGGCCATCGGCGGCCTGAACTTTGCCAATGCGCCGGACATCATCACAGCAGGGGCGGATGCAGTTGCTGTGGTATCTGCCATCTGCTCGGCCAAAGATCCCCATGCAGCGGCCCGGGACCTGGTCAGATGTTTTGATGCACAACCATAAGGAGACCTTTTCATGAAAAAATATTATCGGGCTTTGACCATTGCCGGGTCGGACAGCGGCGGCGGCGCCGGCATCCAGGCGGACCTGAAAACCTTTTGCGCCCTGGAATGTTACGGCATGTCCGTGATCACGGCCCTCACCGCCCAGAACACAAAAGAGGTGACCGGCATCTTTGCCGTGCCCCCGCAATTTATCGGACAGCAGATGGATGCGGTGCTGACAGATATCGGCACGGATGCCGTCAAAATCGGGATGCTGCATTCCCCGGAGGTGATCTTCACCGTGGCCCGGCACCTGGAAAAATGGCAGTGTCCCAATATTGTGCTGGATCCGGTCATGGTGGCCAAGAGCGGGGACAAGCTGCTGCAGGATGATGCAGTGGCAGCCTTGAAACAGGCCCTGATTCCCATGGCAGACATCATCACCCCGAACCTGCCCGAAGCCTCGGTGCTCCTGGGCAGAGACATTACCACCCGGGCGGACATGCCCGATGCTGCCAGGGAGCTTTCCGATTTGGGATGCCTCCATGTCCTGCTCAAGGGCGGGCACCTGGATGATACGGACAGCAGTGACCTGCTGTTTTCCGCAGACACGGGGCAGCTGCTTGCGCTGGCCGGGGACCGGGTACAGACCCCCAATTCCCACGGCACCGGATGCACCCTGTCTTCAGCTGTCTGCGCCGGGCTGGCCAGGGGCATGGACATACCAGACGCGGTGAAAGCCGCCAAAATCTATATCACCGGGGCCCTGGCTGCCGGAGCGGATTTTTCTATCGGTCAGGGCCATGGCCCGGTCCACCATTTTTTCACTCTCTGGCCCGGCACCAAAAATACGAACTCACCGGGGAATGATTCATGAAGCCGCTTATCGCTGTTGTCGGTCACACCGACCTGAACAAATTCAACATGCCGGCCACGTCCATTCCGACAGCCTATACCCATGCCGTTGAAAAAGCCGGCGGCGTTCCCATTATCCTGCCCTTTACCCCGGATCCGGACATTCTGCCGGCCATGGCCGCATCGGTCCGGGGATTTTTGTTCACCGGCGGCAAAGACATGGACCCTGCCTTTTTTCACCAGGCCCCGGTACCGGAAATCGGAGAGATGGATACCGCCCTGGACCGGTTCCAGATGGGGGTGCTGGATCTGGCCATGGCCGGAAAACTGCCGGTGCTGGCCATATGCCGGGGGCTCCAGGTGGTGAATGTGGCTTTAGGAGGCACCCTGTTCCAGGATATTTACACCCAGGTATCCGGACCGGTAGGCAGGCACACCCAGGACGTGATCTCCTTTGACACCGATCATGAGATTGACATTGTGCCCGGATCGCGGCTGCATGGAATGTTCGGTGACCGGATTCCTGTCAACTCCCGGCACCACCAGGCCATCGACAGGCTCGGAAAGGGCCTGGCCATCACGGCCCGCTCCCCGGACGGCATCATCGAAGCTGCCGAGCACCAGACCCTGCCCATGGACCTGGTGCAGTGGCACCCGGAACTGATGCTCCAGAAAAATGATGCCATGCTGCCGCTGTTCAAATCCTTTGTTGACAGGTGTTAAAAAACCCAGCCCTGAAACATACTGTCATGGCATATGAAAAATACATGCATTTACCTATTTTTTATCGGATTGATCCCGCATAAAATAGCAGTCAATTAAATAAAACCACCCCGTATGCGAGGAGGTTAAAATGGTAAAAAAAATTACATTGCTTGTATCCCTTTTGTTTGGATTCGCCCTCCTGACGGGCATTGATCAGTATGAACAAGATTTGTACGAGGAAGATTTATACGAAGAATACCTGCAGCTTCAGCGCAATGAAAACAGAATCCTGGCATTTTCCGGCAGAAAACCGTCGGTCGCGGTTGATCTGGAAATAGGAGAAAAAGTCCGGCTGAGTGAAGAAAAAGGCCATGTGGGGGCCGTACTGACAAACAAGCGGTTTCTGGCCATTTCATCCATGTCCGGCAAATGGGTATCAGAACCCCTGATTTCCGGGGAAGTGAATACGGCCGGTTTAACAGTGGGAGAAAAAGTCGCAATGGTGGTCACAGACAGGCGAATCATTGGTTTTACCCCTATGAAAGAGGGATTCATTGCATATGATTTGCCCATTGGCACTGAAGTCAGGGCCAGGGATGCCGGGGAAAATTTTGCAATTGTGGCGATGTCGGAGCGGGCTGTAGGGTTATCATCTGAAACCGGGAATTTCAGGGATATTGAATTTGATATCGGTGAATCCTTTACATTCCTGGAAATGGCGACAACGCTGGCGCTGGTTCATACAGAAGACAATATCTATGCCTACCGCGGTGCCAGCGGAACCTGGTCAATCCGGCCGAAACCTGCCATAAAATAACCTGGAAAGATTATTCCGGCATATCGCAGCTTCTGGGTCATACATCCCGGATCCGGTCCCTCTGCCGTTAAAATCCTTTGTTGACAGGTGTTAAAACCTGGCATAAAAGAAACGCTGGCGCATGCAATATTTTTTTGAAGGATCAGATATGACAGCATATTTCAACGGCCGGTTCATGGAAAAAGATGAGATCCGCATCTCACCGGATGACCGGGGATTTTTATTCAGTGACAGCCTGTATGAAGTTATCCGGTATTACCCGGGCCTGCTTTTCCGGCCCGAAGCCCATATCCGCCGCCTGAACCACGGGGCTGACCATCTCAGGCTTGCCTGCAGGGATTTTTCCCGCCTGGTCCCCGCCGCCCGGGATCTGATCCGCCAGAACAATCTTACAGACCAGGATGCGCTGGTGTATATCCAGGTGACCCGGGGCGCAGCCCCGCGCAACCATCCCTTTCCCGACCCGGTCCCGGAACCTACGGTGTATATGTGTGTTTCCGGCTTTGACCCGGCTGTCAAAGACCGCCAGAGAAAAACCGGCATCCACGCCATCACCGTGCCTGACATCCGGTGGGCCAGGTGTGACATGAAAACCACGGGATTGACCGCCAATATCCTGGCCAGCCAGCAGGCTGCAGAAAAACAAGCAGGGGAAGCCATTTTTGTCCGGGACGGGGTGCTGATGGAAGGCACCCATTCCAATTTCATGGCCGTGTTTGACAACACCGTAACCACAGCGCCACTGTCCAATTATATCCTGGGGGGCATCACCAGAGGAACCGTGCTGGACCTGTGCCGGGAACTGAACATCCGGACTTCCCGGGAACCGGTGTATGACAACCGGATCCATCTGGCTTCCGAACTGATGATCACCGGCACCACCACAGAAATCACCCCCATCGTAACCCTCAACACAACACCCGTGGGAAACGGCACCCCCGGCCCGGTTGCACAAGCCCTCCAGGCAGCTTTTTCCACAAAAATACAGCAGATGCAAAAACAGGCCCCCTGGTTTTCCCCCGTAAAAAAGGGCGGAAACGCCTGAAATCTTCCGAAAATGCCCGATCTTTTTCCAGGCACTGCTGAATCTTTCACCTGACCCGGGCTGAAAGAGCCGTTTACCTGTGGTCATCTACATTGTAGAAAACAAACTGGTTTAAAGGACAATAGACTTGCAGATATCCCAGAATATCATTGAGTTTTTGCTCAAGTCATGGTAGATGCAAGATGGTTAGGTTTTGGAAAGGTGCATATTACTGCAGGGTGCGCTCAAGTGAACTCAAAAGCTATATTCTTAGCCAGAAATATGTGGAACACCAAAAAATGCCTCTTTCGAACATTTAAAAAAGGCTTTATATGACAGCAAAACCTTCCTATGAAGCATTGGAAAGACGGGTTCAGGAACTGGAAAAGATAGAATCTGAGCAAAAATATTCCAAAGAAGCATTACGAAAAACTGAAACCCTGTTCCAGCTGCTTTACGAAAAAGCCCCTCTTGGTTATCAATCACTGGATGAAAATGGCCATTTTATAATTGTCAACAAAACCTGGCTTGATGCACTCGGATATGCAAAAGAAGATGTCATTGGTAAATCCTTTGCTGATTTTCTGCATCCTGACTGGCGGGATCATTTTTTAGAAAACTTTCCCCGGTTTAAGTCCATCGGAGAAATTCTGGGGGTTGAGTTTGAAATGGTCAAGAAAAACGGCGAACTCATTCTGGTTTCTTTTACCGGGAAGATTAGCAGGGATCAAAAAGGCAATTTTCAACAGACCCACTGTATATTTCATGATATCACCGAGCGCAAACGGGCCGAGGAATTGTCACATGAAAGTGAGCAACGCTTCCGCGTCATGGCGGACGGAACGCCGGTTATGATCTGGGTACACGATGCAAAGGGCAATATCGAATTTATCAATACGGCTTACAGCGTTTTTTTTGGTGTAAATTTAGAGCAGGTTCTCGGCCAAAATTGGCAGCCGCTGGTACATCCGGACAACCGCAAAAGTTATGTTGATGCTTTTATGCAGGCTTTGAAAGACCAAAAACCATTTCATGCTGAGGCGCGCGTCAGGGACGCAAACGGAGAATGGCGCTGGATAGAATCATTCGGCTCACCTCGTTTTTCAACAGACGGCAAATTTTGTGGCATAGTCGGCAGCAGTCCTGACATTACCGATCGTAAGCAGGCTGAGGAGAATCTACAGAAACTGAATAGAAAGCTTGAACAGAAAGTGGCTGAACGTACCCAATTGGCTCAGGATCGGGCAAATAAACTGCAGGCCCTGGTGGGGGAATTGGCGCTTGCCGAGCAAAAAGAACGGCAGCGCATTGCCAGACTTCTCCACGATCACCTTCAGCAAATGTTAATCGGCGCTCGGATCAATAGTGAAATCCTCAGCCGGAACGTTGGCGGAAAACATAAGAAGATTGCCAGAAATGTTTTTGACCTCATCAACCAAACTATAAAAACGTCCCGTTCGTTAACAACCGAGCTTTATCCTCCGGTTTTGCAGCAGGGGCTTTCAGCTGCCATGAAATGGACGGTGCGATGGATGAATGAGAATTACGGGCTTACAATTGATTTGCATACAGATGCCGATATTGATCCAGAACAAGAGGATATCACCGCGTTCCTCTATCAGAGCATACGGGAACTGCTGTTAAATGTGATCAAACATTCGGGGGCAAAATCGGCACGCCTTGAAATGACCCGGGATGAGGGAGAAAACCGGCTTCGGGTGACGGTAAGCGATAAAGGATCAGGATTCGATCCGGGCGTTGTCCTGAAGAACGAGGGGGGCGGGTTTGGCCTTTTCAGTATTCACGAGCGGCTTCAGCTGATGGGTGGCAGCATTCAAATTGAAAGTTCACCGGGTAATGGTACGTCTTTGTCACTGATTGTACCGCTTGAGACAAAGCAGGAAAAAGAGGATGAGGTCATCCGGGAAATCAAGACTGAAAATACAATTACCAAAACAGGTAAAGATAAAATCAGGACCCTTATTGTGGACGACCATACGGTTGTCCGCCAGGGAATTTCCGCCCTGCTGAGCTTTCATCCCGATATTGAACTGGTAGGAGAGGCAGGCGACGGCCAGGAGGCGGTTGAGAAGGCCCGGCAACTTCTTCCAGACGTAATCTTAATGGATATCAACATGCCGGGGATGGACGGTATTCAGGCTACCCGGATTATTCGTTCCGAGTTTCCATATGTTCGCATCATCGGTCTCTCCATGCATGACAAGGAAGATCAGGCAGATCAGATGATACAAGCCGGGGCTTCTGCTTACTGTACTAAAGACGGTTCTACTGATGAGCTTCTTTCTGCAATTTACAGATCGGATTGACATTGTGGCGGTGATCAACGGAACAAGGGATGTCTTTTTTGTGCGTCTGGAAGCCCGACTGCAGCCATGAACCATTAAAAATGTTTTCAGGAGGCCTTTTCAGACCTCCCGGGTGATCTTATATCTGTAAAGATACCTATTTTGTTTCCAATGCTTTTATGCAGTCTGTAACGCTCAATAGGGGTTCCAGTGTCCACGCAGCACCTTCTATCTGGGTGAACGGCAGCATTGTCCTGGATATTTCCACCAGTGCTTCGTCCGCCTTTCCTTTTTCCGTGAAAATAATGTTGTAACCCTTGTATTCGAATTCATCAGAACACATAAATGTCTGCCATTTTTTTATTCCTTCAACAGGTGGATTCTCTTTTATACCTGCAAAGCAGTTCATCCATTCATCCTTTTTGTTGCTTGGCATCGTGAAAGTTCCCATGAATATCATTTTACATATCTCCTTATGCATCAATACTGTTCAATGTTGTCCATATCTGAACCGGCAGGCCTCCAGAGGACATGACTCTGGAGGCTTCATATCAGCAATTTCAATCTTCCTGTTTTCAGCAAAAGCTTCATAATATTATCGAATTGTTGCAGTACTGATCTCTGGTTTCCTCAATGGGCAAGCGTTAATCATTTGGTATGAGCAGTTTACACCGGAACCGGCAGCCTTTTTTCCTGCTGGGTTACTTTACCATCCCCATGACCTTTTCACCATTTAAAAAGAATACCGTGACCTTTACCAGTATGAGAGGATCGATACACCCCGGGTGCCGCTGACCGTTCATGCCCTGGACGGCTTTCCCACCGCAGGGTAAACTTCATCCTCTTTCTCTCTTTTGGGATCAAGGGAATTTTTGACAAAGTTGAAAAAAGCAGTTATGAGTAGGAAGCGAATTTTTTTGGTGCTCCGGCTGGTGCCATCTGTAACCGTTGACATGAAAACAAGAGAGTCTTCGGATGTGGTGACTGAAAGATCCCTGTCACCAAAACGGATGAAAAATATTTCTGATCGTTGCAAGACGGCTGCGCTCTGATCAACTTCAGGATTGGTATGATTGAAATTACCAGGACGGGGTTAAATTTTTACATTACAAACAAATCCGGACATTAAATAGGTATGCCTAAACCCACCTATGAAGAATTGGAAAGACGGATTCAGGAATTGGAGAAAGCAGAATCTTCGCTGATTCTTGCAGAAGATCGCCTCAAAAAGATCTTCAACAATTCACAAGATGCTATCTTTATACATGATCAGAAGGGGAAAATTCTTGATGTCAACGACAAGATGTGCCGGATGTATCGCTTGACAAAAGAAGAAGCACTTAAAGTCAATATTGAAGATGTTTCCAGCTCCAGAATGTCAATGGAAATCCTATTGGAAAAATGGCAACAAGTTTTAAATGGTGAAAAATTACTGTTCGAATGGGAAGCCCTCAGACCAAAAGATAAAAGCATATTTAATGTTGAAGTTTCGATCCAGAAAATCAGCTTTCCTGAAGATGGAATCGGTAGGCCGTCTGGCCGGCGGTGTGGCCCATGACTTCAACAACATGCTGGGGGTGATCCTGGGACACACAGAACTGGCATTGCTGCAGGCAGATGAAAGCCACGATTTGTATTCCAACCTGAAAGAAATTCAAACCGCAGCCCAACGTTCGGCTGATATCACCAAGCAGCTGCTGGCTTTTGCCAGAAAACAGACCATTTCCCCTAAACAACTGGAACTGAATGATACCGTGGAAAGCATGCTGAATATGCTCCGTCGGCTCATCGGAGAAGACATCGACCTTGTCTGGCAGCCAGCTGCCCACCTGTGGCCGGTTAAAATGGACCCATCCCAGATCGACCAGATCCTTGCCAATCTATGCATCAATGCCCGTGATGCCATTTTTGGTGTGGGCAAACTCACCATAAAAACCGGAAGAAGATCATTTGATAAGAAATACTGCAGCAATCACCCGGGGTTTATCCCCGGTGATTTTGTAATGCTGGTAGTCAGTGACAATGGCTGCGGCATGGACAAAGACACTTTGAAGAATCTTTTCGAACCGTTTTTTACCACCAAAGATGTGGGAAAAGGCACCGGCTTAGGGCTTGCAACAATCTTTGGTATTGTCAAGCAGAACAACGGTTTTATCACTGTGTACAGTGAACCCGGTCAGGGTTCCACTTTCAAAATTTACCTGCCCCGGTTAGTTACAGATGAAGACACTGACAAGGCCGTACCTGAGAAAAAAGCAGCCGCAGGGGGAGCCGAAACAATCCTGTTGGTGGAAGATGAACCGTCTATTCTCAGAATGGCCCGGATGATGCTGGAAAGTAAAGGGTATACCGTATTGACAGCAGGTACCCCGACAGAGGCCGTGGAAAAAGCAGAGAAACATTCCGGCGCCATTGATATGCTCATGACAGACGTGATCATGCCGGAGATGAACGGTCGTGACCTGGCCGGAAAAATCACCGCACTTTATCCCGACATCAACCTGCTGTTCATGTCAGGCTATACCGCTGATGCCATTGCCCATCAGGGGATCCTGGATGACAGGGTGGCATTCCTCCAGAAGCCTTTTTCAATGGGGGACATGACAGAAAAAGTGAGGGCGGTTCTGGATAGTGCAAGACATGATAATGTGATGCAAATCGACTGAAACATTCCGAAAATCCTTGACTTTTTTCCGGCACTCCTGAATTTTATATATTTGAGTCCGCTTAAGGTCCTGTATGCCGGCGGCCGGGCAAACATAATTTTTGGAGAGCCATGACCCTTGCACTGATACCCCTGCTCCCTTTGGTGGGGGCATTCATACCCTGTCTGTTTCGCAACCGCAATCTCAACGCCGCATCTGCCGGTGTGATTGCCGGATTTTCCCTGGTGCTGCTGCTGCTTCAGACACCGGCCGTGTTCACAGGCGATATGCCCCTTTACAGCCGGGACTGGATTCCTGCCCTGGGCCTTACCTTTGCCTTCCGGGTCAGCGGGTTCGGGTTTTTGTTCGCCCTGCTGGTACTGGGTATCGGCCTGCTCATTGTTCTGTACGCCCGCTATTACATTGCCAGAGAAGACCCCATGGGACGGTTTTACACCTACCTGCTTTTTTTCATGGGCTCCATGCTGGGCATTGTGCTGTCGGAAAACCTGCTCCTGCTCATGGTGTTCTGGGAACTGACCAGCATCAGCTCCTTTCTGCTCATCGGTTTCTGGCGCCACCGGGCCGATGCCCGCCAGGGTGCGTTTATGGCCCTGGTGATCACCGGCGGGGGCGGATTTGCCATGCTGGCCGGATTTCTTCTGCTGGGCCATATCACCGGCAGCTTCGAGCTGACCGCTGTTCTGGCAGCCAAAGAGGCCGTCCATGCCCACCCCTTGTATCCCGTCACCCTGATCCTTATTCTTGTGGGGGCGTTTACCAAATCCGCCCAGTTTCCCTTCCAGTTCTGGCTGCCCCATGCCATGGCAGCCCCCACACCGGTGAGTGCCTTTCTGCACTCCGCCACCATGGTCAAGGCCGGCGTGTTCCTGCTGGCCCTGATGGTCCCGGTTCTGGGGGGCAGTGCACTGTGGTTCTCCATAGTCACGACCACCGGCCTGATCACCCTGGCGTTTGCCGCTTACATGGCCATGTTCAAGGATGATCTCAAGGGACTGCTGGCCTATTCCACGGTGAGCCACCTGGGACTTATCACCCTGCTGCTGGGCCTTGGCACCCCGCTGGCGGTATTTGCCGCCGTGTTCCACATTTTCAACCACGCCGCCTTCAAGGCCGGGCTGTTCATGCTGGCCGGCATCATTGACCATGAAACCGGGACCCGGGATATTCAGCGGTTGTCCGGATTGAAAAAGGCCATGCCTGTGACGGCTGTTCTGACCCTCATCGGGTGTGGTGCCATGGCAGGGGTTCCCCTGTTCAACGGTTTTTTGAGCAAGGAGATGTTTCTGGCTGAAACCCTTGCACCAGGCCTGACAGGGGCCTGGTCCTGGATTTTGCCTGTGGGTGCCGTCCTGGCGGCCGTATTTGCGGTGGCCTATTCCATCCGCATGCTGCTTGGCGTGTTCTGGGGAAAACCTGCAGAAGACCTGCCCGGATCACCCCATGAACCGCCCCTGGGCATGACGTTGTCACCGGCGTTTCTCATGGCTGTGTGTGTCCTGGTGGGCATTTTCCCGGCCTTTTTTGCCGGTCCTCTGATCAATGCCGGGGCCGGGGCCATCCTGGGACCGGACATGCCTGCCTACCACCTGGCTGTCTGGCATGGGTTCAACATGGCCCTTGTCTTGAGCATTATCGCCCTTGCAGGGGGGGTGGTATTTTACCGGCAGCGGCACAGGCTGTTTGACATCCATGTGTGGTGTTCGCAGTATCTGGACGGCAAAACCCTGTTTGAGTCCCTGGTATCCCGGCTGATGCAGGCAGGGGACCGGGCTGTCAGGCTTTTACAGAACGGGTCATTGCAGCGCTACCTGTTTTTGCTCATCAGTGCCACCCTGGTCCTGGGGGCTGTACCTTTTGCTGTTTCCAGAATCCCGGTTCTGGGACCGGTTGCTGCATCCCCACTGGACCCGGTCACCCTGGTCATGGGGCTGATTCTGATCATCGGTGCTGTAGCCACAGTCAGGACCCACCGGAACCGGATTCTGTCCATCATCATGCTGAGTACGGTGGGCCTGGTTGTGTCCCTTGCCTTCACCCGGTTTTCCGCACCTGACCTGGCCCTGACCCAGATCTCGGTGGAGGTGGTGACCATTATCCTGCTGATGATGGCCCTGCATCTGCTTCCCACCACCACGCCAGAGGAATCTTCAAAAGCCAGAAAAAGACGTGACAGCATTCTGGCAGTGCTGGCCGGTGGCGGTGCCGCCGCCCTTGCCATGGCCATTCTCACCCGTCCCTATGATACCATATCTGATTTCTTTCTGGCTGAAAGCGTTCCCGGCGGCGGGGGCACCAATGTGGTGAATGTTATTCTGGTGGATTTCCGGGGATTTGATACCCTGGGAGAGATCACGGTACTGGCCATAGCCGGACTGATCATATATGCGCTGCTCCATAAATTTGAACGCAAAGCCCCGGAGACAGACGATCTTGGCCTTGCCTGGACCAGAGACCGGTTTCCCCTGATCCTTGCCTATATCACCCGGCCCCTGTTACCACTGGCCCTGCTGTTTTCCGCCTATATTTTCCTGCGGGGCCATAGTGATCCCGGCGGCGGGTTCATAGCCGGACTGATCACCGCCACGGTACTCACCCTGCAGTACATTGCCAGCGGCATTGTCTGGACCCGGCCCCGCCTGAACTTTGACAACCATATCATCATGGCCCTGGGACTGATTCTGGCTCTGGGCACCGGTTTGACCAGCTGGGCACTCAATTATCCATTCCTGACCAGCACCTATGAATATGTCACACTGCCTTTGATCGGCAAATTTGAGATAGCCAGTGCCATGGCCTTTGATCTGGGGGTGTTTCTGGTGGTGGTGGGATCGGTGATGCTGATGCTGGTCAAACTGGGTTCCATCAATTCTGCGGACGCCCGGACCGTATCATTGTCAGCCCATCTGGATGAAACCCGGGGAAATGAAACCATGGAAAAGGAGTCTCATTGATGGAATGGCTGGTATCGGCATGTTTCGGGGTCATGATCGCCTGCGGGGTCTATCTCGTGCTGCGGGCACGCACCTTTCCCGTGATTCTGGGCCTGACCCTGATAAGTTATGCCATCAACCTGTTTCTGTTTCTCACCGGCCGCCTGCATACCAACCTGCCGGATATTATTTCTGAAAATCAGACCCGATATGCAGACCCCCTTCCCCAGGCCCTGGTTTTGACTGCCATTGTCATCGGTTTTGCCATGATTGCGTTTGTGGTGGTACTCTCGTTGCGGGCCCTGGGTGAACTGGAAACCGACCATGTCGACGGAAAGCAGGAGAAACCCCCTCATGATTAATCACTTGATTGTCGGGCCCCTGCTGCTGCCCCTGCTTATGGGAACCCTGATTGTTCTGAACGCCAACCACCCTGTTGCCCGGCACCGCATCCTGGGGCTTTCCTCCTGCCTGGCAATCCTGGTCATGACCGGTATCCTGCTCTTTCAAAGTGCCGGAGGACCTATTCAGACCTATGCCATCGGAGACTGGCCCACCCCATTTGGCATTGTGATGGTCCTGGACCGGCTCAGCGCCATGATGCTGTTTATTACCGCCTTGCTGGCCTTTTTATGCCTTGCATATGCGGCCAGGGGTACCGACCGCCAGGGAAAGAATTTCCACGCCCTGTTTCAATTCCAGCTGATGGGGATCAACGGGGCTTTTCTCACCGGTGATCTTTTCAACCTGTTTGTTTTTTTCGAGATCATGCTGCTGTCTTCCTACGGCCTGGTGCTTCACGGAGGCGGTGGCAGACGGACCAGGGCCGGCATGCATTATGTCATCCTCAACCTGGTGGGCTCCAGTATCTTTCTTTTGGGTGTGGGCATTCTCTACGGCCTTCTGGGGACCCTCAACATGGCAGACCTGGCTGTGCGCATGTCCCAGGCCCCTGCTGAAAACGCGGCCCTGCTCCAGGCGGCGGGATTGATCCTGTTTGCCGTGTTTGCCCTGAAAGCCGCCCTGCTTCCCCTGTGCTTCTGGCTGCCGGATGCGTATGGCTTTACCAGCGCCCCGGTGGCGGCCCTGTTTGCCGTCATGACCAAGGTGGGGGTGTATGTGATCCTGCGGGTGTACTGCCTGATATTCAGTGATTTTGCAGGGGTCGGGGCAGGCCTGTTGAATACCTGGCTTCTGCCTGCGGCCCTGATCACCCTGGCGGCCGGGGCTGCCGGTGTGGCAGGCAGCCGGGACCTGGGCCGAATCACCGCCTGGCTGGTCATTGTATCTGTGGGAACGCTTCTGGCTGTGATCGGTACCTTTCAAAGAGAGGCCATTGCCGCTGCCATTGTATACCTGCCCCATACAACCCTGATGACAGCCGGAATGTTTCTGGTGGCAGACCTGATCCAAAGGCAGCGGCCCGATGCCGGATCCGGTCTGGTTCCTGACCGGCCGGTGGGTCAGCCCACCCTTCTGGGACTGTTGTTTCTGACAGCTGCCGTGGCCATTGCCGGTCTGCCGCCCCTGAGCGGATTTTTCGCCAAGGTAATGATGCTCATGATGGTCAAAGACAGTGCCGGTGCACCATGGATCTGGGGCATGGTACTGGGGGGCGGGCTTATCACCCTGACAGCCCTGGGACGGGCCGGCAGTGTCATATTCTGGAAACTGCTGCCGGGAAATGGTCCAAAAACCACGCCGGAAAAGGTGCGTGATCCAGTGCCGGTCTATGGTCTGGCTGATCTGTTTCCTGCCGCAGCCCTGCTGGCCATCAGCCCGCTCCTGGTTCTTTTCGGCAGTATGATTACTGAGTTTGCCTTTGCCGCTGCCGACCATGTCATCAACCCGGTTCACTATATCGAGGCTGTACTGGGACCGGACCGGTCCTTGCCACTGCTGCTATCTTCAGGAGGTGAATAATGCCCAGATACAGAAAATCTTCCATCCTGGGAAACCGGTGGCTGCCCCATCCGCTGATGACCCTGGCATTGATCATTATCTGGTTTCTGCTGGTGAACACCGTTTCATTCGGTCATTTTTTTCTGGGGGCCCTGCTGGGCACCGCCATCCCCTGGTTCACCAACCGGTTCTGGCCGGAACGTCCCAAGATTGCGAAGCCTTTTCTGCTGTTCCGGTTTTTTTTCATCACCTTTGTGACCGATGTGATTGTGGCCAATATCACGGTAGTGCGCCTGTTTCTTATGCCCGACATATCCCGGCTGCGGCCCCGGTTCATTGAAATCCCCCTGGATACACAGGATCCAATGGTGATTACTATTTTGGCCAGCGTGATCTCTCTGACCCCGGGAACCGTTTCTGCAGAGGTCAGCAAAGACCGGCAGACACTGATTGTTCACGGCCTTGATGTGGCCGATGAAAAGACCGCAGTCCACACCATTAAAACCCGTTACGAAGCCCCTTTAAAGGAGATATTTTCATGCTGAATACCGCAATTCCCATTGCCTTTGCCCTGCTGACAGCGGCCCAGCTGCTGAACCTGTACCGTCTGCTCAAGGGCCCCACCCTTCTGGACCGGATACTGGCCCTGGACACCATGTATATCGATGCCATTGCCATGTTCATCCTGATGGGCGTGTATTTTCATTCCACTGTCTATTTTGAGGCGGCCCTGATCATTGCGGTCATGGGATTCATCGGTACTGTGGCTACCAGCAAATTTCTCATGCGCGGTGATATTCTTGAATAACAGGGAAGGTAAAAGGAAAATCAGATGATATTTTTTATCGAACTGCTGGTGTCATTTTTTCTGGTCGCAGGGGCATTTTTCGCCCTGGCCGGATCCATTGGCACCTTTCGCCTGCCCGACTTTTTCTCCCGCCTGCACGGTCCCACCAAATCCACTACCCTGGGGGTGGGGGGCATGGCCATCGCCTCTGCCATCTATTTTTCCTTTCATGGGGAAGGCATCAGCCTGCACGAGGTGCTCATCACCCTGTTTTTGTTCATAACCGCACCGGTGAGTGCCCATTTTCTGGCCAAAGCAGCCCTGCACCAGCAGCTGCACCAGAATAAATCCAGCCAGCAAGGCGATCACAGATCCTCAGACAGGTGAACCACCGGTTCTGTCCCTCATTATCCACCGGCACAAATGGTTTTTTCCCGGTTGGGTTATTTTCACAGGCCGTTGCTATGGCCACATTTCTGGCAAATCAGGCAAATCAGGCAAATCAGGTAAATCAGGTAAATCAGGTAAATCAGGTAAAACGGTCCTGCCACCCGCTTTTGTCAAAGATGGCAGGACCTGCATATGCGGCGGCAGGAATCAGGCCCCATACCACCAGCGTTCGGTGTTTTTATGGCCGTCCAGCTCCATGTGGGCGGAAATGGGGCCATGGGCCAGTTTATTGTTGTGGGCTTCCACAATCTGGTTGAACATCGGGATCACTGCACCCCCGTCATTTCTGACAAGGGTCTGCATTTCAACATACATCTGCCGGCGTTTGGCCTGATCCAGCTCAGCCCTTGCCTCTTTCAGCAGTTTGTTGAATTTGTCATTGGACCAGTGGGTATCATTCCACGGGGCTCCGGCAGCATAAGCCACGGAAAACATCATGTCTTCAACCGGCCGGCCGCTCCAGTAACACATGCACCATTCTTTTTTGGTCCACACATTGTTCCAGTAGCCGTCACTGGGTTCTCTGACCACATTGATCTTGATACCGGCGTTTTTGGCGCTTTCCTGGTACAGTACTGCGGCATCCACTGCACCGGAAAATGCGGCATCAGAAGCATGCAGGTTAAAGGTGTGGTCCAGCATACCGGCTTTTTTCATATGAAATTTTGCTTTGTCCGGATCATATGTTCTCTGTGCCAGGCCGGAAGCATGATACCGGTTGACTGATGAGATGGGATGGTCGTTGCCCAGTTCCCCGTATCCCTTGAGAATATTTTTCATCATTTCTTCTCTGTCACAGGCCAGTTTCAATGCCATGCGCACATCAACATCTGTATACGGGTGCTTGTCCACCAGCATGGGAACCGAATAGTGCATGGTGCCGGTAACGGCTGTGACATTGATGTCCGGCACCCGTTTAAGCAGATGAATGGTTTTTACATCTGCCCGGTCAATGACATCCAGGCGCCCTGTTTTCAATCCGTTGCTCCTGGCATTCACATCGGTGATAGCCAGGGTTTCCACCTCGGCAAAATGGGCCCGGTCCGACTTGAAATAATTGGGATTGCGCGTTGTCAATGCCCGCACCCCGGGTTCCCAGGATTCGAGAATAAAAGGGCCTGTGCCGATGCCTTTTTCCCACGCATCGCCGGCAGTCCCCTCAGGATAAATCCGCAGATGGTAATCCCCCATGATGAACGGAAAGTCTGCGCTGCCCTCTGCCAGTTCAAAGGTCACTTCATATTTGCCGTCTGTCTTGATATCTGTGATGCTTTTCAGATAGGGTTTGGCAGCGGATTTGGATTCTTCCCCTCTGTGGTGGTTGATGGAAAACACCACATCCTTGGCGGTCATGGTTTTGCCATTATGAAATTCAATGCCCTTTCTGATTTTAAAGGTCCATTTTGCGGCATCAGGAGAAGCGTCCCAGGACTCGGCCAGTTCCGGGATCGGCTGAAAGTTGTGATCAATCTCCACCAGGCAGTTGCTCAACTGGTTGGACACGTTGATGGGATAATTGGCCATCAGGGTGGCTGGATCCAGAGAATCTGATGTGGCACCGCCGGTCATGGCCTGGCGGAACAGGCCGCCTTTTTTCGGAGTTTCTGCCAGAAGCTCTGTGGGCAGAAGGGCCGGAGAAACGGCAGCGGCAAGCCCCAGGGCAGACACCTGGGTGAGGAACTGGCGCCGGGAAATCTTGTTTTCTTTAAACAGGTCGGTCAAATGTGATAATTGGCTCATCGTTCGGGTCTCCTTTTTAATTCAAGTTAGCACGCTATGGCGCGGGCTGTTAGCCATTAGCTGTTAGCCAAAACGTAACAGCCAAGAGCTAAGGGCTAAATGCCAATCAATTTTAGGCCGGCATCAGATAAAGGAATCCAACCGCTCGTCCAGCAGGTTGTCCAGCCAGTCCGGGTCCATTTCCGGTATGGATGACAGCAGCTTGTCCGTGTATTCATGGTGCGGGGGTGACAACACTTTTTTCTTTTCTCCCTGTTCAATGATTTTGCCTTCCAGCATGATCACGATCTTGTCTGAAATGGCCTTGACCGTTGCCAGGTCATGGGTGATGAACAAATAGGAAATATCGGTTTTGTTCTGCAGATCCTGGAGCAGATCCAGAATGCCTTCGGCCACCAGCTGATCCAGGGCGGATGTGACCTCGTCGCAGATGATGAGATCCGGTCTTGCCGCCAGGGCACGGGCAATGCAGATACGCTGTTTTTCTCCACCGGACAGTTCAGTGGTCATCCGGTTGATATAGGTATCAGGTTCCAGTTCAATACTGAACAGCAGTTCCCTGATCCGCTCTTCCGCTTTTTTTCCCCCCATGCCAAAATAAAACTCCAGAGGCCGGCCGATAACCCGCCGAACCGTCTGTTTGGGATTCAAAGCAGTATCGGGCATCTGGTAAATCATCTGCAGCCGCCGCAGGTTGTCCTTGGTGCGGTGTTTCAATTCCAGGGGCAGATCTTCTCCCAGAAAATTGATGCTGCCCTGTGTAGCCGGCAGCAGGCCTGTGATCACCCGGGCCAGGGTGCTTTTGCCGGAACCGGATTCTCCGACCAGGGCAACGGTTCGGCCCTTGCGCACGGTCAGGTTGATATCTTCCAGCACATTTTCTTCTCCGGTATAGGTGGCAGCCACATCCTTAATGGTGAGAATGACATCCATTTTATCGGACTGGTCCTTATCTTCCCGCAAAGACCGGACATTAAGCAGTTCCCGGGTATACGCCTGTCTGGGTTTTTTAATCAATGCACGGGTTTCTCCCTCTTCCACCAGCCGTCCGTTCCGCAGCACCATGATCCGGTGGGCCACCTGGGCAACCACTGCCAGGTCATGGGTGATGTACAGGGCCGCCTTGTTCATTTTTTCCGTAATCTCCTTGACTGCGGCCAGAACCTCGATCTGTGTGGTTACATCCAGGGCGGTGGTGGGTTCGTCAAACACGATAATCTGCGGTTCGCAGGACATGGCCATGGCCACCATGGCCCGCTGGAGCTGGCCCCCGGACAGTTCATGGGGATAGCGGAAACCGATTTTTTCCGGGTTGGGCAGAAACAGCCGTCTGTAAATTTTGATGGCTTCTTTCTGGGCGTCCGAATAACTCATAATACCATGCTGGACCGGGGCTTCCACATGCTGTTTGATGATCCTGTGGGAGGGATTGAAGGAAGCGGCCGCGCTCTGGGCCACATAGGCGATTTTGGATCCCCTGACCAGGCGCAGGTCTTCATCTGATGCACCCATCAATTCCACCCCGTCCAGATTGATGGAGCCGGATGCCAGGCGGCACCCCTGACGGGTATACCCCATGGCAGCCAGACCGATGGTGGATTTGCCGGCACCGGATTCACCGATAAGTCCCAGCACCTCGCCTTTTTTGAGTGTCAGGCTGATATCCTTGACTATGGGCTGCCACGCTTCTTCGGAATACGCTTCAATGTATAAATTTTTAATTGTCAATATAGTACTCATGATCTGTTTCCTTTGCCAAATTTATTCATGCAGACCGGAAGACAGGTGCAAAAACCAGTCCACGATCATATTGACCCCCACCGTTAAAAATGCAATGGCACCTGCCGGGATCAGGGGGGTAAAGATGCCGAAGGTAATGGCGCCGGCATTTTCCCGAACCATGCCCCCCCAGTCCGCCAGGGGCGGCTGTATACCCAGGCCCAGAAAGCTCAAGGATGCAATGAACAAAAATACAAAACAGAACCGCAGCCCGAATTCCGCTGTCAGCGGCGGCAGGGCATTGGGCAGTATCTCATGGCGGATTATCCACCACAGGCCTTCACCCCGCAGCCGTGCTACTTCAACAAATTCCATCACCTCGATATCCATGGCCACGGCTCTCGACAGGCGGTACACCCTGGTGGAATCCAGCAGGGCAATGGTAAAAATCAATGTGGGAATGGAAGATCCCAGGACCGACAGAATCATCAGGGCAAAAATCAGGGTAGGAAAGGACATGATCACATCGATGAGCCGGCTCAGCACCTGATCGATCCATCCTCCCTTGACTGCTGCCACAAATCCCAGCAGCGATCCGAACATAAATGACAGCGCCGTGGTGATAAATGCCAGGGCAATGGTGTTTCTGGCTCCGTACACCATGCGGGTAAACAGGTCCCTGCCGATATGGTCGGTTCCCAGATAAAACCGGGCAGATACGGTTTCCCACACCTCCCCCACCACAGCAGTTTCATCGTAAGGCGCAATCCAGGGGGCAAAGATGGCCACCAGGCAGTTCAATATCACAATGCCCAGACCGATGCGGGCACTCAAGGGGGATTGTCTTAATAAACTCAGCACGCAAATTCCTTTTTAGAATTGGGATTGTCTCAATTTCGGATTTGACAGCATGGACAACACATCAGCCAGCAGGTTCAGCCCGATATAGGTAATGGAAAAAATCAGACCAGAAGCCTGAACCACAGGCAGGTCCCGCTTGGCCACGGAATCCACCAGCAGCTGCCCCAGACCGGGGTACACAAACACCACCTCCACAATCACCACGCCCACCACCAGATAGGCCAGATTCACCGCCACCACATTTATGACCGGAGATAAAGAATTGGGAAAGGCATGGTGAATAATGATCCGCAGCCGCCTGATCCCCTTTATTTCCGCCATTTCAATATAGGCGGATGCCAGGACATTTATAATGGCAGCCCTTGTCTGGCGCATCATATGGGCGGTAACCACACAGGTCAGGGTCAGGGCCGGCAGCAGAATGGTATAAAATTTGCGGCCGAGACCCATGTGGGGATCGATCATGGCAATGCTGGGAAACAATTCCATTTTCACGCTGAAAAGGGCAATGAGGATATAGGCCACAAAGAATTCCGGAAAGGAAATAAAGGACAGGGTGGTGGTGGAAATGACCTTGTCATAGAGGGTGTTTCTGTAGAAAGCGGCCAGGATTCCCAGCAGAATGGCCAGGGGAACGGCTATGAGAGCTGTTGTCGCTGCCAGAAACAGGGTGTTGGAAAACCGCCAGGAGATCAGTTCGGCCACCGGCCGCTTGTTGGCCAGTGAATTGCCGAAATCTCCCTGTACAAAATTCTTCAGCCAGGTCACATACCGGATATGGGGCGGCAGATCCAGTTTGAGTTCCCTGCGGAACGCCTCCACGGTTTCCGGAGTGGCAGACTGGCCCAGTACGGTATCGGCCACATCACCGGGCAGCAGTTCCACTCCGATGAATATGATCACGGAAATTACAAAAATCGTTGCCAGGCTTGCACCTATCCGCTTGAGAATGTGCCAGATAACATTTTTCATAGATAAATAACCATTTAATATATTTATTACAGGTAATATATCGGGATCGAAGTATTTTTGTCAAGGTTTTATACCAGCGTATTTGATTGATAATAAGATAAAACAGTGATATTTTTATATTTGGGCATGTGATTTATTTTATCGTGTGCTATACAATTATAGGGACATCCGGATTATTGTATGCAACCATGACAAGGTGTAAAGGGAAACAAAATGACCGCTGCAAATGATGAGCAGTGCCGGAATTTATTGATTTCATTGCGCAAAATTATCCAGGCAATTGACCAGCATTCCATTGTCCTGAAAAAGAACTTTGGTCTCACCGGCCCCCAGCTGGTCACGCTTCAGGCGGTCTCATTTTATGCCCCCATATCGGTTACCCAGGTATCCAAAATTGTCAGCCTGAGCCAGGCATCAGTAACAGATATCACCCAGCGCCTTGAAAAAAAAGGATATCTCTCCCGAAACCGAAGTACCAATGACAAGCGCAAAACCGATATTGTGCCCACCCAGAAAGGCATTGCCATGCTGGATGCAGTGCCGCCTTTGCTTCAGGAACGGTTTACCATGCGGTTTTCAAAACTGGAAAGATGGGAACAGCTGATGATTGAAAGTGCATTTGAACGGGTGGTATCCATGATGTCGGCACAGGATTTCGATGCTGCGCCCATCATGATCACCGGAGAGGAAAAATAAACAGCCTGCCTGCCGATTTTCCGGCAGGCAGGCTGCCCAAATCCAAAGAATTAGGGTTACCTGGTCGCCTGGTGCCCTGCTCCCCATTTCCCTTCAAAAAAATGAAAATAAGGAGGGCACCAGGCCTGGGGGTTTCCCGTGTTAGACTTTCATTTTCTTGTAATCATCATGAATTCCCAGATACAGGCTGATCATCATAACGATCATGACCACGGTAAAGGGCAGGCCCACAGTGATCGCCACCGCCTGGATGGCGCCCAGGGCATCAGCCCCGCCTCCCACCAGCAGGCAGGCGGCGATCAGACCCTGAAGGGTGGCCCAGAACATCCGCTGGAACCGGGGGGCATCAATTTTGCCGCCCGCAGTAATGGAATCCACCACCAGGGAGCCGGAGTCTGATGAGGTGACAAAGAAAACCAGCACCAGACAGATTCCCAGAAAGGAAGTAATCCCGGTCAACGGCAGGTTTTCCAGCATCTGGAACATGGCCAGAGAAACATCAGTCAGGCCTTTTTCCGCAAGCTGACCGATGCCGTTCTGAATCTGCAGCAAGGCGTTGCCGCCGAATGCCGTCATCCAGACAATGGTCACCAGGGTGGGAACCAGAAGGACGGCTGCCATGAACTCACGGATGGTGCGGCCCTTGGAGATACGGGCAATGAACATCCCCACAAAGGGTGCCCAGGAAATCCACCAGGCCCAGTAGAATACGGTCCAGCCTTTGTAGAATTTTTCATCGGGCCGGTCGATCCAGTTGCTCAAGGGAATGATCCATTCTGCATAGGCCAGGGACGTGTTGAACAACCCGGTGAAAAAATGGAGAAAAGAGCCTGCCACCATGACAAAGAACAGGAGGATAATTGCCATGACCATATTGATGTTGCTCAACAGCTTGACCCCCCCGTGCAGCCCTCTGTAGACGGAGAACAGGGCCACCCCGGTGACCACGGCGATGATGATCAGCTGCAGTCCGATGGTATTTTCAAACCCGAACAGAAAGTGCAGACCCGAGGCTGCCTGCTGGGCACCGAATCCCAGGGAGGTGGCCAGGCCGAAAATAGTGGCTATAACGGCAATAATATCGATTATGTGACCGGCCAATCCCCAGGTTTTTTCCCCCAGAAGAGGAAAAAAGGTGGAACGGATGGTCAGGGGAAGGCCTTTGTTAAAGGTGCAGAAACCCAGAGCCAGGGCAGTCACCGCATAGATGGCCCAGGGATGAAATCCCCAGTGAAACATGGTGCCGCCCATGGCAGCCCTGGCAGCTTCCGGGGTATTGGGGGCGGTATTCAACGGCGTACCCCACCAGTCGGTGTAATAGGCCACAGGTTCTGCCACGCTCCAGAACATGAGGCCGATGCCCATACCGGCGGCAAACAGCATGGCAAACCATGACATGCGGGTGAATTCAGGTTTACAATCCTGTCCGCCCAGACGGATTTTGCCGTGGGGCAGTATAATCAAGGCCAGACAGTATAAAACAAACGCATTCCCGGAAATCATGAAAAACCAGTCGAAATTTTCTATGGTCCATGATTTGGAACCGTCAAACACCTTTTTGGCTTCCACCGGATTCCACAAGGTTAAAACAATAAAAACGACGACCAGAGAGGCCACGACAAAAAAAACGGGATGGACATCCATGCCCCATTTTTTCACATTGTCCTGTCCGACCTGATAATCAGTATCAAACCTGTCTTTCATAAATGCAACTCCTTTTTCCTTTTGGTTATGGTTAAAAAATATCCCCCCCCAGACCTTCGGCCGTAAAGGGGTCTGATTGCATCATGATACCTCTGCGCTAAATCTTAAATTTCTTCACCAGATTCATTAAGGTTTGTGCAAGATCGGATAATTCGCTGGAACGGGTATCCACAGAGGTGGAGTTTTTGCTCATTTCCCCGGCAGCTGCGGTCACACTGGTAATATCCTGGGCAATTTCAGCAGATACTGACGTACTCTGGGAGATATTGGTGTTGATTCTCTCAATCCCCTCAGAAACCTGAAGGATATTATCCGCCATACTGCGGGTGGTGGCTGACTGCTCTTCCACTGCGGTGGCAATGACCAGAACGATTTCATTGACCTTGTTCACCACCTCTGACACCTCGTCAATCTGGGCCACGGTTTTTTCCGTGGAATTTCTGATGTTGATTACTTTTTCTTTGATATCATGGCTGGCAGTTGCGGTCTGGGATGCCAGACCCTTGATTTCATTTGCCACCACGGCAAATCCTTTGCCTGCCTCCCCGGCCCGGGCTGCCTCAATGGTGGCGTTCAAAGCAAGCAGATTGACCTGTCCGGAAATATCGGTGATGGTTTCCACTACCTGACCGATCTCATCGGCTGCAGATCCCAGTTCTCCGATCTGTTCAGATGCATGCCTGGTTTTTTCCACCACCTGATCTGTAATCTGCCGGGCCTGGGTGGTGTTTTGGGAAACTTCTGTAATGGTTTTGGTCATTTCTCCGGTGGCATCCGATATTGTAGACATACTGGCAGAAGACTGCTCCATGGCAGCGGCCACTGAGGTCATGGAAACACTCATCTCTTCACTTGCGGCAGATACGGAATTGGCCCGGTCTGATGTCTGCTCTGCCCCGGCTGCCATGGTTTCGGACAATTCTTTGAGGGTGGTGGAATTCTGGTTCAGGGTTTTGGCATTCACTGCCACATCCTGGATCAGGGTATGAATTTTATTGATAAAGGTGTTGAACCACTGGGCCACCTGGCCCACCTCATCTTTGGAAGTAACCTCCAGCCGGGTGGTCAGATCACCTTCTCCTTCGGCAATGTCCCGGAGTTTTTCCACAATGCGGATCAAAGGATTCACCACACGGGCCGACGCGATCCAGGCCACAGGAACAACCAGAACAACACAGGCCAGTGCCACCAGGCTGATCATGGTAATCATCTGCCGGGCATTGGCCTTGACAAGGGCATCGGACTGAAGGACCGCAAGACTGCCGATTCTGTCACCATTCTCATAAAAGGGCAGCAGTGACTGGTAATACAGGGTGTCATCCAGCATGACCTCAGAAAAATACAAGGACTGGTTTTGTATCTGCCAGCCGGGTTCAGTGGTTTCGGGAATTATTTTAAGATCTGTTTTTTCATATTGCTTCACATGGCCTGCTGCAAAATCCCCCCCTGCAAAAAAGTTCATTTGCATGCCGGTAATCCGGCCCATCCGGTCCACAAATTTCTGGTCCAGCGGCAGCACGGCCCGGACAAATCCAAATTGCCTGGGCACACTTTTTTCCAGTTCCCGGCTGTACACATTGGCATGGAGCGGCACCAGGGTTTCCAGACTGACCTGACCGCCGGAAATGGTAAAATCCGAAACCACCTCGCCCGGCACCGGACCTGCATAGGTGGATGAAAGAGAAATTTCCTGCACAGAAGGGGCCTGGGTCATTTTTACCTGATCATAGACATCTCCCTGCTGAAACAAGCGGTAATGGAAGCTGTCCTGGTGCAGAAAGCCCATGAGGAATTTGCCGTCCCCGGTTTTTTCAAAAAAGCATATCAGCTTTCCCTGCTGACTGTATACACGCACATTGCGCAATGTTTCAACCATGCCGGTACTGGTAATGGCCTTGCCGATGTTGGCATAGGAATTACCTGTCATGGAAAGATCATTGTCTGCATATTCCATGAGAAACTTTACATCATCCCCCAGTTTGTTTGCTGCAGCCATATGCTGGATGGCCCCGGCAAAGGTCTGCTGGCGCTCGGCAACAAGATCCTGGATCACGGAAAGGGACTTTGCCAGGGAGGAATGAACACTGTCTTTATTCTGCTGAATCACAAGCACCGACACAACCATGGTGATGGCCGCACTCACTGTCAATACGAGCAGCAATGCGCCCAGCAGGATCTTATACCGGAGCCTGATATGTTTCATTCCGGATTCCTTGTTTTATAAAAATAATACATGGGTAAAAACACCTGTTATTTAACGGTCAATACCGGGCAATGGGCCTCCAGTATGATATACTGTGCAGTGGATCCAAACATCAGCTTTTCCACCTTGGACCGCTTTTTGATGCCGATGATGATTTCATCCACATTTTTTTCATATGCATACTGCACAATATCTTCGCCCGGGGTCAATCCCCGGATCAGGATATGGGTTTCACTTTCAACCCCATGTTTTTTGAAAACTTCCTTGCGGATCTCATTGAGTCTGTGTTCCAGTTCCTGGATCTCCCGTTCTTTGGTGTCCGGATCACAGGTCCTGACAAGATATACATAGGCATTGGATTCTCTGGCCCGGTTCAACGCTTTGTCCAGGACTTTGGAAGTAGAGGTATTTTTGTCATAGGCAACAAGTAGTTTCATGGTGGTCCCCTTTTTATAGTCTGCTTATTACAGTCATCACCTGATTTTTATACCGTCTGTTTTTCCTGGAGGATCCCGGTGTAACCGGGTTCCCACAGGTACAGGTAACCCCTGTGTTTTAAAAAAAAGACCCGGGTCCTGCTGCTGCCGGTCCCGGGTCCTGTTTCAAATTATAATTTTTCAGTCATTACAGGTACCACATCAAAAATATCGCCCACAATGCCGTAATCGCACTTGGCAAAAATAGGGGCATCCTTGTCTTCATTGATCGCCACAATAACCTTGGAGGTTTTCATACCGGCAAAATGCTGGACAGCTCCGGATACCCCGCAGGCAATATACAGTTTGGGAGATACGGTTTTCCCGGTCTGTCCCACCTGCATGGAGTGGGGAGCATAGCCGGCATCCACAGCTGCTCTGGATGCTCCGACTGCTGCGCCGATTTTAGCGGCACAGGCCTCCAGCATCTTATAGTTCTCCGCTGCCTTGATGGCACGGCCCCCGGTAATAATGACCGGTGCTTCAGTGAGGTCCACTTTGTCACTGTCACCTTTTTTCACCTCTTTGATGATAAGAAGCTCAGGATCGGTCACATCGGCTGGGAATTCTTCAATTTCTCCTGCAGCCGGGGCAGCCTTGGCCTCAATGGCATTGGGCCGGAGCGTTGCCAGAAAAACTGCGGCATCCACTTTCAAGGAGGCAAAGGTTTTACCGGAAAAATGGGATTTTTTTGCTGTTTTGGCCTGAATATCCAGGGCAACACAGTCAGACACCAATGGCTGGTCCATGATGGCTGCAACGCGGGCAAACACATCTTTGCCGGTAGTGGATGCGGTTCCCAGAAGTGCGGTAAGGCTGTATTTTCCCACAGCCGCATCCAGGGCACGGGCCGCAAGATCCGGGCTGGCAGACACATCTTTACCGGAAGCTGTCAGCTTTACGATTTTTGCCGCACCATATTCAGCAAGTTTGTCCTTGAGGCCTGCCGGATCTGCATCTGTAACCAGTGCGATTATTTCCTGACCCGCTGCAGCTGTCATCACTCCCAGAGAGGTTTCCTTGACTGCACCGTTTTCAGTCTCAATTAATATGCCAGTACTGGCCATAACATCTGTCTCCTTATTTTATAAAACCTTTTCATCTTCTTTCAGGACCCGGATAAGTTCGGTTACCTGTTCTTCCACTGATCCTTCAATCATTTTTGCACCGGTTCTTTCAGGCACAGGTTCCAGCTTTTCCACGGTCACGCCCGGAGCAGAGGCATCCAGGCCAAGATCTGCAAGGGACATCTCGTCAATTTTCTTTTTCTTGGCCTTCATGATGTCCGGGAATTTGGGGTATCTGGGTTCATTCAGCCCTTTTGTGGCCCCGATAACACAGGGAAGGTCTATTTCGATGACCTGCTTGTCCCCGCCGCCGACTTCCAGCTCAGCAACCGCTTTTTTCCCGTCCACAGACAGGGTGCTCACCTCATTGACCACAGGCATGCCAAGGGAATGGGCCAGCCGGTACTGGGTCTGGAAACTTTCAGTATCCACAGAGCCTTTGCCGGTGAATATCATATCCGGCAGCCCGTCTTTTTCCATGGCAGCCTTTAATGCTTTGGCTGTAAGGGAGGCATCCAGGAACTGGCTGTCTGTTTTTACCAGAATGGCCCGGTCAGCGCCCATGGCCATGGCAGACCGGATGGTGGCGGCGGCTTCTGCTTTTCCCACAGTAACGATGACCACTTCACCGCCGTTTTTTTCCTTCAGCTTGACAGCCTCTTCCACCCCGTATTCATCATAAGGATTGACAACAAACTTGATTTCCGAATCCCTGAATGCGTTTTCACCTTCAATTTTTATGGTGGCTGCCGTGTCAGGCACATGTTTTACACACACACAAATTTTCATATTTTACCTCTAAAAATTCGATTTTAACTTTTCATTTTTTCGTTTTTAGGATCATACAGGGGCATGGCCACAACCCGGGCACTGCGTTTACGTCCCAGAATCTCCACATCCAGGTTTGTGCCAATTTCTGCAAACTGTGTTTTAACATACCCCAGGGCAATGCTTTTTTCAACCCGGTGGCCGTATCCGCCGGAAGATGTCATGCCGATACGTTCCTCTCCATGGAAAATCGGGTTGTACCCGAAGGGATCCGAATCCGTGGCATCCACCACCATGCACACCAGTTTCTGGGCAATGCCCTCATTTTTCTGCTTTTCAATGCCTTTTTTGCCGTTGAACTCCTTGTCCATTTTCACGGTCCAGGCCACATTGGTTTCCAGGGGTGTGTGATGCACGTTCATTTCACTTTTCCATGCCAGGTATCCTTTTTCCAGACGCATGGAATCCATGGCATGCATGCCGATGAGCCGGATGTCAAAGTCTGCCCCTGCTTCCATGAGGGCGTGATACAAGGTGATCTGCTGCTGGATGGGATGAAAGATCTCAAATCCAAGTTCACCCACATAGTTCATGCGGTTGACCCGGCATTTGGTCCGGCCCACGTAAATCTCCTGTGAGGTGCCGAACGTGAAGACGTCATTGGAAACATCGTCGTAAGCCACTTTGGCCAGCACTTCGCGGGATTTGGGTCCCACCAGTACCAGACACCCCATCTGATAGGTGATGTCTTCCATGCCTACGGAACCGTCCTGGGGCAGATTTTCAATCATCCAGTGCTGATCGTGTTTTTTACCAACCGAGGCTGTGACACAGAAAAATTCATTTTCATTGACCCGGGTCACGGTCATGTCGGTCTTGAAACTGCCGTTATGGTCCAGCATGGGGCTCAAAGCAATACGGCCGTCTTTTTCCGGTACCTTCTGGCAGGTCATCTTGTTGAGCCAGGCTTTGGCGCCTGGTCCTGCAATTTTTGTTTTGGCAAACCGGGTCAGATCAATAATGCCCACTTTTTCCATGACGTGTTTACATTCCGCGCCCACATGCTTGAAGGCATTGGACCGTCTCCAGGAGGGTGCTTCATATTCATCTTCTCCTTTGGGCGG
>DATFKQ010000051.1:0-2959 GCA_035268565.1 Desulfotignum sp. | reverse complement strand
GCCCTGTCCTGGATGGCCAAAACCTTTTCCCTGGTGCCGGTGCCGGGAAACCATGAATATCCGGATCCCCGGATCACCCCGCCTGAAAAACGGCTGATAACCCCGTTCTGGCGGCCCATGTTCACCCTGCCGGACAACGGCCCGCCGGGTCTTGAAGAAACGGTGTACTATTTTGCATACCAGGGGGTGTTTTTCATTGTCCTCAACGGTAATGAACAGGTTGAGACCCAGGCGGCATGGCTGGAAACCATCCTGTCTCAGAACACACCTGAATGGATCATTGTATCCATTCATCAGCCGGTGTATCCCATATCCACACGCCGGCACATCACCACATTCCAGGAGATGCTTGTGCCGGTATTTGACCGGTTTGCCGTGGATCTGGTGCTCCAGGGCCATGACCATGGGTATGCCAGAACCGTTGCCCTGAAAAACAACCGGCCTGCAGCCGGCAGGGAAAAAGGCACAGTGTACATCATCTCCAACAGCGGACCCAAATTTTATCCAGTCAGTGACCGGTATGGCCACCTCATGGCCAGAACCGCATCAGAAGAGATGCTGTTTCACACCATCCGGGTGGATGGCGATACCCTGCGGTTCACTGCATTTGATATGATGAAACAGCCGAAGGATACGGTTGTGATACAAAAAAACCTCCCGTAAACCAGACATTCTGCTTCCATTTTTTTTAATACAGGTCTTGAAGTGTCTGGTTTTTCTCTCTGCGCCACCTGTGTGCCAGGGGCGATGGTTTTCACATCCCCCTGTTTTTATGCGTATTTTATGCCTTGATCCGGTATGGCATACAGTATGCTTATATGGACAGCCTTTATCTGAATCGGAGGTTGACACACAATGGCAGAAATGGATATGGCCCGCACCATCAGCCGGACCAAAGAAGAATACACAGATGCATACGACACCATGACCTGGCTGACTCCGGAAAAAGCACAGGCGGCATCACGGGTCCGGGAAAACCTGATAACCCAAATTTTTGAACACCAGGGCAAAGGTCCGGAATGGCGGTTTGCCCGCACCAAGCTGGTTACCCACGGCATGTCGCCGGGGTGCCGCCTGTGCGGCAGCGGAGACTGGTCCTGTCTGTTCATCAACGGCATCTGCAATGCCCGGTGTTTTTACTGTCCCTCCACCCAGAATCAAAAAGGGCTGCCCATGACCAGTTCTTTGGAATTCAAGACCCCTGGTGAATACGTGGATTATGTCCGTGCTTTCGGTATCAGGGCGGTGAGCTTCAGCGGGGGCGAACCCCTCATGACCTTTGACCGGGTGGTGCAGTATCTCAAGGCCCTGCGGGCGAAAATAAGCGGCCCCCTGTATATCTGGATGTACACCAACGGCCTTCTGGTGACCGAAGATAAACTGAAAATGCTGGCAGATAACGGCCTGGATGAGATCCGCTTTGATATCAGTGCAGACCATTACCGCCTGGATGCCCTGAAAAAAGCGGTGGGCATCATTCCCTGTGTCACCGTGGAGATTCCGGCCATCCCGGAAGATCTGGAAAACACCCGGCAGGTGATCAAACAGCTGTATGACGAGGGGGTCGATTATCTGAATCTCCACCAGCTGCGGTGCACACCGCATAACCTGCCCCGGCTGATCAAACGGGGCTATACCTTTGTGCACGGTCCCAGGGCCACGGTCCTGGAAACCGAACTCACCGCCCTGGAACTGATGCGGTATGCCCTGGAAAACAACATCGCCCTGCCCATCAATTACTGCTCCTTTGCCTTCCGCCACCAGTTTCAGCGGGCCGGGGCATTTACCCGCAATGCCCTGCTGATCAAAGCCCCGTATCAGGATATCACCGCCACCGGGCATATCCGGACCATGGGCATCACCGGGGAAAAACCGGCCGTTCTGGCGGTCCATCACCAGCTTCTGCTGCAGGCCAAAGACCCGGCACTCTGGCACCTGGCCAAAAACGGGGACCAGCTGTTTTTCGCCGCCTCCCTCTGGCCCTGTATCGATTTTTCCAGTATTGCCCTGACGGTTGCCTACACCGCCACCTCCGTGAAATCATCCGTATCCTTCAGACATGCTTTCAAAGAAATCCCTTTGAACCGCAAAAAAAAGGTGGTGATTGAAAAATATCCGGCCCAACCGGAAATCCGCCTGCAGGGAGACCGGATACAGGCATTTGCCCGCCGGTTTATTCATCTCCAGGCAGGCAGCATCCCAGATACGGCAGGTGAGTACCCGCCTGATGATCTGTTTGCAAAGATTCAGGGATTTGAGCGGATGAACGCCGGGCTGGGTCAGTATTATTGAAAAACAGCCCGGGGCCGTCTGTAGAACCTCACGGACCGCCTGCCCAGTTTCAACTGGTCCACATTCATCCGTTCCTTGACGGTAACGGGCGAATGTCAAGGTTATTGTCAACTCTCTGTATTTACAAGGCCGGGTATGATTTCAAACGCCTGTTCACCATCAGTGAATATTATGACCGTGACCGACCGATTTTTTATAAAAAAATTCAAAGCGTTCGTGAAAACGACATGGATATGACCGGATGGCTGGAGTATTTCATCACTGGTCTGGAAACTCAAATGATTGAGGTCAAAGAACGTGGCGAACGGGTAATCCGAAGAGATGTTATGGTTCAAAAATACGGGTTAAATGAGCGGCAAGGAAAGGCCATGGAATTTCTATTAACCCATGGGAAGCTCACTATAAAAGACTTTGAAGAGCTTTGCCCTGAAGTGAACCGGCGCAGTCTACAGAGAGACTTGAAAGCATTTTCCGACAAAGGTATGATCAAAGAAGCCGGAACAGGTCCTACAGACCCGACACGTTTTTATGTCTTATCAGGGTAGCTAAGACAAACTGTGACACCGAGCTGTGACACTGCTATGACAATTACTGTGACATTTGGGATTTGCCTATGCAAATCCATGGGTTGTTGTAGGAAAAGTCAATAAATCGAAATGGTTCAACA